>NZ_JBHSMH010000021.1:60664-137508 GCF_042655365.1 Cohnella suwonensis | reverse complement strand
TCCTTCTGAGGCAAGGGGATAATAGTACGATTGTTCCAAAATGACACGTAAATTAGGATAAGCCTAGATGAGTAGATGTCCATAAAACCTATACTTTCTGTCCTAAAAAAAACGCCGCGCGGACGCGCGACGGCTTAGCTATCTATCTTATCGGAAATACGCTTCTTCGAATTGCCGGATGATCTCGTTGCCGCCGCTTTGCCTCCACTTGGCGACTTCCTTCTCGAAACCGGCCCGATCGATCGTGCCCAATATATAGTTGTAGGTCGCCACGGTAATGATCGTTTGCAGCTCGGCGCTCATCTCGTCGTAGGCGGCGTTCTCCAGGTTGACGGTCGGGTCCTTGACGATGAATCGCTCGTTGTCTTCCGTAAGCTTCTCGGCCAGCGCGATCGGCGGATCTTCTTTCACGACCTTCTTCACGTTCGGATTGCCCAAATTGGCGATCATCAGCGAATAAAGTGGATCGATTTCGCTCATATATGGCTGCTCGCTTCTTGGCTGTAAATAAACTTCGTCTCCGATCAACGTAAAATGTCTGTCGGCGACGCCGTATTTCATCAGATTCGCGACCTCCGAATCCATGGTACGGTCGAAGAAATCGAGCACCTGCTTCATCTCCTCCTCCGTCTTAATGGCGCCTTTGGAGAATAAGAAGAGCCCGTTGAAATTAGGAATCGACCAGATCCGATACCCTTTCGGACCCGCGATTCGGTTGGCGACCGTCAGGCGCGCGTTCGGATTGACCGCCTTCGATTCGTCCGCCAGACGATCGACGTCCGTCATGCTGCCGATATACGCGCCGGCCTTGCCGTTAATGAACAAGTCGCGCTGGATTTCCTTGCTCGTCACGACGAAATCCGGATTGATGAGCTTCTCGTCGAACAGCTTCTTCATATAATCCATCGTGTCCATGTACTCCGGCGTCGCGAACTCGGGGACGATCTTGCCGTTTCGGACGTCCCAATTGTTGGGCGTCCCCATATAAGAGCTAAGCGTCTTGAAGGCGCCGAATACGAGGTCGTTGCGATCGGCGAGCCCGAACGTATCCCGTATGCCGTTACCGTCGGGGTCTCCGTACGTAAATTGCTTTAGCACGTCGTATAATTGCTCGGGCGTACCGGGTACTTCCAGATTCAAGCGGTCCAACCAGTCCTTCCGCAGAATAATGCCTTGACGGGAAGAAGGCCGCTCCGTGTACAACCCGTACATTTTGCCGTCCACGGCGGTTTGGTCCAGAATCTTCCCGTTCAGCCGGCTTAAGTTCGGATAATCCTTCAAGTACGGACCGATATCCCAGAACATTCCCGACCGCAGCGCGCTTTTCATTCCCATATAATCCGTATACTTCACGAATGTCGCTTTCTTTAACGAGTTCATCGACAGAGCCGCGTTTAATTTGTCCGAATAGATTTCGTCGCGAACCCAGTCGATTTCCAAGAGCGAGCCGGTAAGCTCCCCGATGCGCCGGGTCAAAGCCGGGTCGGGCTCTTGCGGAAAATGAAGCGGCGCCATGATCGTGATCACGGGATGGGAATCGGCATCGTTCGGCGAACGGGATCCCGTCTGTCCGGCGCAAGAAGTGATCGCGAAGGCCATCAGCAGGAACAATGCCGTGTATAGAGTCTTGCTTAGACCTGATCTTCGGCGATAAGCGGCCATTGTCGTCGTCATCCTCTCTCGAAAATGTAATAATGATTACTCAATCGTTTAATGATTATTGTCCGAAAGAGGATAACTGGCCTACAATGGAACTATCTTGATAACAAGGTGATGGCTGCAGATGCGTCCGTACAGTTTTCTGACCAAGATGACCGTCTTCGGTTTTCTGTTAAGCACGCTGCCGGTGCTGTTCATCGGCATATTCTCTTACGTCACCTCGACTGCGGAAATTCAGAAAGACGTGAATAAAAGTAAAACTCAGTTACTCATTCAAATTAATGCCAATGTAGAGCAAATTTTGACGACTGTCAATCACACTTTGAATCAGGTCATCAACTCCAACGTACTCAAAAAGGCGATGAACAACTCGTTAAGCGAAAGCGATTTCATTCTTTACGGCGACATTCGAAACGAGTTGCTGCACATGCAATCGTTCGATACGAAGCTGGAAGACGTCGTCCTCGTCAACCGTCGCAACAACTGGATGATCAAAAATTCGGGCTTGTACCGGTTCGATCGATATCCGTTTTACGAGGAGCTCGAAGCTCTCATACGGGACGACAAGGATACGGGGTGGACGCTGCATCCTTCCGCCTGGTTTTACAGCGAAGAAAGCGCCAATAGCGTCAATTGCGGATACAGTATCAGCTTGAACAAAAAATTGCCAGTTACCGACGTGAATCCGTTCGGCTTGGTCATGGCGAACATCCCGACGTGCAGCCTGCAGGAGCTATTGCAATACGATCCGGACCAGTCGGATACGACGTTGATTCTCGACGATAAGCTTCGCATTCTGGTCCATCCCGATTCTTCTTTCATCGGACGCCCCCTTTCCGCGATCGGATTCGGAGAAACCGGCAAATTCGACGATCCGAACGGGCAATTCAATTCGACGATCGATCAACGCAAGTACACCGTGACCTATTATCGTTCTCCGTCCAACGGATGGGTCTATCTGTCTTATACGTCCATCGCCAGCCTGACGAAAGAATCCCGCAAGATCGGCGTTTACACGTTGATCGTATGCGCGTTCATGCTCATCCTCACGATGCTGCTGGCATGGCTCGGCTCTCGCCGGATGTATTCGCCGATCCAGCGGCTATTGCAACAAATGAACGTCCGATACGTCGACGTGAAGCAAGACGGGACGAACGAATTCCAAGCGATCGGCGATCGCGTCCAGCGGCTATTCCAATCCAATTCCCGGCTGGAAAGCGAGGTGCACCAGCAACTGAAGCTCGTGCGCGCCTCGTTCCTGGCCAAGGCGTTCCAAGGAAACGTCAGAAACGGCGATCTGAAGGAGCAGCTCGAGCGATTCGGATACACCGGACAACTTCAATCTTGGTCGTCGATGGCCGTCGTCGCTCTCCAGATCGATTCCCTCGAGAACACCCGTTACGATAAGAGGGATATGGAGCTGCTCTTATTCGCGGTCCATAATATGATCGAGGAGCTTGTCCCTTCGAACGTCCGGTTCGCTCCCGTCATCATCGATCAGACCGTCGTCACGCTGTTCGGGAACGCGGTCGCCGACTCCGGCGAGAATGACTTCAATAACTTCCTGTTCGAGACGACCGACCACTTGCAACGGCAAATCCAAAGCTTTCTCGACCTGAAGGCAAGCATCGGAATCAGTCTGCCGTTCCCCTCCGTGGCGCGACTATCGGCCGCCTATCGCGAAGGCTTGGACGCTCTCAAGCATCGGATGAAGCTGGGCGAAGGCATCATCGTCCAATACGAGAACGCGAATCAAGGCAAGCACTACTTGAATAGAAGCTACCCGAACCATCTGGAGAGCGAGCTGCTCGACGCGATCAAGCTCGCGGACAAGGACAAAGCCAAGGAACTGCTGGCGGCGTTCCTCGTTCCCGTGTTCTCGGCGGGATTATCCCCGCAGGAGTACCACGTTCCGACGATGAGGCTGCTAAACAGCCTGCTCGTCGTCATGCAGGAAACCGGCATCAGCCTGAATCAAATCCGTCTCGCGAAGGGATCGTTATTCGACGAGTTGCTCGACTTGAACACGGTGCCGGAAATCGAAGATTGGTTCTGGACGACCGTCGTTCATCCGATGATCCGGACATTCAGAGATCGTCAGGAAGCGCAGTACCACAATATTTCGGAGAAAATGATCGATCTCGTCCATCGTTTCTACGATACCGATCTCACCTTGGAGGACTGCGCTTCGAGGTTGAATTATAACGCGAACTATTTAAGCAGCGTTTTCAGGAAAGAGACGAACAGCTCGTTCAGCGAATATTTGGCTGCCTTCCGTTTCGCCATGGCGAAGAAATGGCTCGCCGAAACGGACGTGACGATCAAAGATATCGCGGCAAGGCTCAGGTACAACAATCCGCAAAACTTCATTCGATCGTTCCGTAAGTCGGAAGGGATGACGCCCGGACAATTCAGGGATAAAAAGAGGAATTAATTAAAAAACACCCCTTGGAATAGCATCGGAATAACCCGAAAGGGCGATCCGACGTTTATTCCAAGGGGCTCGCTACGCGAATACGGGGTTTGCTCTAGCGTCTAACGGCTCGGCGAGGTCGTCTTGCGATTGATGAACAGCTTGTACCCGACGCCGCGGATCGAATCGATCTGCACGCTTTGCTGGCCGAGCTCGAGCTTCTTGCGAAGAGAGCTGACGTGAACGTCCACCGTGCGTTGACCGCCGATGTAATCGAACCCCCACACGACGTTCATCAGATCGTCTCGGGTGATGACGATGCCCGGCCTTTCGGCCAAGTACAGCAGCACTTCGAATTCCTTCGGACGCAGCGTAATCCACTGGCCGTTCGAGAACACTTCGTATTTATCCGGGAAAATTTGCAGGTCGCCGATCGTAATGACCTTCTCGCCGCCCGTCGCCATCGAAGGCTTGCTCTCTTCGTTCCTCGACCGTCTGAGCACGGCCGACGTGCGCGCGAGCAACTCCGCGACGCCGAACGGCTTCGTGATATAATCGTCCGCGCCCAGCTTCAGCCCTTGCACGACTTCTTCTTCGGCGTTCCTCGCGGTCAAAATGATAACCGGCGTCTTCACGCCGTTCTGTCTAAGCTTCTGAAGCACTTCGAACCCGTTCATTCCCGGCAGCATCAAATCGAGAAAAACAATGGCGTATGATTCATGAATCGCCTTATGAAGTCCTTCCGCGCCGTTGCCGACGACTTCCGTCTCATAGCCTTCTTGAGAGAGGTTATAGGTAACGAGACGTGCAAGCGTCGGTTCGTCTTCGATAATCAATACTTTATCCGACATGCGCTCCTCCGGTCCAGCAGGCCGTCCTGCCTGTTTAACTCTCTTCCCTATTTTTATCATACCACTGTAAACGGGTCGTCATGCAATTGTTAACGCAACGTAAAATAGGCGAGTTTTCTCCCTTTTCTTGTTAAGGTTGGATCAGCGGCAGCTCTAAAATGAATTGGGAGCCGACGCCGACCGTGCTTTCGACCCGGATCGTGCCGTGATGCAGCTCCGTCAGGTGCTTCACGATCGACAAGCCGAGGCCGGTGCCGCCGGAGCTCCGCGATCTTGCTTTGTCCACCCGGTAGAACCGTTCGAAAATACGCGGAATGTCCTTCTTCGGAATGCCGATGCCGGTGTCCGATACGGTAATCCTCACGAATTCCTCTTCCTCGTTCTCCGACGCGACGACGAACGCTCGGACTTTGACCCTGCCGCCTTCCGGCGTGTAATTAATGCCGTTCTGCATCAAGTTCATGACGATCTGGCCGAGCCGGTCCTCGTCCGCTTCAAGGAACAAACCTTCCTCCGTCCGCACGTCCAGCTCGATGTCTTTTCTCGCCGCCTCGGCGGACAGCAGTTCGGTCATCCGGCCGAGGAACGACGGCAGCTCGATCGGCGAGAACTGCAGCGGAGAACGCCTCGATTCGATCTTGGACAGCTCCAGGATGTCGCCGATCAGCCGGTTGAGCCTGTCGCTCTCGTCCTGAATGATCGTCAAGAACGATCTGGCCGTCTCGGGATCGTTTATGGCGCCCGCAAGCAGCGTCTCGGCGAAGCCTTTGACGGCGGCGACCGGCGTCTTCAGCTCATGGGATACGTTGGCGACGAATTCGCTACGCATTCTCTCCAGCTTGCGGATCGCGGATACGTCCTGCATGACGAGCAGAAGTCCCGGCTCTTCCTCCCCGCTCATCGTCATCGGGACGATGTTGATTTCGAGCAGCCGTTCTTCCGGATAATACACCGTCAGCTCGTCATGAAGCGTCACCAGGCTCGTCAGACCTTCGCGGATAAGTCCCGTCAGCTCGTAATGCTGTTTGATCTCCGTATAGCTTCGGCCGACGCGCTCCCGGGCCGTGCCGCCGAGCAATTGCTCGGCCTGCCTGCTGAACAGCGTGATTTTGCCGTCGTGCGCGATCATGACGACGCCGCTCATCATGTTGTCGAGCACGCCCTGAAGACGAGTGCCGTTATGCCGAATCTCGTCCAGCTGTCCCTGCAAGCTTCCGGCCATCGCGTTCAAGGCGCGGGCAAGCTCGCTCATCTCGTCGCGTCCGGCCTCCGGCACGCGAATGGCGTAATCCATGTTCGCCATTCGCTTGGCCGCCGAAGTCATCCGCTCGAGCGGACGCGTGACGCTTAGCGCGACGCGATAGCTGACGACGGCCGCGACGACGAACAACAGGCATAAGCCGAAAATAAGCGCCAGCCACATGTTGTTCAGGCTTCGCTCGATATCTCCGAGGCTCATGGACAACCGGATGATGCCCTTCGGCTCTCCGCCTTGCTCGCCGCTCACCTTCAGCGCCACGTACATCATGTTCTCCCCGAGCGTGTCGCTATGGCGGACGCTGCTTCCCGTCCCTTCGGCGAGCGCTTGGCGAACCTCCTCGCGGGCGATATGGTTGTCCATCGTCGCAGGCTCGTGATCGGAATCCCCCATCACTTTGCCGTCCAGACGGATATAGGTCACCCTCATGCCCGCGATTTCCTTAAACCTCTTAGCCTCTTCCTCCAGATAGGAAGATAACTTGTCCTCGTCTCCGTCTTCCGGCCAAGGCGTAGCCGCGTTAAGCACGTGAAGCTCTCGGATCATATGGTTACGCAGAGCGTCCTGATGGTTGCGTTGATACGAATTCCCCATCAGCAAGCCTGCGGCAAGGACGGAGAATCCGATCAATAGGACGAAGAGAACGGTCAGCTTCAGCCTGAACTTGGTCATATAAGCTCCTTAAAGGAAGTTCAAAAAGTCCGATTTTGATCACGAAGTGATTTCGAGAAGTATATTCGACGTCGAATCTTGAATGCTGCACGGGACTTCCGGTTCTCACGTAGGTTTGCCTACGCTCCGATCCTCATTCCCTAGCTTCTTTCAACCTTCTCGGTGCTGAAAACCGAACTTTTTGAACGAACTTTTTTCTTAAGCGAACACCGGATCCTTGAATTGCGCCAGCTTCGCTTTGGAATCCTTGTCCACGTCGGCATGCAAGCTGTTGCCGTGCGAGTCCATCGTAACGATCGCCGCGAAGCCCTCGACCTGAAGATGCCACATCGCTTCCGGAATGCCGAATTCCATGAAGTCGACGCCGTTGACGTTCTTGATGCATTCCGCATAATATTGCGCCGCGCCGCCGACCGCGTTCAAGTACACGCCGCCGTGCTCTTGCAACGCCTTCAGCGTCTTCGGCCCCATGCCGCCTTTGCCGATGACCGCGCGCAAGCCGAATTTCTTCATGATATCGCCTTGATAAGGCTCCTCGCGGATGCTCGTCGTCGGACCGGCCGCCTTCACGTGCCAGCCTGCGTCGTCTTTCAGCATGACCGGACCGCAGTGGTAAATGACGCCGCCGTTCAAATCGAGCGGGGCCTCGTTGTCCATCAAGTGTTTATGCAAGGCGTCGCGTCCCGTATGCATTTCGCCGTTCAGGATGACGACGTCGCCGACTTTCAAGCCGCGTACATCCTCTTCGGACAACGGCATTTGAAGCACGACTTCGCGCGCTTTCTCCGGAGCCGCCCCGCCATTGCTTTCGTTCGCCGTCGCCGCTTCGTTCGTCATCGATACGCCGGTGCCGCTCTCGTAGATCCACTCTTTGATTTCGTGCGTCGCGCCGTCGAGCAGCACGCCTTGGCGGCGGTAAGCCCAGCAGTTATACGCGACGGATACGAAGAAGCTCGCCGGCAACCGGTTCATGACGCCGACTTTGCAGCCGAGCAGCGTCACGTTGCCCCCGAATCCCATCGTGCCGATGCCGAGCTGGTTCGCTTTGTCGAGAATGTAGTCTTCGAGCTGCGCGAGCTCGGCGATCGGGTTCACGTCCTCGATATGGCGGAACAATTGCTGCTTCGCCAGCTCGTACCCCGTCGTGCGGTCGCCGCCGATACCGACGCCGATGAAGCCCGCGCTGCAGCCTTGTCCTTGCGCCTGGTACACCGCGTGCAGCACGCATTTGCGAATGCCGTCCAAATCGCGTCCGGCTTTACCGAGTCCTTCGATTTCCGCCGGGAGGCTGTACTGAATGTTCTTGTTCTCGCAGCCGCCGCCCTTCAGTATGAGGCGCACGTCGACTTCGTCGCGCTCCCATTGCTCGAAGTGGATGACCGGCGTGCCTGGTCCGAGGTTATCGCCCGTGTTCGCGCCCGTCAACGAGTCGACGGAGTTCGTACGTAGCTTGCCGTCTTTCGTCGCTCTCGCGATCGCCTCGCGAATTTCCCGTTTCATGACGATCTGGTTCGCGCCGACCGGCGTGTGAACGACGAACGTCGGCATGCCGGTATCTTGGCAGATCGGAGACACGTTGCATTCCGCCATCTCGATGTTCTGGGCGATCGTCGACAGCGACAATCCCGCCCTCGTCGCGCGGTCCTCGGCCTCGCGTGCTTTCGTTATCGTACGGCGGACGTCCGCCGGAAGGTTAGTGGAAGTTTCCACGATCAGTTGATAGACGCTTTGTTCGAATGCAGAAGCCATAATTGCGGTTTCCCCTCTCTGTTCGATGTACCTCATCCATTATATAATAGCATAATGACGAGCGGAGAGAGAAAAGGAGTCCGGACGATGGCGAATCATTTTTTGGCGTATTTATACCGGTTGCAGCATATCGAGAGATGGAGTCTCATGAGAAACACGACTTCCGAGAACGTCGCCGAGCACTCGTACCACGTGGCGATCATCGCGCACGCGCTCGGCAATATTGCGCGGGAAATATTCAAAAAAGACATCAATCCCGACGAAGCGGCATCTTACGCGCTTTTTCACGACGCGACCGAAGTGTTCACGGGCGATATTCCGACGCCCGTCAAGCACCATAACCCCCGTATTCTGGCGAACTTCCGCGAAATCGAGCATTTGGCCGCGGAACGGCTGCTCGCGACCGTCCCTTCCGAATTGCAGTCGCGTTACGAGCCGTTGCTCGGCCGCAAGCCGGCGAATCCGGAAATGGAACGCCTCCTGAAAGCCGCCGACCTGCTCGACGCCTACTTGAAATGCATCAGCGAGATGTCCGCCGGCAACCGCGAGTTCGCGACGGCGCGCAGACAGAGCGAGGAAAAGCTTAACGCGCTTGCGTTGCCCGAAGTCGAATGGTTTCTCGCCAACCTCGCGCCCGCGTTCGAGAAGACGCTCGACGAATTGACCGAGATCGAAGCAAACGAGGTCAACTGATAAAGCAGCGGAGGAGCCGTCAATTCGGCTCCTCCGTTTTACTAATATAGGTCTTGAACTTCATGAAGGCGAGGAAAGATGCAGCTCCCTGTACTTCGCCGGCGTGATCCCCTCTTTTTTCCGGAAGGTGGCGACGAAGTGGCTGACATCGTTGAATCCGGTCAGCGTGGCCACCTCTTTAAGCGCCAAGCCCGGATTCGTAATCATAATCCTCTTGGATTCCCGAATTCTAAGCTGAATCAGGAAGGAGTATGGGCTCATGCCGAATGCTTCCTGGAACAACTCGCTCAAATAGGAGACGCTCATGTGCGCTTGCTCCGCGATTTCCGGCAATCCGAAATTCGCCGATAGACTCCTCTCCATCCACCGGACGACCGGACGCAGCTTCTCGTAATATTGCGACAAGGAAGGCTGGTCGTTCCGTTTGCCGAACTTCCGAAGCTGCATGAGGAAGCGGTACATTTCCGTGGACGACTCCAAGCCGGTAAATTCGGAATCGCGATCGGCCTTAACGATCATATCCCCGATCAGATCCGCGAATAGCGCCCGTTCGGTCTCGGTATAGATCGCGGAGACGTTCATATCCAGCGAGTCCAGGATCGCCGAAGCCGCCGCCCCGCCGAACGTGATATAAACCGTCGACCATCGGGGCGAGTCCGGAAAGTACATATGAGGGGTAAAAGGAGCCAGCAACGCTCCCTTGCCCGCCGTCAGCGAAACGCGCTCCCCTCCGAATTCAAGGATGCCCTCCCCTTCCATCGTGTGCAGCCAATGATAATGCGGATAGCCGTCCGGTCTGTTGAACACCCGTTCCCATGCGCTGTAACCGATCGTCTCGATAAATAACGGAAGAGACCTTTCAATGGAAGTAAACACGCATCTGATATTCTCGTCGCCCCATCTCATGTCTCATCCCCGCCTGCCGATTGTTGCCTCAATTATCCAACATTCGACGGCATATTTCTAGTAGGAGCTTAATCCTTGAAAGCATCGAGCGACGGTAATTTATTGCCGGCATAGTCGAACAGCGTCAGATTCGACCAATTGTTCTCGTGTCCGACGGACCACTGCGGCTTGGAGGGAATCCAGCAAGGCTCCCAATAGTACACCCCGATTCCGCGATCGCCGGGCGTAGCGCGGATCACATCCATCAGCTTGCTCAGCCAAGCGGATTGTCCTTCCGTGTTCGCCGGATACCCGGGGTACAACCATTCCTCCGTATTGAAAATGAGAGGTTGATCGTCGGGCGGCGTCATCGTCCACGGATACGCGGCTTCCACGACGACGATGTCTTTACCGTATCGGTTCGCCAAGTCGCTTAAGTTATCCGTCAGCTCCTCGAGCGTTCCGTGCCACCACGAATAATAGGATAGGCCGATGATATCGTAATCGACGTTCATCGCGGCGAGGCGGTCGTAAAATTTACGGCTGCCGGCGTTATCCCCTCCGCGGTCGATGTGGATCATGACCGGAACCTTGTCCTCTTGCTCCAGCGCCTCGTTCAGCCCGCGAATGCCCGCCTCGATCAGATCGCCGAGCTTGCGCCACTGCTCATCGGTGTCCCAATCCCCGTCGACGCGTCCTTCGCCCCAGATCATGCCGTTCGTGATCTCATTGCCGATCTGGACCATATCGGGCAGCGTGCCTTGTCTCTTCAGCTCCGCGATCGTGTCGCGGGTGAAATCCCGAACCGCGTCGACCAGCTCCGGGAAAGTCAGCTTCTCCCAGGCTTTCGGCATATGTTGCTTGCCCGGATCGGCCCAATAATCGGAATAGTGGAAGTCCAGCAGAAAATGCAGGCCCTTGTCCTTGATTCGCTTGGCCATCTTCTTCGTTTTTTCCACATTGCAGTAATCGAAGCTCGGCGCGTTCCATATCCGAAGCCGGGCCGAATTAATGCCGCTGTCCCGCAAAATGTCGAGCACGTCCCTCTTCCGTCCGTTCTCGAAAAAAGAACCGCCTTCCGTCTCGATCTCGTCGACGAACGAGATGTCCGCGCCTTTCAGAAATGACTTCCGCATCGTAGAATCGCTCCTTTTCATCTGTCGCTAGCCTTTGGTTCCTCCGGTCGTTAAGCCGGAGATGAAGAACCGCTGCAGGAATAAATAGATTAACGCAACGGGGAGAGCGATCAGGATCGCTCCAGCGGTAAACACGGTGAAGTTGCTTGAATATTTCTCGGTTACGAAATGATATAACCCGACCGCCAGCGTATATTTGTCGGAATCGTGCAGGATGATGGACGGCAAGATGAAGTCGAAGATCGGCATCATGAAGTTCGACAACGCCACGACCGCCAGAATCGGGACGATGAGCGGCAGAAGTATCCGGGCGAATATCCGCAGCGGGCCGGCGCCGTCCATCTTCGCGGCATCGTCGAGCTCGCGCGGAATCGTATCCAGATATCCTTTTACAAGCCAAGCGTTAAACGGAATTTGACCGCCTACGTAGATCAGTACGAGTCCGGTCAGCGTGTTTAACAAGCCGATCAGATTGAGGAAAATGTAGAGCGCGACCATCGCCATCATGACCGGGAACATCTGCAACAGCAGAAAAGCGTATAACCCGCTTCTCCGACCGGCAAATTCGAACCGCGACAACGCATACGCCATGATCGACGTGACGATGACGGAGAACAGGCTCGTGAACGCGGATACGAACAGCGTATTCCGGTACCAATTCAAATAATCGCTTTCCGGACTCGCGAACAGCCACTTGTAGTGCTCCAGCGAAGGATGCCGCGGAATCATGCTTGCCGAGTAAAGACTCGTGCCGGAATTGAACGACAATCCCGCCGCCCATCCGAGCGGGTAGAAGATGACGGCCGCCGCGACGGCCAAAATGAAGTAGATGCCCGCTACTTCGAACCGGGATCTCGCGCTTGCTCTCATTTAGTAATTTCGCTCCCCCTTGAACGAGCTCGAACGGCGGAATTGGAAGAAGGCGAACAGAATGACGATCAAGCCGATAATGAGCGAGATGGCGGCGGCCATGCTATAGTTATTGTTCGTGAAGGTCAGCTTGTACACCCATGAGATCAGAATATCCGTGCCGCCCGCCGTCTGCCCCCGGACTGCCGGGCCTCCGCCGTTGAACAGATAGATGATGTTGAAGTTGTTGAAGTTCGACGTGTACTGGATCAAGAGCAGCGGCCCCGTGGCGAACAGCACGTGAGGCAGCGTAATGTGCCTGAACTTCTGCCAGCGCGTGCCTCCGTCCACGTCGGCGGCTTCGTACCACTCGTTCGAGATGCTTTGCAGAACCCCGGTGAACAAGGCGAACAAGAACGGGAATCCGAGCCACGCTTGTATGCCGATCAGCGCCATCTTCGTATATATCGGATCGGTCAGCCACGGGATGCCGGTACCGCCGAACCACCTCGCGATCGTTCGGTTGACCGCTCCGAATTGATCGTTAAACAAGGCGGAGAAGATCAAAATGGATACGAAGTTCGGCACCGCCCAAGGCAAGATCAGAATCGTGCGGATCAGCTTCTTGAACTTGATTCGCTTGTCTCCTACGAGCAGCGCAAGAAGCAAGCCGATCCCGATCTGCAGCGACGTGGACGCGATCGTCCATACGACCGTCCACGAGAACACGTTGACGAACGAACGATTCCAGATCGGTACGGTGGCGAGCTGGACGAAATTGTCGAAGCCGACCCAGTCAACCAGGTTTTTGGGCGGCGAGTGGTACAGATTATAGTTCGTAAACGCGAGCGATATCGCGAAGAGCAACGGGAAGATGACGACGAAGACGAGCATCAGGAAACCGGGAACCGTCAAAATATACGGAAAGCTCCGCTCATACCCGGCCTTGATCGTCTCCCCGAGGCCGGGCCGTACCCAACCTTCCCGGATGTTGACCGCTTGGCTCCACGCATCCCGTACGTTCAGAAAGTAAAGAGCGACCGCGATCGACAGCAGCAGAATCGATAAAATCCCGTAAACCAATAGAAAGATCGAATGGTCCAGCTTCGGGATCGTGCCCAGCGTATATATCCCCCATAGGCCAAGCTGGATGAAATCCGAGAATGCGATCAGAAACGCCGCTTCGATAACGATAAATACAATGCCTTTCAAGTAGCTTCTGTTATACAACTGTCCCAAGCCGGCGAACAGGAGCGACAAGGCGAGAGCCGCCGCCGGACGATGTCCGGATCGGCCGCTTGCGCCGGGTTTATAAGCAAGATGCGGCTGTTCATGCCGTATGGCCATCGTGATCCTCCCAAATCGGGCGCGGAAGAGAGTATTCTCTTCCGCGCCCGATTTTTATTTTCCGGATGCCGCAATTTGTTGACTGATTTTCTCTACGGACTCGTCCAGCACCGACTTGACGTCCTGACCCTTCATGATAAAGTCGAGGGCGTTGTCCATTTCCCATACCGGAGTCATCTCCGGAACGTTCGGCATCGGGATGCCGCTCGCGATCTGATCGGTGAAACCTTTGTACGACGGATCGGCGATCTTCCCTTGCACGGCCGAACGGGCCGGAATTTCTCCCGTCGTGTCGTAATAGAGCTGGGCGTTCTCGTCGTTCGTCATGAATTCTGCGAGATCCGCGGCCCATTGCGCGTTCTTCGTATAGGAGGAGACGAACCATGACTTGACGCCGACGAAGGAAGGAGCGGCCTTGCCGTTGACGGAAGGAAGCGGAGCCGTGCCCAGCTTGTCCCCAAGCTTCTCGCGGTAAGTCTTCAGAGACCACAACCCGTTAACGATCATCCCGGCCTTGCTCTCCGTGAACAGCGTATCCATCACATCGATGGTGAGCGTCTCCGGAATGGCGTTCTGCTTCATGAATTGCTGATATTTCGTCAAGCCTTCAACGGTTCCCGCATTGTTCAAGCCGATGTCGGCCACCTCGTAGCTGCCCGGCTTCCCGCCGAAAATGTATCCGCCGTAATTGGCGATGAACGGGATGGAATAATAGAAGTCCGGAACCATCAAGAAGCCGTAACGGTCGTTCTTCGTGTCGGTCAAGCTCGCGCCGAGCTTGTTCACGTCCTCGACCGTGGCCGGCGGCTCGGGAATCAGGTCTTTGTTATAGTAAAGCGCGTAGGTCTCGACGGAGATCGGATAACCGTAGGTTTGGCCGTCGTAACGGACCGCTTCAACGGCCGCCTCGCTATATCCTTGGATAGCGTCTTCGCTTATTTGGATCGGTTCCGCGAGCCCTTGGGCAACGAGATCCCCAAGACGGTCCTGCGGCTGATAGAACAGATCCGGCCCTTTGCCGGAAGGCGCCGCGAGCGCGAGCTTCTGGACTTGCTCCCCGCCGCTTACCGGTTCGACATCGACTTGGATGCCGGTCTGCTCCGTATACTTCTTCGCGATCTCCTCGGCCACTTTCAGTTGATTGGCGTCGTCGTTCGACCATACGAGCAGCCTCTCCGGCTTCGCCGCTTCGGCGGAAGCTTCGCTTGTCGGCGCGGTCTCGTTTCTGTCCGGCGCGCAAGCGGCGGTCACGACGGCAAAAGCGGCCATAACGGCAAGCGCCATCGTTTTTTTGTTGGCTGACATCTTGTTTCCTCCCCTGAATGGAACATCTTCTATCGATTCTATGTGTATTATAAAGCGGTTACAAACGGTAATATATATAATAAACGTCCGCCGAATCGTATAAGAATCTTATGTATAAAAAATGCAGCCCCTATCCGAATGGATAAAGGCTGCATTTCGTTCATTCCTTCACTTCGATCGCGAACGCGTAGCTGGAGGAGTTCTCGGATATTCTCTTCTCGACGTCCTTCATCCACCAGACGGACAAGCCGTAATAATAGATGCCGGGTTCGCTCGGAGCGACGAACGCGTTGCCGTCCAATTTCACTTCCACGACGGCGCCGTCTTCGTTAAATAAAGACACGTGCGTCTCCGAAGCTGTCGGTGGTTTCGTCGCGAACGCGAATGCGATGCGCGCTCCCGGCTTTACGGCATCCTTCGGCTTGTCTTTCAGCATATCCTGCGGACCGGCATAGTCGGCGCACACGCTGCTTGACTTGCCGCTCCAGCAGTACGAGCTTTGCAGGACGGCAATCGTCGTCTCGCCCGCGGCGACTTTCGGCAGCGGCGGTTTATCCCCGAACGGCTCGTACCCTTCGTTCGTCGCCGACTTAGTCGAACCGGAATCCGCCACGTCGATCTCGATCGATTTCTCGTCGCCGCTTTGCGTTAACGCCACGACCCATTTTTTTGACTCGGCATCGTAGCCGACCTTCTTCACGGCCGGAATCTCGTACTCTCCCGCTCGCTCGTCCCCGAGCGCCCGGCGAATCGCTTCCGCCTCCGTCAGCTTCGCTCCTTGCGGAGCATTCGTCGCCGGCAGCACCATTACGCTCGCGGCGATGCCTTGCGCGGGATAACTTTCCTCGATTCCGCCTTCGGGAATGACCTCGACCCGCTGCCCGATTTCGATGTCGTCGGGCACCTTCGCAAACCAGATCGCCTCGTAATAATGCTGCGCGCCGCCGGAACCGAAATTGCGCTCCACGGGACTGACCACGAGAATTCGTCCGCCTTCCGCCTTCACGACGTAGCCGATATAACCGGCCTCGACTTCCGGAGTTCCTCCCGCTTGCTTGCCTTCCTTCTCCGGCTTATTCCCGCACGCCGCCAGCGTGGCGACCAACGTCAACGCGAAGACCGCCACGAACATTATTTTCGCGAACTTCATCCGAACGCCCCCTTTTCCCTCTTGCCTTATTGACGAGGGGAATCGTCGGAATGTTGCGCCGCCGTCTCTTTATTCCGATCTCTCGACGGTTACGCCCTTTAACACCCTATATTGTCCGAGCCCGGCCAGCAGCAGCAACGCGGCGAGAACGGTGAACAACGTTTCCCCGTTCGTCCACTCCATGAGAGCGCCGCCGACGATCGGTCCTAATCCGCGGGACAGCATCTGGCTCGAGCCGAACACGGAGAAGTAGAACCCGCGTTGCTCTTCCGGCGCCATCAGCGAAACGGACTTCTGCGTATGCGGGCCGTTGACCATTTCCCCGATCGTGAAGACGAATTCGGCGAGGAACAAAAGCACGATGACGTTGGAATAGCCGTAACCGATCGCGACGATCGCGAACAACGCGTAAGACCAGCCGATCAAGACGTGGGAAGCCATCGCTTCCGTTTTCTTGGCGATCCAGATTTGCAGGGCGATGACCATAATGCCGTTAAAAGTCAGAATCGAAGCGAGCACCGTCTTGAAATGCTCGAAATTCGTCTGCAAGTGCAGCGGGAACGTCGATTCCACCTGCGCGTACAGCAAGCCGATCGGCAAGTTCAATAACGTAAGTACGAGAAGCGTCCGATGTTGCTTCCACGAGAACTTCGTCTTGCTTCTGCGGATCGCGGCGGCGGTGACCGCCTGTCCGCCGACCTTAAGCGGCGCGGTCTCCGGCAGTTTGAACCACACGAGCAACATATACGCGACGAAGGACATGGCCGACAGCAGGAACACCGCCGACGGATTCCACGAGAACATGAGCAAGCCGAGAACCGGTCCGACGGCCGCCCCGACGTTAAACGCGGTATGCAGCAAAGCGAATATTTCCGCCCTTTTCTCCGCCGGAACCATGTCCGTCATCTGCGCGTTCGCCGCCGGCATGTACAGCGCGAACCCGATGCCGTTCACGATCGAGATAACCGCGTAGTGCCATGCGCCGTCCGCGAACACGTAGCCGACCATGCACAGCATCTGCAGCGCCAGCGAGATCATGATCAGCGGCTTCCGGCCGAAACGGTCGCTCCATCCGCCCCCGAACCAATTGACGAATAACCCGCATAACGGCTGCAAGCCGACGATCAGCATCGGCAGGATGACGGAGCCTTCCAGCTTGTCGTACAAATAGAGAACGAGGAACGGACGAATCATAAAGCCCGTAATCGTCGTGAGCGCCGCGCCTAGCACGCGTATCCATATCCCGCTATCGTAGCGGCCGAGCACGTTCGATATCCACTTGTTCGCCATTGTCGCATCCGTCCATTTCCGAAAGATCCCACCATTATAGCACAGTGAATTTAGACGAAAATAAGCAAAAAGCCCCGTTCACATCGTGAACGGGGCTTTCCTGCCTTTCGGATTCGATTAGCCTTTGAAGGTCGGATTCGACATCAACCAAATGATAACTACGAAAATGACGAAAATAATCGCGCTCATCATTTGCACGCGGGAAATATCGGAGCTTGCGCTCTCGCTTTTCGCCGAAGCCGCGACGATGCGCTTCAACGGGGCTTGCACGATGCCGGACAAAGCGCCGATCAGGATGAACAGAACGCCTACCGCGATCATCCAGCCTACCGCGTATTTCGCTCCGCCTTCCGCGTTGGAAATCAAGTAACCGCCCGTAAGCAATTGAAGAACGAGCGCGTATTGCCCGATTCTGCCCCCGGAAATAAGACCGCTTGCGAGCCCTTCTTGGGCAGCTCCCGAAAGTTGTTTGAATTTGCCGACGACGAACGGAAGAATCGCGTAGATTCCCATGCCGACCGCGCCGATGATGTGCAAAAAGACCATAAACGTGTACATGAATTTTCCCTCCACTCGATTCACTAGGACAACCTTAGTATACACAAATTTTGCCACCGGGCAAACACGCCTTCGGCGTCCTCTGGGCGCTGAAGAAGCTTTGCGGAGACGATTCAGAAATGGATAAGCGTGAAACTTATACATTCTGAATCGTGAACAAAACCGACCGACCAAGCAAAAACGCCTTCGGCGTCCTCAGGGCGCTGAAGAAGCTTTGCGGAGACGATTCAGAAATGGATAAGCGTGAAACTTATACATTCTGAATCGTGCAGAAAAGGGAGCCCGAAGGCTCCCTCGCTCGCCAAGATCCGATCGGATCGCTTACGCGTTCTCTACGATCTTGATGACGTTGCGTACGGATTCGGCGGACTTCTCGAGCGCCGTCTTCTCTTCGCCCGTCAATTCGATTTCAAGGATCTTCTCGATGCCGTCGCCGCCGAGAACGGCCAAGACGCCCATGAACAGGTTGTCGTAGCCGTATTCGCCTTGCAGCAAGGCAATGATCGGCAGGATGCGTTTTTTGTCCTTGAGGATCGCTTCCGTCATTTGCACGAGGGACGCGGCCGGCGCGTAGTACGCGCTGCCGTTGCCCAGCAAGTTGACGATCTCGCCGCCGCCTACGCGGGTGCGGGCCACGATCGCGTCGATTTGCTCTTTGGGGAGCAATTTCTCGACCGGAATGCCTCCGATCGTCGTGTATCGAACGAGCGGAACCATATCGTCGCCGTGACCGCCGAGCACGACGCCGCGCACGTCTTCGACGGATACGTTGAGCGCCTCCGCCAGGAACGTGTTGTAACGAGCCGTGTCGAGGACGCCGGATTGGCCGATAACGCGGTTTTTAGGGAAACCGAGCGCTTTGTTCGCCACGTATGTCATCGCGTCGACCGGGTTGGAGAGGATGATGACGTAAGCGTTAGGGCTTGTCGCTTTCACGTTCTCGCACACCGATTTCACGATGCCCGCGTTCGTGTTCACGAGATCGTCGCGGCTCATGCCCGGCTTGCGGGCGATGCCGGCCGTGATGATGACGACGTCGGAATTCGCGGAATCGGCGTAATTGGCCGTGCCGACGATACGGGAGTCGATGCCTTGAACCGGCGTCGATTCCATCATGTCGAGCGCTTTGCCTTTCGTCGGATTCTCGAGTTGGGGAATGTCGAGAAGAACGACGTCTCCCAGTTCTTTCTGTGCCAGCATGAGAGCCGTCGTCGCTCCCGTGAAGCCTGCGCCGACGACCGTGATTTTCGCGCGTTTGATTGCCATTTTTTGTCCTCCTTTGATCGATGCCGTACGCATTCCGCGACCGACAATTAAAGCTTGTCATCAATGGACGGCCACTAATCAATATGCCCGCAAAAATACAGTTATTCTCCTCAAACTCCCGCCATCCATCGCAACAACTGTAAAAGTACATCTATTTCCTCGGAAAATCCCCGAAAAGCAAGTCCGGAGTCTAAATAACTGTACTTATGTAGCTACTTCCTCCATAAGTACCGTCCCCTCTCAAAATAACTGTACTTTTACAGTAACCCACTCTTCCCAACAACGAAACCGCCATCCAAGAGAGGCTGTTTGGTACGAGGCAGCATTTCGTTTTTAGTTTTCCCGACGAAGGCGCCCAACGATAGCTGGCGACCTCCCTCCCCCGGCGCTTTCCCTCCACACACCTCACCAACTCCAAACGCTACGCCGTAACGCAACGCACAAAAGCGGGTGTCCAGAGGGCAGCAGCCCTCGGAATCCCCCTTAGCAAGGGGGACTTAGGGGGTTGGACTCCCCTGACTTAGGGGGATGGACCTCTCCGTGACACGGAGAAAAAGCTTCCCGCAAGGGAGAAAAACCCCCGCAAGGAGAAAGCTTCCTGCAGGGGAAATTCTAAAGGGGCTCCCTAAGGGGATACTCCCCTTAGAAATTTTTAATAATTTCGTCCGCGAACGCCGAACATTTCACTTCGGTCGCGCCATCCATCAAGCGGGCGAAGTCATAAGTAACGACTTTGTTGTTGATGGATTTTTCCAGGCCTTTGTAGATCAGGTCTGCAGCTTCCTGCCAGCCGAGGTGCTCGAACATCATAACGCCGGACAGAATAACGGAGCCCGGGTTCACGACGTCTTTGTCCGCGTATTTCGGAGCCGTGCCGTGAGTCGCTTCGAAGATCGCGTGGCCCGTCAAGTAGTTGATGTTGGCGCCCGGCGCGATGCCGATGCCGCCGACTTGCGCGGCCAAAGCATCGGACAGGTAGTCGCCGTTCAGGTTCAGCGTCGCGATGACGTCGAAGTCTGTCGGACGCGTCAATACTTGTTGCAGGGCGATGTCGGCGATCGCGTCTTTCACGAGGATTCTGCCGGCGTCGAGAGCGGCTTTCTGCGAAGCGTTAGCCGCATCTTCGCCTTGCTCCGCCTTCACGCGGTCGTACTCGGACCAAGTGTACACTTTGTCGCCGAATTCTTGCTCGGCCACTTCGTAACCCCAGTTTTTGAACGCGCCTTCCGTGAACTTCATGATGTTGCCTTTGTGCACGATCGTAACGGACTTACGGCCGTGTTTGATCGCGTATTCGATCGCCGCGCGAACGAGGCGTTTAGAGCCGTCTTCGGAAACCGGCTTGATGCCGATACCGGACGTTTCGGGGAAACGGATCTTGTTGACTCCCATTTCTTTTTGCAGGAACTCGAGCACTTTTTTCACTTGCTCGGTGCCGGATTGGTACTCGATGCCCGCGTAGATGTCTTCCGTGTTTTCGCGGAAAATGACCATGTCGACGAGCTCCGGACGTTTAACCGGGGAAGGCACGCCGTCGAAGTAACGAACCGGACGCAAGCACACGTACAGATCCAGCTCTTGGCGAAGCGCCACGTTCAGGGAACGGATGCCGCCGCCGATCGGAGTCGTCAGAGGTCCTTTGATCGCGATGATCATCTCGCGGATCGCAGTCAGCGTGTCGGCAGGAAGCCACTCGCCGTAAGTATTGAAAGCTTTTTCGCCCGCGAACACTTCGTACCAAGCAATTTTCTTCTCGCCTTTGTATGCTTTCTCCACCGCCGCGTCAAGAACGCGTTTGGAAGCTTTCCAGATGTCGCGGCCCGTGCCGTCGCCCTCGATGAATGGGATGATCGGGTTGTTAGGGACGTTCAGAACGCCGTTGTCTACCGTAATTTTCTCGCCGGAAGCCGGCGTAGCGAATTTTTCGAGTTGCATTCGTTTTTCCTCCAGATAGGTCGATTATTTTTCGCAAGAAACCGGCGTCTTGACTCCTTCAACGGGCGAAGGACAAGCCGCCGGAGAGCTTCGTTTCGATTAAAGAGGTAGTTCAAAAAGTCCGATGTTGATCACGAAGTGAGTCAGGGAGCTTATTCGGCATCGAATCTTGAATGCTGCACGGAACTTCCGGTGCTCACGTAGGTTTTGCCTACGCTCCGCTCCTCATTCCCTAGCTTTTTTCAACCTTCTCGGTGCTGAACATCGAACTTTTTGAACACGCACTTAACCGCGTTCCGCGATCGGAACGTAGCGTTGGTCTACCGGTCCGACGTATTCGGCGCGCGGACGGATCAGACGGTTGTCTTGGTATTGCTCGAGAATATGCGCGCTCCAACCGGATACGCGGCTGATCGCGAAGATCGGCGTGAACAGGTCGCGCGGGATGCCGAGCATCGTATAGCAAGACGCGGAGTAGAAATCCACGTTAGGCTTCAAGCCTTTCTGGCCGGTCACGAGATCTTCGATCTTGATCGACATTTCGTACAGTTCCATGTCGCCGTTCAGCTCGCCGAGCTGGCGGGACATTTGCATCAGGTGCTTGGCGCGAGGATCGCCGTTTTTGTAAACGCGGTGTCCGAAGCCCATGATTTTCTCTTTGTTGTCGAGCTTGCCTTGAATGTACGATTCCACGTTAGCCAAGGAACCGATCTCGTCCAGCATGACCATGACCGCTTCGTTGGCGCCGCCGTGCAGCGGGCCTTTCAAAGCGCCGATCGCCGACGTTACGCCGGAATAAATATCGGACAACGTCGCCACGGTCACGCGAGCGGCGAACGTGGAAGCGTTCAGCTCGTGGTCGGCGTGCAGCACGAGCGCTTTGTCCATCGCTTCGACCGCTACGGCCGCGGGCTCTTCTCCCGTCAGCATGTAGAGGAAGTTGTGCGCGATGCCTACGCCTTTCTTAGGGGCGACGGGCTCTTTGCCTTCGCGGATGCGGGCGTAAGCCGCGACGACCGTCGGCAATTGCGCTTGCAGCTTCACCGCTTTGCGGGCGTTCGCGGCCGCGCTCATGTCGTTCGCTTCGCCGTCGTACAGAGCAAGGCTGGACACCGCCGTACGGAGCGCCGCCATGGAATTGCTGCCTTTCGGATACAGGCGCAAGCCCGCGATCGCTTCCTCCGGAATCGCCGCGTATTCGCTCAATTCCGCGATCAGCCCGTCCAGTTCCGATTGCGTCGGAAGCTTGCCGTGCCACAGCAAATAAGCGACTTCTTCGAACGTCGCTTTCTCCGCCAACTCGTCGATGTTGATCCCTTGGTAAGTGAGAACGCCGTCGATAATGGAGCTGATGGACGATTTTGCCGCCACGATTCCTTCTAGACCTTTGGTTGCCGTCATATTTCTCTCTCCTTTAGAGGTTGTTCAAAAAGTCCGATTATGATCACGATGTGAATCAAGAAGCATATTCGGCATCGAATCTTGAATTCAGCCTGGACTTCCGGTTCTCACGTAGGTTTGCCTACGCTCCGATCCTCATTCCCTAGCTTCTTTCAACCTTCTCGGTGCTGATAACCGAACTTTTTGAACGCGCACCTTTATCGTCGTAACTCGGTTCCACGGCTTGTCTCCATAAGACGAGCATTGCGGTTCCGATAACAGTCTGCGCGCGAGCAAGAAGCTACGATAACACAATAATGAACGTAAACCGCGAGTTCTTTCGCATTTTTTGACCTTTTTTAATGATAATCGATTTTTACAGGGAATGGAACCGATCGGGACATAAAAATGCTTTATCGGTTTCATAACGAAACGTTCTTGATCCAGGCGCCTTCGCCCCTCCATAACTCTATTAGTGATGCGCCGAAACCGTATATTTATTCCATTCCGGCGTATGTGATACAATGGAGCGAAGAAAAACCGGATTCCGCTCGGCTGGAGGTCGAACTCGTGCAACATCCCGTCAATCAAGTCACCGGCATTATCGACATCGGTTCGAATACCGTCCGCCTGTCCGTCTATCATATCAACGACAACGGCGCGTACCGCGTCGTCGATCAAGGCCGTTGGCCCGCGCGCCTGAGCCAGCGAATGGAAGCCGACGGAACGCTTCCGGATTCGGCCGTCGAAGAGCTTTGCGAAGTGTTGCGGCACTTCCGCCGCATCTGCCAGAAGCACGGCGCCAGCCGGATACGGGCCGTCGCGACGGCGGCGATCCGCCAGGCCGGCAACCGCGAATCGGTCATCGAGAGGCTTCGCCGGCACGCCGGTCTGTCCGTCGAAATATTATCCGGGGAAGACGAGGCCCGCATCGGAAGCAAGGCGATGCTGAGCAGCCTGAGCGTCCGCGACGCTTTCGTCGTCGATATCGGGGGAGGCAGTACGGAAATCACCCTCGTCCGCAACCGCAAAGTCGTATCCGCCGTCTCGTTCCCGATCGGCTGCGTGAACGTGTCCGGCCGATTCGGACTCGGCTCGTCTCCCGTATCGCCGGCCATCTTGACCGAGATTCAAGCCGAAGCCATGCGCCTCTTCGCCAGCGAGAAGTGGATTTCCCGGCATCACGGCTTGCCGTTGATCGGTCTCGGCGGCACCGTCCGCGCCCTTGCCAAGCTTCATCAGCGCCAATCCAATTACCCGTTTCCGTATTTGCACGGCTATGAGCTGGACAAGTCCGCATTGGCCTCGACGCTCGGCAGGCTGGCCAACGTTCCCGTGAACCAAAGGCGCAAGCTGCCCGGATTGTCCAAGGACCGCGGGGACGTCATCGTTCCCGGGATGGCCATTCTTCTCGCCGTCGTTCAACAGACGCAGTCTTCCCGGATCGTCGCTTGCGGCGCCGGCTTGCGGGACGGGTTGTTCTTCGAGACTTGCTTGCCCGGCAACGAGCCGCAAGCGGACAATTACGCGTTGGAAGAGAGCATTCGCAATCTGACCGCGTTATATCCCGCCGCTCCCGTCGAGCATCTTCAGCAAGTGCGCATGCTGGCGCTTGCCTTATTCGACCAACTGTCCGCCAGAACTTCGATGCCCGAGTCGTCCCGTACGCTGTTGGACGCCGCTTCGAGGCTATTCAAGATCGGCGCGGTCATCGACTTCAACGATTGCGCGGACCATACGTTCTACATGCTGCTTCATACCCATTGGAACGGTCTTTCCCACCGGGAAATGCTCATGACCGCCGCCATCGCCTCTTACCGCGGAGCGAACACGCTCCGGCGCAAGCTTGCGCCTTACCGCTCCATCGTTCGGGGCGGAGATTTCCAGACGATCGCCAAGCTCGGCTCCCTGCTTCAGTTGGCGGCCGCACTCGACCGGAGCGAGTCGCAAGCCATCACGTCGCTGGAACTGGCGGTCAAGGGCAACAAGCTCCGCCTGCTGGCGAACGCGGCTCACTCCCTTCCCGTCGAGAAGACGGAGGTGGACGGCATGGCCAAAGAAATCAAAAAAAATTGGGGGATCTCCCCCGAACTTCAAGTCCGGGTCAGATAATCCCCCTAGCGCCCTTCTCTATGTTTATCTTCGCGTCGTCTGCGCTGCGCCGACCGATTTCCACAGCGGGATGTCTCCCGCCAGGAATTGGCTGCGCAGCGGCTCGTCGGCGCTCGCCACCTTCGCGTACGTCCCCGCGGAAGACAGCTCTCTCGCCTTCTGGTTATCCCGCAAATTCAGTTGAAGCAAGTTCATGAGCATCAGCCGAATGCCCGCGTCGTACACGGGACACATCAATTCGACCCTGCGGCTCAAGTTCCTCGTCATCCAGTCCGCGCTGGATATGTACACCATCTCGTCTCCGCCACCGGCGACCGCGAGAATTCTCGCGTGTTCCAAATAGCGATCCACGATGCTGATGACCCGGATGTTCTCGCTCAAACCTTGCACCCCGGGCCGCAAGCAACATACGCCCCTGACGATCAGCTCGATCTTGACGCCCGCCTGGGAAGCTTCGTATAGTTTATCGATTATCGACTGGTTCGACAGCGAATTCATCTTGGCGATAATGCGCGCCGGCTTGCCCGTCTTCGCGTGTCCGATCTCCGCGTCGATCACTTCGAACAATCGCGGCTTCAAGCTTACCGGAGCGACCGCGAACGCGGACCAGAGCCGCGGCGCGGAATAGCCGGTCATCTCGTTGAACAAGGCCGTCGCGTCCGCTCCGATGTCCGGATGGCTCGTGAACAGGCCGGCGTCCGTATAGAGTCTGGCCGTATTCTCGTTATAATTACCGGTGCCGACGTGCACGTACCTTCTCAGCGTATCCGCCTCGCGGCGAACGACGAGGGTAATCTTGGCGTGCGTCTTCAAGCCGACCAAGCCGTACACGACGTGGCAGCCGGCTTTCTCGAGCTGCCTGGCCCATGCGATGTTGCGCGCCTCGTCGAACCTCGCCTTGATCTCGACGACGACGGTCACTTGCTTGCCCGATTCGGCGGCCCGCGCGAGCGCCTGCACGAGCACCGAGTTGACGCTCACCCGGTACAGCGTCATCTTGATCGCCAGCACTTCGGGATCGTCCGCCGCTTCGAGGATGAAGTCGTTGACGACTTCGAAGGATTCGTACGGATGGTAGACGAGCACGTCTTTTTCCCTTAGAACCGAAAGTATGTCGTCCGTTTCTTCGAATTCGTCCGGATAGACGGGCTCCTGCTTCGGATAACGTAGATGCTCGTAATTCGGCAGGGAACCGGCGAATTTGGATAGGAACCCTAGATCGAGCGGCCCGTCGATCTCGTCGAACGTCTCGACCTCCATCTCGAGTTCGTCGCGCAAGAGCTCGAGCGCGTCCCCGTGCATCCCTTTCTCGATTTCCAGCCTGACCGGCAGCCCTCTTCTGCGCCGGCGAAGCTCCTTCTCGATCTCCTGAAGCAAGTCTTCCGCGCCTTCCTCGTTCGGCGTCAGGTCCGAATTGCGCGTTACGCGGAAAGCATGGGCGGACTCCGTACGGAAACCGCTGAACAACAAGTCGATATGTTCTTTAATCAGGTCTTCGAGCAGCAAATAGCTTAACTTGCGGCTGTTCTTGCGTCCCGGGACCGGAACGGCGCGCGACAGGATCGACGGCACTTGCACGATCGCGCACACCGACTCCTCTTCCTCCGGCTCCCGCTGTTCCTCTTGCTTCAGAACGACGGCCAAATACAGCTCCTTGCTGTGCAATAACGGAAAAGGACGGCTCTGATCGACGGCCATCGGCGTCAGTACCGGATAGACGATTTCCTTGAAATAAGCGGTCAGCGCTTCCTTCTGTTCGTCGTGAAGCTCCCGGAACGAAGTCAGAGACACGCCTTCCTTCGCGAGCAACCGCAGCAGCTCGCGATAAGTCCGATATTGCTCCCTGACCATGCTTGTCGTTCGTTTCATGAGCCGCTTGATCAATCCTTGCGGCGTATATCCCGTAAAATCCGTCTTCGTGTAACCCGCCCGGCTTTGCGCTTGCAGGCCGGCGACGCGAACGCTCATGAACTCGTCCAAGTTACTCTGGACGATCGACAAAAACTGAAACCGTTCGAGCAGAGGGGTTCCCGGATCGACGGCCTCCTCCAGCACGCGGCGATTGAACTCCAGCCAGCTTAAATCGCGATTGATGTACTTTTTGGCGCTAGTCACGTTCATTCCCTCCCATCTCTATCATTATGTCAGTCGATTGTAAACGAGACGTTAACGCGAGGTAAACGAAAGGTTAAAACGAACAAGCCATACGATGCTTATCGCCCGAACCGTCAAGATCCGTAAGGTCCACCGCGAAAAGTAAGCCGCCCGCCCCGGTATAACCGCTCCAGCCAGCGGTACAAGAACAGCCGGTAAAGCGGCCGCGTCGCGGGAATGATCATCGTCAGGCCGACGATATCCGACAAGAAGCCGGGCACGATCAACAGAATGCCGCCGGCAAGCACGCACAGCCCGTCGAGCAGCGTATGACCCGGCGGCTCCCCCGCCTGCATCTGCCTTTGCGCCTGCGCCAGGACGCGCTTGCCTTCCGAGCGGATCAACCGGGTTCCGAGGAACGCGGCCAACAGCACCAATACGAACGTCGCCCAGCCTCCGATCCAGCGGCCGACCATATAGATTCCCCATAACTCCAGTACGACGGCGATCACGATAGGCGCCATCCATTTTCTTTTTACCTGCATCCGTCATCTTCCCCCTTTATCAACCCGGACAATCGAACGAGCCCCGCATGCCAATCCGGAGCTTCCCGCGACAGACGAACGGGCTTCCAGTTCTCGTTCACCCAGACGTGGCGGGTACCGCCTTTCACGAGAATCGTGCCCGGAGGTTCTTCGCCCTCGTAGCATTGCCCGTGCGTCTCCGTCTGATCGCCCGCGACGACCCGGGATTCGAACCGGACGCGCGCGCCTTTCATCTCGGCCACCCGCGTGTAGACGGTAATCCAATCGTCGTAAGCAGCCGGCTGCTTGAACGAGGCTTCCACGTCCGTCACCGGGAGTAGCAGTCCCCTTGCTTCCATCTCCCGATAGCTGATGCCGGCGCGTCTGACCCATTCGGTTCTTCCGATTTCGAACCAGGTCAAATAATTGGCGTGGTAGACGACGCCCATCCGATCGGTTTCTTCGTATCTGACCCGCAGCGGATGCAAAAACCATTTGCCCAAGCTCCACTCCTCCTTGGCGCGGCCGGCTCGCACGGAAACCGACGCCGATATAAAAATCCCCCGCAGCGTGGCTACGGGGAATTCGATAGACGTTGTGAAAGTCGGTTACATAACCTTCGCTTGGCCGGAATAGATCACGCCGTGTTCCGCGTAGATCGTCACTTCCATGCCGTCTTGAAGCAAGGAAACGACGTTATCGACGCCGACGATGACCGGGATGCCCAAGTTCAATCCGACGACGGCGGCATGGCAAGTAATGCCTCCGCATTCGGTGATGACCGCGGCGGCCTTCTCGAACGCCGGCATATATTCCTTGTCCGTGGAAGGCGCGACGAGAATCGCTCCCGGAACCATTTTGCGAACGGCTTCTTCCGGATTGCTCGCGATGACGACTTTGCCGGTCGCGCTTTGGGAGCCGATGCCTTGGCCTTTGGCGATCAGTTCGCCGACGTTGTGAATTTTGATCAGGTTCGTCGTGCCGGAACGTCCGACGGGAACGCCGGCCGTAATGATGATCGTGTCGCCGAGGCGAACGTAGCCGGTTTCGAGGGCGCCTTTCACGGCGATCTCGAACATTTCGTCCGTCGTCGTCGCGGAAACGCCTTTCACCGGGTTAACGCCCCATACGAGTTGCAAGCGGCGAAGCACTTGCTCTACCGGCGTAACGGCGATGATCTGGGATTTCGGTTTGTACTTGGAAATCATGCGGGCCGTATAGCCGCTCTCCGTGGACGTCACGATCGCTTTCGCGTCGAGATCGAGCGCGGCATTCGCGACCGCTTGGCTGATCGCCTCGGTAACGGA
This sequence comes from Cohnella suwonensis, assembly GCF_042655365.1. Classification (NCBI taxonomy): domain Bacteria; kingdom Bacillati; phylum Bacillota; class Bacilli; order Caryophanales; family Paenibacillaceae; genus Cohnella; species Cohnella suwonensis. Next base: position 109,075 of record NZ_JBHSMH010000021.1, on the reverse strand, counting down.
CGTCTGCTGCGCGTTCGCTTGCTTCGTGAAGATTTCTCGGTAGTGCAACGCGGATTCCGCTCGAACCGCGATGCGGGACATCGTCTCGACCGACTCTACCGGGTATTTGCCGGCAGCCGTCTCGCCGGACAGCATGATCGCGTCCGTGCCGTCGAAGATCGCGTTCGCGACGTCGGAAGCTTCCGCGCGCGTCGGACGCGGGTTGCGTTGCATGGAGTCGAGCATTTGAGTCGCCGTGATGACCGGCTTGCCGGCGCGGTTGCACTTCTCGATCATGAGCTTCTGAACGAGCGGCACTTCCTCGGCCGGGATCTCGACGCCGAGATCTCCGCGCGCGACCATCAAGCCGTCGGACACTTCCAGGATTTCGTCCAGGTTGTCCACGCCTTGTTGGTTTTCGATTTTCGAGATGATATGGATATGCCGAGCGTCATGGCGTTCGAGCAACTCGCGGATTTCGAGTACGTCGCTGGCGCGGCGGACGAACGAAGCGGCGATGAAGTCGACGCCGATCTCGATGCCGAACTTGATGTCCCCGATGTCCTTTTCCGTCAGGCCGGGCATCGAAATCGCGACTCCCGGTACGTTAACGCCTTTTTTGCTTTTGATTTGGCCGCTGTTGACGATCTGGCACTTGATCTCCGTACCTTGGATGTCCACGACCGTCATGCCGATCAAGCCGTCGTCGATCAAAATCGTCGAGCCGACGTGAACGTCGCCCGGCAATTCCTTGTACGTGATCGGAACGCGGTTGATGTCGCCGAGAATTTCTTCCGTCGTCAGCGTGAGGTACTCGCCTTGAACGAGCTCGAGCGGCTCTTCCTTCAGCTTGCCGAGGCGGATCTCGGGGCCTTTCGTGTCGAGCAGGATCGCTACCGTTTTGTTCAACTCTTTGCAAGCTTGGCGGATCGTTCTGATCCGGTTGCCGTGCTCTTCGAAATCTCCGTGGGAGAAGTTGAGGCGGGCGACGTTCATGCCTGCCGCGATCAGCTTTTTCGTGTTCTCGAGCGATTCGCTGGAAGGGCCGATCGTACAGACGATTTTCGTTTTACGCATGATTTCTTTTTCCTCCGTTTACCTATCCATGGTCGCGTTTATATTGGGCTATTCGAGCCCGGCGGTACCGAAACGTCCGACTTTGCGGAATTTCGCGTACCGGTCTTCCCTCAGTTGGTCCGGCGTCATCCGCATCAATTCCTGCAAATGGCGCCATAAAGCTTCCCTGATCGCTTCGGCCTGCTTCGCTTTGTCGCGATGGGCGCCGCCTTGCGGTTCGGGAACGATATCTTCGATCACGCCGAATTGCAGCAGATCTTTGGCCGTGATTTTCATCGCTTCCGCCGCTTGGTCCGCCTTGGAGGCATCCTTCCACAAGATGGAAGCGGCCCCGTTCGGCGAAATGACGGAGTAGATCGCGTTCTCGAGCATCAGGACGCGATTGCCCACGCCGAGCGCGAGAGCGCCTCCGCTGCCGCCTTCCCCGATGACGAGGCAAATGACCGGCACGCCGAATTGCGCCATCTCGAACAGATTGCGCGCGATCGCTTCCGATTGGTTGCGTTCCTCGGCGGTATCTCCGGGATAAGCTCCCTTCGTGTCGATGAACGTAATGATCGGACGGCCGAATTTGTTCGCTTGCCTCATGAAACGGAGCGCCTTCCGGAAGCCTTCCGGATGGGGGCTGCCGAAGAAACGCAGGATGTTGTCCTTCGTATCTTTGCCGCGCTGGTGGCCGACGACGGTAACCGGGACGCCGTTCAGCTTCGCCAGTCCTCCGACGATCGCCAGGTCGTCCGCGAAGACGCGGTCCCCGTGCAGTTCGATGAAATCCGTGAATACGAGATTTATGTATTCCAGGGACGTCGGGCGTTGATGATGGCGAGCCATATGCATGATCTGGGCCGCGTTCATGTTGCCGTAGACCTCGGCTTCCAACTGTTTATAGCGTTCCTCGAGACGGCCGATTTCATCGGAGAAATCGATCTGCTTCTCGGCGCCGAAATGCTTCAGTTCGTCGATCTTCTTGCGGAGTTCGGCGAGCGGCTTCTCAAAGGGAAGATCACTGGACATCTGCCGGCTCTCCTTTCCCTGCGTGCATGTCGAGCAGCTTCGTGAGCATCGCTTTCATATCCTTGCGGTGAACGACTTTATCCAATTGTCCGTGCTTCAAGTTAAACTCGGCCGTCTGGAAATTGTCGGGAAGCTTCTGGCGGATCGTCTGTTCGATGACGATGCGTCCGGCGAAGCCGACGATCGCGCCGGGCTCGGCCAAATTGTAATCGCCTAGGCTCGCGAAGCTGGCGGATACGCCGCCGAGCGTCGGATCCGTGAACACGGAAATGAACAAGCCGCCTTGCTGGTCGAATTTCGCCAGCGCAGCGCTCGTCTTGGCCATTTGCATCAAGCTCAATATGCTTTCCTGCATCCGCGCGCCGCCGGAAGTCGAGAAGCAGACGAACGGCACCTTCTTCTCGGTGGCCAGCTCGATCGCGCGGGCGACTTTCTCGCCGACGACGGATCCCATGCTGCCGCTGAAGAAATCGAAGCTCATGACGCCGATGACGACGGGGAACCCGCCGATCTCGCCTTCTCCGGTCACGATCGCGTCCTTCAGCCCGGAGTTCGCCTTCTGCTGTTCCAGCTTGGAAGCGTATCCCGGGAATTCGAGCGGATCTTCGGAAATCAAGTTCTCGTCGATCTCAAAAAGACGCCCGTCGTCGAGCGTCATCGCGATGCGCTCCCAGGCGTTCAAGCGGAAATGGTGTCCACAGGAAGAACAAATCTTCAGGTTCTTCTCCAGTTCCTTGCTGAACTGGATCGTTCCGCATTTCGGGCAGCGGTTCATGAGCCCTTCGGGAATATCCCTTTTCGTCCGTTCCGAAGGAACGACGGCGTATTTCTTCTTCTGGAATAAATCCTTGAACACAGCGACACCTCTCACTAGCGTTAAATGGCGACCGTCAAGCTGTAGGTATCGAACTGGATTACAGGTGCAGAATGCTGCCTAATACCTCTTGCACTTCCCGTACTTCGCCGGATGGGACTAATATTTCGTACTGCGGTTTCGTTAGGTTGATGGGGCGAACTTGTACGAGAAAGCCTTCGTCGGTAAGACGCTTTTGTATCCGTTCGGCGATCTTAGCGGTCGGCGCGATGTAGATGACCGTCCACATGATGCGGTACCCCCAATGTCAAGATCCTTCATTCGTTGCGGCGATTCATATAAAGAAAAGATAAAGAAATCATAGCACAGATGTCCCGAGACTAGCAACCGAACAACGTTGCGGAGCGATCCGCCGATCGCTTGGAACCCGCCGAGGCGAGCATACGCGAGAAAAAGGCGACTCGTCGCGCGAGCCGCCTCTCATTTCCAGCAATATTACCGCGAGCCGCCCCTTACTCCATCGGCAACCATTCGATCGCTTCCGCGATCCGGGCATCCCAATACGCCCAATTATGATCCCCGGGCCCTTCCCCGTAGTTGAGCGGCAATCCGAGATCCAGGCAACGGTCCCGGAAGCGGACGTTGTCCGCGTACAAGAAATCTTCCGTGCCGCATCGCTGATAGAGCATCGGGATAGGCCTCTTGGCGACGACCCGCTCGGCCAGCGCGAACAAATCGTTGCCGGACCCCGCGACGTCGTCCGGCTGCCCTAGCGCGAGCCGGATATCGCCGCCGAACTCCTCTTCGACGAGGCGTTGGACGTCCATCGCTCCAGACAAGCTGACGGCGGCCGCGTAACGTTCCGGATGGGAGAGTCCGAGCTTGAACGCGCCATAGCCGCCCATAGACAGTCCGGCAACGAAGTTATGCTTACGTTCCGCGGACAACGGAAAGAACGATCTCGCGATTCTCGGCAGTTCCTCGCTCACGAACGTCCAGCAGGCGGCCCCCGATTTCATGTCGGCGTAGAAGCTTCGATTGACCGCCGGCATGACGACCGCCAAGCCGCGGGCCGTCGCGTAACGCTCGATCGACGTGTTCCGGCTCCATGCCGATTGGTCGTCGGACAAGCCGTGAAGCAGCGTCAGCGTCGGGAGAGGACCGGTCGCGGGCTGCGGAAGGATCACGTTCATGGTAGCTTGGATTTGCAACGCTTCCGAATAAAATTGACATTGGATAAAGGCCATCTCGTTCACGTCCCATCGTCAGGAGTATTCGTTCGTCTCTTTGCTCGTTAATCCGTTCTTCGGCGACTGCCGAACTTTCGGTTTAACGAGCTTTTCCTTGTTACTTGGCGACGATGCTACCCGTGCCGAGCAGCTTCTCCATCTCTTGGATCAGCTCCGGCGTCGGGCTCACCTTGAATTCCTCGCTCAGCGCGACCGTTCGGCGTTCGCGCTCGTAGCGCAGCACAGTCGGCAGCTCGCCCGGATGAGCCTTGAGCAGCAGCTTCAGCCGGATCAGCGTCGCGGGCAGCTCGTGCGGTTCGTCGATCCGGATATAGACGCGCCGCGGCCGCGCCGAGGAACTCGCCGGTGCTTGGCTTGCCGGAGCCGGACGTCCTTTGGGCGCCGGCGCGGCGGACGTCCCGCCGCGAGTCTGCGGGGACGAAGCGTTGCCTTGACGGTTCGCATACCCTCCTCCGCCGTAACGCGAGCCCTGCCCGATCCTGCGCAACCGCTCGACCTGCATCTTCAAGTCCGGCGATTCCAACGGCAGAATATCGTCCGCCAACAGCTTATAATCTTCGTCTCCCTGCTGGACTTTGGCCCTGACGAATACGAGAGAGCCTTTCTTGGCGACGTTAGCCGCCTTGGCCCACGTCGTCGGGAAGGCGACCAGCTCGGTCGCCATGATCCGGTCCTCGATTTCGAGGAATGCCATCGCTTGGCCCTTCTTCGTAACGAACGGCTTGAGCGAGACGATCATCCCCGAGGTGAAGACGGTCGCACCGTCGGACGCTTCCGCGATGTCGACGAGCCGATCCAGCTTAAGGGTCTCGAACTCTTCGTCGTAGGCGTCCAACGGGTGGCCGGACAAGTAAAGGCCGAGCAGCTCGCGCTCGAGCTCCAGCATCTGCGTCCGGTCGTACGGGGGAACCGCGGGAAGCTCGACGTCCCAATTCGGAGCCTCCTCCAAGCCGAACAGCTCGATCTGCAGCTCCTCCCGCTCCTTGCGCCAAGCCGCGGCGGCGAAGAGCGTCGGCTCGAGCGCGGCCAGCTGCTGCGAGCGATGGCCCGGCAACGCTTCGAGCGCGCCCGCCTGCACGAGCGATTCGATGACGCGCTTGTTGCACGTCCGCGGATCGATCCGCCTGCAGAAATCGCTCAAGCTTTCGAAGGGTCCGTCCTTGCGCTCGCGCAGGATGCTTTCGATCGCCTGCGTGCCGACGTTCTTCACCCCGGCCAGCCCGAAGCGGATTGCCCCGACGGTGCCCGCGCCATCGGCCGACCGCGCCGTCGGCGTGAACAATACGCCGCTTTCGTTCACGTCCGGCTTCAGCACTTGGATGCCGATCCGCCGGCATTCGTCCACGTATTCCGCCGTCTTCCGCTGGTTGCCGACGACAGAAGTCAGCATGGAAGCCATGAAAGCGGTCGGGTAATGCGCCTTCAGATAGGCCGTCTGGAACGCGAGCACCGCATAGGCCGCGGCATGGGCTCGGGGGAATCCGTAGTCCGCGAACCGAACGATCAAGTCGTACACGTTATTCGCGACTTGATCGTCGTAGCCAAGCTTTAAGCTGCCCCTGACGAAGGCGGCCCGTTGCTCGTCCAGCACCTCGCGCTTCTTCTTGCTCACCGCGCGCCGCAGCAAGTCGGCTTCGCCGAGCGAGAAGCCCGCCATCGTCGAGGCGATCTGCATGATCTGCTCCTGATAGACGATGATGCCGTAAGTATCTCCCAGAATCTGCTCCAGGTTGCGATGCGGATATTCAACCTCGACCAGTCCGTGCTTCGCGCGAATGAATTGAGGAATGAATTCCATCGGTCCCGGACGGTACAGCGCGAGCACCGATACGATATCCTCGAACGAACTCGGCTTCATCTCCTTGAGCACGCGCCTGACGCCCGTCGACTCCAATTGGAAGATGCCGGTCGTGTCTCCGCGGCCGAGCAGTTCGTACGTCGGCCCGTCCTCGTAGCTGACGTCCTCCCAGCGCAGGTCGCGTCCGGTCTGCTCCTTGATCGAGGCGAGCGATCGCTCGATGATGGACAGCGTACGCAAGCCGAGGAAGTCCATCTTGAGCAAGCCGACCGCTTCCAGGTTCTCCATCGAATATTGCGTCAGCGGAACGCCGTCCGTGCCTTCTTGCAGCGGAACGTAATCGGTCAGCGGGTCCGAGGAGATGACGACGCCCGCCGCGTGCGTGGACGCATGCCGCGGCATGCCCTCGACGCGGCGCGCCATCGCGATCAATCCGGCGCTCGCCGAGTCGCCGTCCGCGATCGTCTTGAACTCCGGGCTTTCCTTCATCGCCCGTTCGATCGACATGCCCGGCATCGGCGGGATAAGCTTGGCGACCCTGTCTACGTCTCCGTACGGCAAGTTCAGCACGCGTCCGACGTCCCGCACCGCCGCGCGCGCGGCCAGCGTGCCGAACGTGATGATCTGCGCGACGTGCTCGGACCCGTATTTATCGACGACGTATCGGATCACTTCCTCGCGTCTCTCGTCGCTGAAGTCGATGTCGATATCGGGCATCGTCACGCGCTCGGGATTCAAGAATCGCTCGAATAGCAACTTATGCTTGATCGGGTCGACGTCCGTGATGCGTAGCGAATACGCCACGAGGCTGCCGGCGGACGATCCCCGCCCGGGTCCGGTCATAATGCCGTTCTCGTGCGCGAACCGGATGAAATCCCAGACGATCAGGAAGTAATCGTCGAAGCCCATCTCTCCGATCACGCGAAGCTCGTAAGCCAGACGTTCCTCCGCCTTCACGCGGAAGTCGTCGTCCTTCCATTCCGCCAAAGCCCCGTACCGGGAAAGCAAGCCTTGCCCGCACAGCTCCCGCAAATACAGGCCGGCCGTGCGTCCTTCCGGAAGCGGGGAGAACGCCGGCAGGATATGCCGGCCGAACTCGAGCTCCAGCTTGCAGCTGTCCGCGATCTTGAGCGTGTTGGTGATCGCGTCCGGCACGTGGCGGAACAGGCCGGCCATCTCTTCGCCGCTCTTCAGGAACAGCGCGCTCGTCGCGATCTTGAACCGGTCCGGATCGTCGATCGTCTTGCCCGTGCCGATGCACAGCAGGACGTCCTGCAACGAAGCGTCCTCTTCGCGAACATAGTGCGAATCGTTCGTCGCGACGAGCGGAATGCCGAGCTCCTCCGACAGCTTCAGCACGCCCGCGGATACTTTTTTCTGCTCGAGAATGCCGTGGTCTTGAAGCTCGAGATAGTAGTGCTCGCCGAACAACTCGCGATAACGGACCGCCGTTGCCTTCGCCGCCTCGTAATCGTCGTCCATCAGCTTGCGGCTCAGCTCGCTGCTCATGCATCCGCTTAGGCAAACGAGTCCTTCCGCATGCTCCGTTAACGCCTCGAAATCGATTCGCGGCCGGTAATAGAAGCCTTCCAGATGGCCGATCGACGAGAGCTTCATCAGATTGCGATAGCCGGTCTCGTTGCGCGCCAGCAGCGTCAGATGATAGATCGGCTGCTCCTTGCGCGATTGCCTCTCGTGCCTCGAGCCGGAAGCCACGTAGGCTTCCATGCCGATGATCGGCTTGATGCCGTGCTCGACGCAAGCTTTATAGAACGGGATCGCCCCGTACATGACGCCGTGATCGGTCAATGCGAGCGACTTCATGCCGAGCTCGGCCGCCTTCGCCGTCATCTCCTTGATGCGGGCGGCCCCGTCCAGCAAGCTGTATTCGCTATGAACGTGCAGATGAACGAAATCGCACATCGTTATCCCTCCATCCATTTCCCCGAAGGCCTTACGAAAACATATGTTCCTCTTCTTGCAATTGTATCATAAGGAAGCGGGAGAGTCCCATACATATCTTAGAGAGGACAACCGTCGGAGGGGGATTCGCATGGACGGGTTCATGACGAAAGCGGCTTTCAGCTTCTTCATCGCGTTCGGCGTCGTCGTCGGGGCGGCATTGCTGGCCGGGATCGGCTCGGTTCTCTTGATGACTCCGCCCAAGGTAAAAATGGTGCAGGTGGCCGAAAACCTGAAAATCTGGGCGATCGTCGCCGCGGTCGGCGGCACGATCGATCCGATCCGCGTCATCGAGTCCAACGTGACGGAAGGTTACCTGACTCCCGCGATGCACCAGGTCGGCTACATTATGTTCGCTTTCCTGGGCGCGCACATGGGGACGGAGCTCGTCCTGTGGATGTGCCGCAGCGGGGGGTGACGGACGGTGAGAGTGCCTTCCTTTTCGAAATTCCGCCGATTCATGCAGGCGACCGCCTTCTTCGTCTGCGGGGCGATCGTCGGCGCCGCCGTCTTTAACGCGTTGAAGCTGGATATCGTCGAGCAGGTGTACAAGGAAAATTACGAGATCCGCGATCAGTTGGAGACGCTGAAGAACGATATGAAGCTGGCCAAGGAAACGCGCAAGGAGAACGTCGTCAGGCAAATCGTGACGATCTTGGAGCAAAGCGACCGCGAGACGGGGAACATCGACATCTTGACGCAGACCGAGCTGAAAAAAAAGCTGAAGCGCGATCTCGAGATTTTCGTCGGGCTCAGCATCTACAAGATCAACACGCACGCCGAATTCGCCCGCAAGCTGCTCGGCAACAAAGTGTTCGCCGACGTCGGCGGCAAAGACTACAAAGTCGTCATCCGCACGATGCTGCTCGTCGACGGGGTGCTGCAGGTGTGGGCTTCCGCCGAGGAAGTGCCCCATACGTAGGGCGAACCGACTCCGATTGTGGTATAATCGTCCGCATGATGGACAATTCGTCCGCCCGAGAAGGAGTTGCTCGTTTCCATGAATTCCGCTTTGCAATGGGTCGTCGGCATCTTGATCGTCGTTACCTGCTGCTCGTCCGCCTTTTACAGCTTCCGCTCCCGTCGTTCCGGCAATCGTCGCGACAGCGGATTGTACGCTTCGCGCATGAACATCAGCATCGGACTCATGCTCATTTTCATCGCGGTCATCCAAATGTTCATGTTCACCGGCTCGTCCGTTCGCGTCGTCGTCGGCTCCGTGTTCATGCTGCTCGGCCTGTTTAACCTGTTCGCCGGCATGCGCAATCACTCCCACTTCTCACGACTGCCCCGATAAAAATAAACGATCGACCCGGCCTCAAGCCGGGTCGATCGTTTGCGCGGTCAGCATCGCCTTCGCGACCGCTTCTCCCTCGTGCAATGCCTCCACTTCCACCTTCACGTACCTTCTGCTCGCTTCGATGATATGCGGCACGATCGATAGGCTCGCGTCTACCGGTACGGTGCGCAGGAAATAAGTCGTCATGTTGTCCAGCACATGCTCGCTCTTGCGCAAGTCTTCCACGGCCCTGCTCGCCGCCTGCTGCATGAGCGTCGTCAGCACGCCTTCCGAGATCGTGCCGAGCGGACCGGACATTTGCGGCGTCGCCAGCCCGGTGTAGGACGGCCGGTTATCCGCGTCGCGCCGCTCCTCGAACCCGCCCCACATGAGCGCGTCGAACGTCTCTCCCAGATGAGCCGGCCTGTTCGCGAATTGCATCGCGCGAAGCACCTCGCCCCGGCTGATCGTGCCGACGAGCTTCCTTTGCCTGTCGACGACGGGCAACAGCTCGATGCCTTCCGACACCATCCGGTGGGCCGCGGAGGCGACCGGCGTGCTCAACGTCACGGTCATCGGCCTTCGCGTCATGAGCTTGTCGAGCGCTTGTCCCGGCGGGGAGCCGATCACGTCCTTGGACGTAATCATCCCGACGACCCGATTCCACTCGTCCGTGACGGGAAAACGTCCGTTCCCCGTCTCTTTGCTTAACCTCTGGAAATCCGCCACCTGCGACGACTGCCTCAGAGCATGGGAGCGCGCGCCGGAACCCGGATCGAGCAAATCCGCGATCATCATGATTTTCCGCTTGATCAACTGGTCGTACATGGCGCGGTTGATCATCGAAGCGACGGTGAACGTGTCGTGCCGGCAAGTGAGAATCGGCAGCCTGCGCTCGTTCGCCAGCTCCCTGACCTCGTCGCTCGTTCCGAATCCGCCCGTGATGAGCACGCCCGCGCCTTGCTCCAAGGCGACGCGGTGCGCGTTCTCCCGGTTGCCTACGATAAGAAGGCTGCCGGCGTCGATATAGGCCATCATCTCGCCGAGCTCCATCGCACCGATCACGAATTTATGAAGCGTCTTCTCCAGCCCTTCCTGCCCGCCGAGCAGACGCCCTTGAACGATTTCCAGCACCTCCGCGAACGTCAATTGCTCCGGATTGCTGCGGCGTTTCTTGTCGACCCGTACCGTGCCGATCCTCTCTTTGGTGCTGACGAGCCCGAGCTGTTCGGCTTCCTTGAGCGCCCTGTAGGCCGTCCCGTCCGACACGCCGCGTTCCTTCGCCATCTGGCGCACCGGCACCTTCGTGCCGATCGGAAGCTCCCGTATATATTGAAGCAATTGCTCGTGCTTCGTCGGTTCGTTCGTCGGAATATCGTTTCCCGGCATGATCGTTCCCGCTTTCCGAATGGACTTTAGTTAATTTTAAAGCAAATCGCGTTCGCGAGTATTCCATCGACCCGCAAAAAACAGTAAAGTAGGAATAGCTTTTTATGACAAAATACCCATGGATTCGAGGCGATCGCCATGACTTTTACGCCGCACGAGCTTGCCCTATACTTCCAGATCGTCGTGCTCTTATCCATTCCGCAAGCTTATATCCACCTTCGCCTCGCGTTCGCGATCTGGGGCCTGCAGCCGAAAAACCATTTTCCGAAGCTTTTTCTGTTCGGCCTCGTCAATTCCTTGCTGATCGACCTGGATCTGCTCCGCGTCCCGGCGGACGTGCATATCGCGACCTCGTTCTTGCTGTCTTTCGCGGTTCTGTACATGATGTTCCGTCCGTACGGGTTGAAAAAAATCGCGATTCTGTACTTCACTTTCACGATAGCGATCATCTTAGTCGAAATGCTTGGCGGATTGATGATTAGCTTGTTCTACGACGTCGTCAGCCAACAAAGCATGATGGAAAACCATCTCGTCCGGCCCTTATCGGTATTCTGGCCCGTAGGCTTGCTGCTCTATGGTTTATCGGTCTACGTCGAGAAACGGAACTTCGTATTTTTCAATCAATTATATCAATATTTGCTTGATCTTAAACAATCGAAAATGACGGAGCTGCTTTGGCTGACCGCTTTTCAGTTCATCCTGCTCGGCACGATGCTGGTTCCCGCCTTCGAACGCGAGCACGTCTATTCGGACTATGCCTTCCGGACGCTCATCTACTTGCTCGCCCTTATGTCGTTCGCCGCTTTGATCTATTCGCTCAGGCTGATCGTCCGCGTCCGGCAAGACGCCGTTCGCCGGACGCAGGACGTCTACGTGGAGGAGCTCGGCAAAATGCTGGCTTCGATCCGGGGACAGCGGCACGATTTCTTGAACCATGTGCAAGTGATGTCATCGCTGCTGAAGCTGAACAAAATATCGCAGCTCAGAAGCTATATGGACGATCTCGTCTCGGAATCGCGCGCGTTCAGCGACTTCGTTCCGCCGACTTCCTCTCCGGCGCTCGCCGCGTTCATCCTGGCCAAGAGCGAGCAGGCCATCGCCAAAGGCATTCGCTTCTCGTGCGACATCCCGGCTTCCGTAGACATCGACGACGCGATTAAATCCGTCGATATCGTCAAGATCATCGGCAATCTCGTGGACAACGCTTTCGACGAGAGCGAGACGCTCGAGCCGGAACGACGCCAGGTCGGCTTAGCGATCCGTTCGTCGACCGGCGAGCTGGAGATCGTCGTCAGCAATTCCGGCCGGACGTTGTCCGAACAGGACAAAATCATGATTCTCCGCCCGGGCTACACGACCAAAAAAAACGGCCACTCCGGCCTGGGACTTGCGATCGTGAGCGAACGCGTGCAATATTACAACGGGACGATGGACATCGAGTCCGACGAACTTAAGGGCATCTCGATCCGCGTCAGGTTGCCCGTCAAATATGCCGTCGCCACCGCGGCTACATAAAGAAAGGCTGCCTAGGGTTCGCGCTTACGCGACACTCCCGGGACAGCCTTTCTTTCGTTCATTTGACGAGCTTCCGCATCGCCTGTTGCACGAAGAACTCCGACTCGTGCTCCCGGTCACGTATGATTCGCGTGCGCTACTCCGTCTAGGCTACCGTCGATAGGTTGGCTTGTAAACGCATCATCCGTAGTTATAGAGCTCAGTCTGAATTCATTGCTCATATCGCCATCAATCGAGAATACATTCTTAAATAGGTTGATTAACGAGGCTTTCGAGAAGGGGTTGAGATCAAATGCAGCCTGCCGTCGCCTATGCCGCATCTACCGATCCTTATACGGACGCGACCTTTCGCGCCCTGGTCGACGCTATCGTTCCGAGTACGGCCGTACCTACGAAAACGGGGATGATCCCGACCGTCGGCGCAGTCGAACTTCATGTTCACGAGTACATGATTTGGGAATTGGATCATAGCCTGACGCTCGTCGTCGGCGTGTATCCGAGCGTCATCCCGTTAGCCGCTCCTACCGCCATGCTCCTCAATGCCGGCGCGGTTCAACTCATCGCCTCTGGGCAGGCGCAATTCGCGCCCTACAACACCGCCCCGGGAGCTATTCCTTTCGCCGCCCTGTCGCCGTCGGATCGAATCCGGACCTTGGCCTTGCTGGAGTCGTCGAACGTCGATCCCGGCGCCTTGCCCCCTCCGTATCAATACGACCTTGGGCTCGTCAAATTCATGGTGGATTTCTTAAACCGGCAGACGATGTTCGGCACTTTCTCGGAGTGGTCGGCTTACGGGACGACCCGGCTTATGACCCCGACCAGACGAAGGCTGGAGTATTTCCCGATCAGTTGGAGGCAGGTCGGTTATCCGGGCGTATCTCTCGGTTATCGGGCCCTTCTAGGTTTTCCGCTCACAATCGTACGCGAAGGAGGCGTATCCACCATTGTATGATGCCGACGTGATCGTGATCGGTTCCGGAGGCGGCGGCGCGGTCGCGGCCAAGGAGCTCGGAGAAGCGGGATTAAAAGTATTGGTGCTGGAAGCCGGGCCATGGTACGGGAACAAGAAATGGCAAAATCCGAACAGCGAGAGAGGCGGAGAATGGAGCTCCAGCTACGACGATCTGGACGTGGGGATATACAAAAGGATCTACAATTCGTACGAGAACAACATGAACGACGGAGTGTCGGGTGCCTTCCGATTCGGGCCCTCGGACCGTCGCCGCACGCCTTGGCATCGGGTCATGAAGCAGAAGGGCGATATCTGGCAGCTGTCCGGAGTCGGGGGAACGACGCAGCATTACTGGACGCAGTCGCCGCGCGCTTTTCCTAGCGCGGTTGACGGAATATGGCCCATCAGTTACCAAGAGCTGATTCCTTATTACGAGAAAGCCGAAGCCACATTGCCCGTTCAGTTCTCGCCGACGACGCCGAAGGAAGAATTGTTCTACTACGGCGCCAAAAAAGCCGGGTATCAGCTCATTCCGACGTTAAATGTCACGACGCCGGGTTACCGCCCGAATCCGAACGCGATTCTGCGAGCCAACGAACATCTGATGGACCCCAACTATTCGATGGAACAGTTATCCAACATGGTCGGCTGCACCCTGAGGGGTCACTGCGTCAACGGATGCACGACCGGCCCTACGGTAGACACAATTGCCAAAAGGAGCACTCTGGTCAGCTATATTCCCCTCGCTCTCAAGACAGGTAACGTCGCGATCCGGCCCAATTCCTTCGCGATCAAAATATTAACGGCGCAGGATTCGAAAGATGGGCTTTCCGCGACCGGCGTGCAATTTCGGGATACGTGGACGGGAGAAATCGGCGAGCTGACGGCCAAATCCGTCGTCATGGCCGCCGGCTGCATCGAATCCCCTCGCCTTTGGTTGAATTCCGGGCTGCCTCACAACGCGTGGGTAGGAAGAGGACTGACCAATCATTGTTTCGACTGGGTCGCGGGCGTATATGACGAGAAGGATCTGATGAGCATTATGGGCATGCCATCCGTTTACCCATATATGGGTCATACTTCCGGTGCCAGAGTCGATATTCCGGGGACCGGGATCTTTCAAGTGTCTTGCCTGAGTCCCGGGTTGATGTCCTATTTGACTTACGGCTTCAGCGAGGCGGGTTACGACGCCCTTAACCCTCCCGAGCCGGGTGCGCCGTGGGACATTCGCGGCCGGGTGGTCGGTCCGGCTCTGCAAGAACTGATGCTGAACTACACCCGAACAATGAGTTATCTGCTCCTCACCGACGACGAAACGCTTTACCACAACAGGGTGGAGGTCGATCCGCTGCTGAAAGACGAGAACGGGCCGATTCCGGTCGTCCATTATACCCCCAGCAAAAAAACGCTGCAAAGGCGCGATCAATTGGCCAGGCTCGCTTGCGAAACGATGCAGAAATCCGGAGCCAAAAAAATCATCCGCTCGGATACGCCGTTTAGCTTTATGCTCCATCTTGAGAGTACGATGCGGATGGGATTCGTCGTGGATACGAATTGCGAAGCTTATCAAGTCAAACGCTTGTTCATAGCCGATAACAGCGTGCACTTCAACGGCATCGGAGGACCGAATCCGACCCTTACGACGCAGGCGCTCGCGACTCGCACATCGGAAAAGATCGCCGAAAAATATTTTTGTTAACCCGATGGCGTCGAAATGGAAAAATAAAGGATCAACCCCGACAAAGCGAGAATGAGCGCAAACGCGACAGCCTTCCAAAAAACGCCTTTCATAACTCCTCCCTCGTTGCCCGTTCATTCTTCGGCAACCTTCGATCTACATTCATCTTGCACTCCAAGCAGATATCATATCCATTTATTTCAAAACATATCGCCCCGATGAAAGGCCAACCCGATTCGGGTTGGCCTGTTATTTGTATCCAAATGCTGAATAATTCGGAGCGGACAGGGTACATTACCTTGGACAACCCTACCCATCCATACATTGCCAATATGAGCCGATCTAACAAGGTGATCCCGAATGAGAAGAAAAAGAACGATGCCGGAGCAACTCGAAAAAAAACTGGAAGAGCTTAAAAGCACCAACGAATCGGAGCTGTTCGACAGTCTGGATGACAATGAAGCCGCATTAAGGAAAACCTTTACAAGCTGCTCCGATCTTATGGTTCGCAAATTCCATGTGTTCGATTCGATCCCTTGCATGCTGGTATTTCTCGAAGTATTGGTCGATATCAATCGCCTGAACGACGGTTTTTTGATCCCTCTAATGGCGCAGGAAACGGTGCAATTCGATTCTCCCGCCCAAATTATTGAACGATTGCAATCCAAGTTGGTTCCGATCGTTAAAGCGAACATCATCGATAAAATGAACGATGCCGCACAGCATATCGTCAAGGGAGAAACCCTCTTATTCGTTCAATCCTGCAAGCAGGCGATTACTCTTAACATACCGGACCCTATGCATCGCGAGCTGCAGGAACCGAATATGGAGGCGGTGATTCGCGGTCCCCGGCTAGGGTTTATCGAGAAACTCGATATCAATATGGCCTTGATTCGCCATCGAATCCGAACCCCGCAGCTAAAGATGGAAAAGATGAGTATCGGTTCAGTCTCCCAAACCGATATCGCGATAGCCTACATCGAGAATAGGGCCCCGCAAACCGTCATCGACGAGATCAAGAAACGTCTGGCGGCAATTGAAATGGATAGCATACTGGAATCAGGCTACATTGAAGAGTTGATCAGCGAACATCCCTATTCGCCGTTTCCGGTCATTCAATCGACCCAGCGTCCCGATTCGGTGTCGGCTTCCCTGATCGAAGGCAAGGTGGCGATCCTCTCGGACGGTACCCCGATGGTGCTAATCGCGCCAATCACTTTATGGTACGGGTTTCAAACGGTCGAAGATTATTATATGAACTTTATTTTCGCAACGATGCTGCGATGGCTAAGGTATTTGTTTGCCTTTCTCGCGCTGTGCCTACCCTCCATTTATGTTGCGATTACGACCTTTCACAATGAAATGCTCCCCACCAGCCTTGCTTTGAGCCTCGCCGCAGCACGGGAAGTGGTTCCGTTTCCGGCGATGCTGGAAACGCTGATCATGGAGGTTACGTTCGAAGCGCTGCGCGAGGCGGGAGTCCGGCTTCCCCGTCCGGTGGGCCAGACGATCAGCATCGTCGGCGCTCTCGTTATCGGACAAGCCGCGGTCCAGGCAGGGATCATCTCCGCCCCGATCGTGATCATCGTTTCTTTGACGGGAATCGCCTCTTTCCTGATCCCCCACCCGGGGATGAGCCAAGCGGTCAGCATCCTGCGCTTTCCGATGATCTTGCTCGCCGGCACTTTCGGCCTGTACGGCCTCAGCGCCGTTTTGCTTGCCATTTTGATCCATTTGGTTAATTTGCGGTCCTTCGGCGTTCTTTATTTGTCGCCGCTGGCGCCGGTCAATTTTTCCGGACTCAAAGACGTATTGGTGAGAGTCCCATGGTCGTCGATGAAGAAGCGGCAGCAATACCTTCAACAGAAACGGGAGTTGGAAAACAAATGATCCGGAAGTTGTGCAAATACTCGGCCCTACTCGCCGGCTTCGGCTTATTGACGGGCTGCTGGGATCGCATCGAGATGGACGATATCGCTTTAGTGATGGGCAGCGGCATAGACATCACGGATGACGGCCAGCTCGATGTTTCGCTCCAAATCGCCCTCCCAACGGGAACTACCGGCTCCATGCAGAGCGGAGGGAAAGACAAAAAACCCGTTCTGGTCGTTTCGACTATAGGGAAGGACGGTATGGACGTTCAGCATAAGATGCAGAAGCAGTTGTCCCGGCGAGTCTTTCTAGGCCACCGGGGGGTGATTGTGATCGGCGAGAAATACGCGAGGCAAGGCGTCGATCAAGTGTTGGATAACTTATTGCGTACGCCCGACGCGCGTGCCAATGCCTTTATCGTGACCACCTATGGATGCGAAGCCAAAGAAATCATGAAAATGCCCTATGATCTGGAACAAATACCGGCTATCGGAATCAACAAGGTCATGTACGGCGAAGTCAATTTAAACGTCAAAATCGATGATTTTCTGAGCGCTTTATCCTCGGACGGATCATCGCCGGTTACCGCGGGCATTCGGATCATCAACAAAGGTACGGACGATGAAATCTTCTCGATTGATAGGATTGCGGTATATAGAGAGAACAAATTGGCCGGGTTCCTGTCGAGGAACGAACTGAAAGCATACCTCCTGTTCAGAGGGCAATACGAAAGGATGAAAATGTCAACGCAGATCGTACCAAAGGAAAAATCATTCAAGGGCACAGTAGGCATTAGTATATTGGGGGTTGACAAAAAAATACGCACGACGATTAAGAATGGAACGCCTGAAATATCGGTAAGCTTAAAGGTTAAAGGAAGAGTATGGGAGAACGATACGAACCTGAATTTGACGAAAGCCGAAAACTTAAACCTTGTCAAAAAGAAATTTACGGATGAGCTTCAAAAAATGGTCGAGAGTTTGGTCGACCGCGCGCAAAAAAAATATCAAGCGGACATCTTCGATTTCGGCAGGGAAGTTCATATCGAGCACCCCTATGTCTGGAAACAAATCAAAAATCAATGGATCGACCTGTATCCTACAGTTCCCGTCATCGTCAAGGCTGACTTTACGATAGAACGAATGGGCAGAACGCAAGCGCCTCCGCATCTGAAAAGGGAATTCGTCAAATAATCGAATCGAGGGTTAATACCGATGAAAGTGACCGGACTTCAAGTGTTCTGGATGATCGCCATCATGGATTTGGGCATGACGTTGATCATGACGCTCACGCCCAGCTTGCAAGCCGCCAAACAAGACGTATGGATTTCCATGCTCGTTGCGGGATGTATCGTGCTGCTGGTCACTTTGTTCGTAACGAAGCTAGCGCCTCTTCACCCGGGTCAGACGTTGGTTCAATTCAGTCAAGAAATTCTGGGCAAAGGGTTTGGCAGCATCGTTATCGTCATCTACATGATTCAGTGGTATACGATCATCCCGATTGTTCTCCGCCAATTCAACGATTTGGTTTCGATCATGCTCCTTGGAAATACGCCAAAGCTAGCGATCATGATCATCTTGATCCTGCTGATCGTCTATGCGACCTATGCGGGAGGGATCGAAGGGATTGCCCGCTGCTGTGAGATTTTGGGGCCGATTATTCTATTGATGGTCTTGCTCGTTCTGGCCGCAAGCGCCAAGAATATCGATTTGAGAAATCTGTTGCCGGTTTATGCGGACAGCGGGATAACAAGTATTATTAAAGGCTCCCTAGCTCCCGCATCCTATCTTGGACACTCGGTTGAATATCTTATGCTCGCGGCGTTTCTCCAGCAGCCGCATAAGGGGAGTCCGTATGCCTTCTGGGCTGTCATTGTCGCATCTTTCGCCGTGCTCCTCTCCACGCTGATGGCCGTTGCCACGGTCGGGGTCAATCTGTCCTCCAACATGTGGTACCCCTTTTTCGAGATGACGAGAAAGATATCTCTGTTCGGTTTTCTTGAAAATTTCGATCCGCTAACCATCGTTATATGGGTATCCAGCGTTTTCATCAAATTGGCCATCTATTTATTTGTCTCCAGTTACGGAACGGCCCAATTTTTGCGGATTCGGAATTGGAAGGCGTTAATCTGGTTTATCGCTCCGGTGATGCTGGCCTTTGCCATGCTCCCCAAAAACGCGGTAGAAGCGACCGCCAATTATTTGCTTAATTACTGGGTGCCGATCGCGCTTCCCGTTAACATGCTCGGCCTGCCTTTGCTATTGCTTGTCGTGGGGAAAATCAAACAGCGGAAGACGCAATCCGCGTGACGAATTCCTCATCGGGCGGAAAACTTATAGAGGGTAGACTGCCTGTAAATCTGACCGGGATTCAACTCCGTGCTCGGAAAACGGGGTTGGTTCGGGGAATCCGGAAAATGTTGAGTCTCAAGGCTAAGACCCCCATATTGGGGATACCTAATGCCGTCTTTGCCAACATCGCTCCCATCCAGCTTGTTCCCCGTGTACAGTTGGATGCCCGGCTGTGTCGTATATACTTCCATCATGCGTCCAGACTTCGGTTCATACACGCTGGCCGCATGAGCCATAGGATGCCCGGTCCGGTTCAGCGCATAGTTGAAATCAAAGCCGTTCCCCGCATACCGCATCTGCGGATCGTCCGAACGGATCCGGGAACCGATGGACGTCGGATGGCGAAAGTCGAGCGGCGTGCCTTCGACGCTTTGCAATTGCCCCGTAGGAATAAGGTCCGGACGAACCGGAGTAAACCGATCCGCGTTGATCGTTAAAATATGCCCGAGAATATCCCCGTTTCCCGCTCCGGCCAGGTTGTAATAGTTATGCTGCGACAGGTTCAACACCGTCTTCTTGTCGGCGGCGGCCGCAAAGTCCACTCCGAGCTCATTGTCGTTCGTAAGGGTGTACGCCATTCTCACCGCGACGTTGCCCGGGAACCCCTCTTCGCCGTCTCTGCTCCTATATCTCAGAATGAGCCCTGCTCCGTCTTCTCCGCACGTTTCCTCCGCTTCCCACACCCTCTTGTCGAATCCCCGAATACCGCCGTGCAGCGTGTTGGAGCCTTCGTTAACGGACAGTCGATAAGTCACGCCGTCCAACGTGAACCGGCCGTTGGCGATTCGATTCGCATACCGTCCGAGAACCGCCCCGAAGTAAGGCTTATTGCCGGATTGCAAATATTGCTCCAGCGTAGGATAACCCAGAACGATATCCTCGAGTTTCCCTTCCCGATCCGGTACTTTGAGGGCTGTCATAATGCCGCCGTATGTCATGATGGAGGCTTGCATGCCGTTTTTGTTCGTGAGCGTATAGAGGTAAACGGCTTGACCGTCGGGAGTTTTACCGAAAAATTGTTTGGCGATCGAGCATGAGGCGGATTTATTGGGCAAAGGAGTCGGCAAAGGATTCGGCGAATGAGCAAACGTCTCCAAAGGCGCCGTATTTCCGAACACCGGCTCCGGACCATGGGGAGTCGCCGCCCAGCGAACGGCGTTCGCGATAACCCGCAGCACAAACTGGTTATAGTACGTAGGATAGGCTTCATGCCCTGGCCGGAAGTAGAAGATTTTACCGAGTCCCCGTTCATACGCGCACCCGCTGCGGAACACTTCGCCTCCTTGAAACCAACTGATAAATACGAGATCGTCCGGAGCGGGGATTTCGAAAAACTCTCCGTACATTTCCTCCGGCTCCACCTCGAAATACTCGGGTAGTCCTTCGGTAATGGGATGCGAGGGGTCGACGATCCAAATTCTTTCCCTTTCGGCGTCTTCCCGCCATTTCAGATCGCAGGTCGTCCCCATCAGCTTTTGGAATATTTTCGAGCGATGTCCGGCATGCAGAACGACGAGTCCCATTCCTCGCAGCACCCTTGCCTGGATTCTATCGACGATCTCGTCGGACACCTGCCCGTGAACCAAATGCCCCCACCAGATCAGGACGTCCGTATGGTCAAGCACCTCCGTCGTCAGTCCGTGCTCCGGTTGATCCAACGTGGCGGTTCGGATGTGGAATCCGTAAGGCCCGATTCCGGCGGCAATCGCTTCGTGAATTCCCCGCGGGTAAACGGCGGCGATTTGCGGATTCGTTCTTTCGTGAACGTATTCATTCCAAACCGTCACGCGGATAGGTTTACTCATTGTCTTGTAGCTCCTTTACGTCATGATCATGGGCGTCCGAGGCATATATTTTTATAAAAAAGGAAGTGATCCTATTGAAAATCTATGTTGCCGCCCGAATGGACACGCTTTTCACGATTTCATATAAATATCGAATCGGATTGGAACAATTGATAAGCTTAAATCCCCACATTTCCAGCCCTTATGTCATCATCGCGGGCAAACACGTCAATATGCCTTCCGAGCCCGATCGACCGACCGGATACCGGGTCGTCGCCCCATTCTGCCCGCCGGTACCCGAGTCCGAATTTCTTCCGAATTGGATTCCTCTCGCTTCCTTAGAGCAGATGGCCAAAACCGAATACGATGTGCTTATCGTCGGTTCCGGCGCAGGGGGAGGAGCGGCGCTCTGGCGATTATGCGAGCAATGGAAAGATAACGGAAAGAAAATCGGAATCGTGGAAAGAGGGCCCGTCTTCTTGCCCACCCATATCGCGAACGTAGCGACGATAAACGGAGACAGCTTCAGACTGTATGCGCCGCCGCAAATCACCGATCTCATCGGGAACAGACTCCCGGAATATTCCGGCATGAAGCTGGTATACGCTTTAGGCGGAAGAACCCTGTTGTGGGGAGCGATCTCTCCCCGCATTCCCGATTTCGAGCTCGCGACTTGGCCGGTTCCGATTCGGGAAATGGAGCTTTATTACAACATCGCCGAGGAAGTCATGAACGTAACCAATACGTACACGAAGAATTCTTCCATTACGCAGATCCTTCTAGAACGTCTTCGGGAAAACGGATATTTGAATGCGGACGATATTCCGATTGCAGCCGATCTGGATCAGACCCGCTACGGCAGGCTTAACTCTAACGTCTTTTTCAGTTCCATTCTGTTCATGGCGAGAGCGCTTAGCTGGCGACCCTTCGACTTGGCCGTTAATGCCTATGTCGCGGAAGTCGTTACGGAAGGCGCGAAAGCAACGGGCGTTCGGGTGATGACCCCGGATAAGAAGTCTTACCTCATCAAAGCGAAAAACGTCGTATTATCCGCAAGCGCATTACAAACCCCGCGAATATTACTGAACTCGAACATTCCGGGAAGAGCGATAGGCCACTATCTGAGCAATCACTCGTACTTGATCGCCACGGCAAGTCTGGACACCAAAGGTTTCCCCGAACCGTTGGGAGCGCTCGGCATCGTCGTACCGGAGCTTGCGGATCGTCCCTACCGCTTGCAACTTCAAGGACCGGAACAATATTTCGATTACTCTTACGACAAGAAACCCGTTAAAGATAATTGGAATATCAGCTTCTACGGCGCATCCGGCAAGGTGGAATCGCGTTACGAGAACAAAGTCTATGTCGATCCGAGCAAGTTGGATGTCTACGGGATGCCGGAACTGCAAGTCAGCTTCTCCTATAGCGCGAAGGATGAAGAGACTTTGCTTCAGATGTATGCCGGGATTCAGCAAGCTTCCGCCGCGATGCAATTGCAGCTTGCCGAGATCGACGGTTCGCTCGCGATTTGTTTGATGCCGCCGGGAGCGGATAATCACGAAATCGGCACTTGCCGGATGGGCGACGATCCGCTTACTTCGGCCACGGACCGTTATGGGCAAATTCACGGAGTAGCCGGACTTTATATCGCGGATAACAGCGTCCTGCCTTCGATGGGCGCATCCAATCCGACGTTATCGACGGTCGCGCTTGCGATTCGGACGGCGGACTACTTGATGAAAAGACTTTCTTAACCGAACAATTTATCCTCCATCGATATGGATTGCTACAGGTTATTCACCGGATCGCAATTGGGTGATCGCCCACAACGCTCGGACAACCGAATCTATCCCCGGAATTACTCTCGAGATTTTGGTAATAATACCAACATCGGGAAAGGGTGATAGCGATGAACATAATCAAATGGCTTGTCAAACGCCATTACCGCGGGAAGATCGCAGGCAATCAAGCGGAGAAGAACATTGCCGACGCGAGCGGCAATTCGCCGATTTCTTCCCGTATGTCGGTTAACCTGCAGCGGATGAAGACGACGTTCGAACGTTGCAGCGACGTTGTCATCCTTCCCTGGCATTACGGTCCCGATTATAAATACAACGCCTTCTCCATTTATACCGATGCTCTCATTCAAAAAAAAGAACACAACTACTTTAAGGATTCTCTTCAAGACCTGGTCCCGCACCCGATTGGGCCGGGGACGACGGTTACCCCGGAGGATGTCATTTTATTTTTCAATAACAAAGGCGCATCCGACCACTCTGCCATCCTAATCGATGATTTCAACGATGCGGTCAACAGAGTGCTTGACGGACATATCGTCATTTTCATCGACCATTGGAACAAAGCGCTCGGTTACAAGGCCATTGGCCTTGAAACGAGACAAGTCACCGAATCGACTACCGAACCGGTCGTTCAAGGCCCCCGTGAGGGTACCGTTGAAAATCTGTCGAAAAATCTGGGAATGCTGCGGGGACGCATAAAATCCCCGAATCTTAAAATCGAAACGATTGCAACGGGAGGAGAAACGAAAACAAAGGTCGCTTACTGTTATTTGGAGGGAAAGGTCAATCCCGAAATGTTAGCCGAGTTTCAAAGGAGAATAACCAGGCTTAAGAACGAAGAGGTATTGGAAACTTCGTATATTGAAGAAATCATCGAAGATTCCGTGTACTCTCCGTTTCCCCAATACCGTTACACGGAAAGAACCGATGTCGCCGCAGCATCGTTGTTGGATGGGAAAATCGTCGTAATGGTCGAAGGAACCGGGTCAGTCTTAATCTGTCCCGGCCTGTTGGTGGAATTGCTGCAATCCAGCGAGGATTACTATCAAAGAACCGTTATCTCGAGCCTTATCCGAATAATAAGACTGTTCGCCTTAATGATTGCCATCGCGTTGCCGAGCATATATATCGCTTTTTCCACTTATCACCCGGAATTAATTCCGACCGTTCTCCTGCTGGCCATCATCAACTCCCGGGAAGGCATTCCGTTCCCCGCCGTCATCGAAGCTTTGATCATGGAATTTTTCTTTGAGCTGCTTCGCGAGGCCGGCATTCGGCTGCCGCGTCCGGTCGGTTCCGCGGTGAGCATCGTCGGAGCGCTCGTGATCGGAGAAGCGGCCATCAGCGCCGGCATCGCGTCGCCGATCATGGTGATCATCGTCTCCTTGACCGGCATCGCGTCCTTTGCCATCCCCCAGTACAACTTCGCCATCGGACTGCGTATTTTACGGTTTCCTCTTATGATTTTCGCCGCTTTTTTGGGCATTTTCGGTATTATGATCGCTTTCCTGCTCATCTGGCTCCATTTGGCGAATTTGCGTTCCTTAGGCCAGCCCTATCTAAACTCGATAGGTCCGTTTATTCCGCGGCAGTTGAAGGATGTATTCGTTCGCGCGCCGCTTGGTGTATTAATGCGTTCGCCGCGGAATCGCCATATGCGCAAGACATCGAAATAAGACAACATGAGTTTGCTTGGGAGAGAACAATGATCATGAACAGACGGATATGGATATGCATAAGCTTATCGGCGCTATTCGTATTGACGGGATGCTGGGATCGGGCAGAGCTTCCGGAGAAAGGATTCGTCATGGGAATCGCGATAGATAAAACCGACGAAGGAAAAATTTTATTGACTACGCAAATATACAGGCCATCCCAAGGAGTCAGCGCGATAGGCGCCAAAGCAGCCGACACAGCTTACATGAATGTTACGACCGAGAATGATACGGTTTCCAGAGCCATTCGCGATATTCCCATCAATCTCGGTCGCAAAGCCCAATGGAGTCATATCCGACTCATTATTATCGGAGAAAAGCTGGCCCGTGAACAGGAAATATATGATGTTCTGCATTTCTTTTATCGGGATCATGAGCCTCGGCTTACGATTTCTTTACTGATTGCGAAGGGAAAAGCCGATCAGTATTTGAAAATCGAACCGCTTATCGAAAATACGACAAGCCAGCAATTATTTCAAAGTGCCCAATCGGCTTCGTCAAGCAGCGGAAAAGCCATCTTTACCGACCTATTGAAGCTTGGTATACAGTTGAAGAGCGAAGTCGGCAACGCCCTAGTTCCTTATCTTTACTTTACCGACGATCCGCCGACTGTCACGAACGTAGCCGGAACGGCGCTGATCAAGAAAGGGAAGCTTGTCGGCCGAATGGAACCGAAGATGACGGAAAACTTGCAAATGCTATTGGGCGAATATCAAAGCGGGATGATCGATATTCCTTGCCCGGGACCCACAAATAACTCCAAGAAGACGGAAGTCGTGGAGATCATCAAATTCCAAGGCAAATTGCAGCCTACAATCCTCACGGAGGATTTACTGAAGGTTCGCGTAAGGATCAAGTTAGAGCTCGCTCTAATCGAACTAGCCTGCTCCGATATCATGACAATAGAAGATCAAAAGAAGTTTACGAGAAATGTTGAAGAGACGATAAAAGGGCAAATCGAGGAAACGATCGATTGGTTAAAACAAAAAAAATTCGACGCAGTCGGATTAGGCAACAAAGTGTACATTAAAAATCCGCATTTGTGGAAACAATGGAAACCGGACTGGGATGACCGATTTGCCCGCGCTCAATTCGATATTGATGTCAAGGTCAAAATCACCAATAGCGGAACTTCCATACCTAAGACCGCCATTAAAAAATAGAGGTGGCTGACGCTTGGGAAAGATGATATTACTGATCCTGATTTACGCGGCCATTTGGATCGCGGACAAACAGAAGCTGAAAAAGCTGGGCGGCCGCGGGATCGTTGCTTACGCGGCCATGCTGCTGCTCTCGCTTTACCTAGGTATCGATTATGCATTGGACCTGAAATGGCCCTTTATTGAAGATGCCGCCAGTTTTCTCTTGGGAACGACCGCCGGGCGCATCGTTAAATTATTGACGGTTCCATCCTAATCCGCAGCAAGGGGGGGCTTGAAATGAAAGCACGAGAGCAGATCAGCTCCGGGCAAATGTCCATCTTGTTCTTTTGTTTCATGACGGGTTCTTCTATCGTAAACATCCCCGGACCGTTAATCGGATACGCCAAAAACGGAGCATGGATTTCCCTGCTCCTTTCCATATCCATCGGTATGATCCTTCTAGCCTGCTTATTGTATTTGTACCGGAAATTTCCCGAATTGACTTTCATCGAATACAGCAAAGCTACGGTTGGAAGTTTTATTACAGTTCTTCTCGCCATACCCTTTATTTCCTTTCAATTCCACATGGCATCCGGAATCGTCCTGGATATCGGGTTATTCATGACGACCTCCATGATGCGGCAAACCCCGCTATTTCTTTTTTTATTGCTCGTCTTTTTTGTTGTCGCACTTACGGTTCGGTCAGGAATCGAAACGATGGCCCGAATGTTCGTCATTCCAATCATCAGCGTCCTTCTTTCCATCATCGTCATACTGGTTTTATCCATCCCCCATTATCAAGTAGAGCATCTCCTGCCCATTATGCCGGACGGTATCAAACCGATTGTGCTCGGCACCTATTTCTCATATGGCTTCCCCTACGTCGAGCTTGTGCTTATGGCCATGCTTCTCCCTTACGTACGCAAGGAAAAACTAGCCAATCTGTCGAAGGGCATGTATTTGGCTTTATTGATAAACGGAATTTTTTTAGTGGCAGTGACGGTGAGCACGATATTGGTGTTCGGGCCATTGGCAGGAGAACGGCAGTATTCGATGTTCGAGGTCGCTCGAACCGTCGATCTGCTTGAAGTCATTCAACGGATCGAATCCCTTGTCGGAATCTCCTTGATTATGGCTTCTTTTATGAAGGCGTCCATTACTCTATTCGTGCTCAATTTAACGTTTACGAAATTGTTTAACCTCAAGGACGACCGTATCCTGGTTTTCCCGCTTTCGTTGACCGGTTTTCTATTTTCAATGATGCAGCTTGAAAAAGGACAAACCCCTTGGATTAATTCCGTCGCGGTCATTCATCCGTTATGGGCCACCTTTGCTTACTTAATCCCTTTTCTCCTAATTGCAGCCGTCGCCTCCGTGAGAAAGAATATCCCGCAATAAACCTTGAACGTGAAAATAACCTTGGTGACCCGTCCCCATCAAATTTTGAAAATGGAGAATTTTATCGATCAAATAAAGTCATTGCCCCACATCCATTGCTCTTTTAACGTTTATGATATAATACAAACAAAGAAAACCAAGCGAGGTGGAGCCGATGAAATGGGGAGAAATAACCGCATTGCATCCAAGTCGTTTTGTATTAGTGGAGGCGATAAAAGCAAGCTCCAATAACCGTGTGCGTCAGTTGGAGGATATGGCGGTTATACAGAATTACGACAATCCGCAAGAAGCGTGGAGCGGGTACAAGCATTTTCACAAGCTGCATCCGTCACGTGAACTGTACGTTTTCCATACCAGTCGAAGCGATGTAGAGGTTGTTGAAGAGTTCTTCTCAGGCGTGCGGCAGCGCCCATGAAGATACAACTCCAAAATGGATTGCCTACTCAGATTGGCATTTACATTGATTTCATCAATGGCAGAGCAAAGCGAATGTATGGAGTAGGGGAACAAGTGAAAATTGCTATGAGCAGATGATCCCTGAGCTTCAAATTGAACATGTTGCTTTGAACGATTTTCCTGTCCAACTCGGATCTATACAAGAGCCATACGGTTTTGACGGGATACTTGGGATTGATTTTATGAAACAAGCGATGCCCTGATATTAAACATCGCTTGTTTTTTGCTATCTATGTGAAACTTCAACCTCATATCCACTGTTAGCGTAAAATAGCCCCACCTGGTAATCAGATGGAAGCTATTTTACGCTTACAAATCAAAAAGCCTTCCCCCTCGCCCCGATTCGGTAGCGAAAAAGAAGGCTTGCGCCAGCGATGAAGCGGCAATGAACTTGCGACTGCTGCTTTAGATCTTTAGCTCCCCGAGCTTAATAAGCTCGACAACCGCTTGCGAACGACCTTTGACATTCAGCTTTTGCATCACATTCGAGATGTGGTTGCGGACCGTTTTCTCGCTGATAAACAACTGCTGCGCAATGTCGCGGGTCGTCTTGTCCTGCACGAGCAGTTCGAAGACTTCGCGTTCCCGATTGGTGAGTAGGAATTTGCTCTTGTGGTCGCTGCCTTTCAACGTTTGTCACCCCTCCTTGCCCGGGAATGTGTGATTACAAGGTATAGGGATACAGTCAACTTTATCATATGAAAGGGGTTTTCCCGTGGTGCGAAGGTCCAAGAAAATGGGCTAACGCCTTGTTTTAACATCATTAGTGTCGCGCAACGAAAAAGCCTCAAAGATCAAATGATCTTTGAGGCTTTTCTGTCTCTCTTGCTGGATTACGGTCCGGGAACGTATTTTTCCCCGACGCCCTCATTCTTCTCAAACGAATGGTCGATCGAAGCTTCCTGAATCGCGCCATACGCCCAATGCTTCTCCGGAACGTCGTTCCATTTCGGCTCAGCCCCTGTCAACGGACCTCTGCCCAACAGCTTGTTAAGCATCGTGACGGCTTCGGAGCGCGTCAAACTTTGGTCCGGACGGAACTTGCCGTCCGCATATCCGCTGACGATGCCCGCTGACTGCGCTTCCTCGATTGCCGCCTGCGCCCAATGGCCCGCGGTATCCGTGAAGCCTTTGCCGCTGCCTTGCGCGTTCTCAAGCAACCGTGAAAGGATGGTAGCCATCTCTGCGCGGGCGATTTTCTGCTCCGGCTTGAAGCTGCCGTCCGTGTAGCCCTTCATCAGGCCCATGGCCGTAACCATGTCGATCGCGTCCTTGGCCCAATAGGCTGCAGCTACGTCCGTATAGGCTTTGACGGTCAGCCTAGTATCCGTATCAAAGATCCGTGCCAGCATTGCCGCCATTTCCGCGCGGGTGATCTCCTTTTCCGGCTTGAACGTACCGTCACGGAAACCCATGATATAGGCCTTGTGCATGCCGTCATCCGCCAGCGATTGCTGCCAGCCTTCCATATGCACGATCGTAAACGTGCTGAACTTGTTGACCGTAAACTTGATGCCAAGCTTTCCGGTATTGTCGTAAGGAACGATTTCACCTTTGACCAGCTCTTTCGTTCCATCGCTGTGCTCAATGAAAATGCCCATATCCTGCAGTTGCGCTTCGCTGAAGGACGTCGTTCCCAGCGGCAGCACAAGCTCGACGCGGCGGCTCTGCATGTTCGTCTCGATCGTCATCGGACGGCCGACCACTTCGACGTTGTCGCTGCCCGCCGCCTCGCGTACGACCTGCTCCGTCTTGGCCCTCTGCTCCACTTCTTTACGCTCGTCTTCCTTCTTGATCGGCACGACCCGGAAATACAGATCGTCCGTGAGCCCTTGCAGGGACGCGCTCGGAATTTCAATCCGCGCGTTATTGGTGTAAAACTCCAAGTTCACGTTTCCGTTTGCCAGAAGCTCCGTCGACGCCTTCGGCACGGTCAAGTCCAGTTCCGCCACTTCGTCCTTCGGATCGAGAATGACGATCTTCGCGGAAGATGAACCGGCAGCCGCTAGCTGCTCCACCGTTTGGGCCGCCTGCTCGGGAGTGAACATCACTTCGTCCTTTTTCTGTCCGTTCGCGTCCGTTGTGCGGTTGATGACAACTTTCGAGACACCTCCGCCTTCATCCGATCCGCTGTTCTCAACATCTACTGTAATCACTTCTCTTGTCGGCAAAGTAGTTCCTGTGCTGTTATTGTCGTTGTCCGACGTGGAAACACGCAGCTCAATCGTGTCGGCAATAGCGGTGGAAGTCGTGTTGCCCGCCGCGTCCATCAGTTGCATGTATACCGTTTTCGCGCCGTTGCCGGAAGCAAGCGTCCACGCTTTCGTACTCGCCGCCGATTCCCAAGCGCTCCAGGATGCGTTGTCATTCGAGAAACGCATCTTGACGCTTCCCGAACCTGTGCCATCGCTGCTATTGATTGTGAGAGTAACGGGTGCCGTGTTTGTCGAAGCCGCTCCGCCGTTCAAGCTCAAGCTGCCTGTCGGCGCCGTTTTATCGAAGATCACGCTGCTGCCATCCGTCGTTTCCGCAGCTTGATCGTTTCCGATGTCAATCGTAAAGGCGACGATCCCCTCGGTCTCGTCTCCCGCAAACGTATACGAAGCCTCGTATCCGTCTCCGCTCGTTACGACGTTTACCGTCTGGCCCGCGATTGTTGCCGTTGGCAGGCTGTTTAGACTAACATTCGTCTTAAACTTCAGCGTCGCTGTGTCTCCTGTCTTTGCGTAAACAGAGTTCGTATTATCGCTGGCAATGCTGACCAGGGTAAGATTAGGTTCTACATCCGCCTGCGGGGTTGCGCTCGCTTCATTGGAAAACGCGCTTTCTCCTCCCTCGTTGCCAGCCTTAACAGCGAAATAATAGGCAGTGCCGTTTGTCAGTCCGGTTATGTCATAAGTCGTACCGGAAGCCGTTGCCGCTGGAGCATCACCGTATTCGCCGGATTGCGTTCCCATATAAATGTTGTAGTAGGTCGCGCCGGCAACACTGTTCCAGTTCAAGGAGACTTGGCTGTCTCCGGGGATTGCGGTCAAGTTAGCGGGAATAACCTCAACTGTTACCTTTCCGGGAATAAGCGTCTTTTCCATTTCAAAGGCCGATGCGTCCGTGACCGTAAAATTCTGTATTGAGCCTGTTTGTACAGTGAGACTTTTAACGCCCATTGTTGCCGTATCTTTAATCTTAAAGGTCACGGCAAACAGCTTCTCTGCCGTTTCAATAGGACTATCTCCGCCATTTGCGTCCGCCCATGCCGCCAGCAGCTTTCCGTCCGTATTGCTGTAGTTCGAAACAAACAGGTCGCCGCCGGACCCCTGTTCGATTCCACTAACCTCCAGCGCATCCTTATCAAAATCGATCCGAATCCCGTAGGACCCGATGCCTGCCGTCGCGCTGGTTACGGTTACCGGAACTTCCACCGTCGAACCCGATTGTCCGGCAACGCTGCCAATAGCTACCGTAACCTTGGCGCGCTCCGTTATCGTTACTTTTCCAGACAATGCCGTAGCCGTTATCGGCAACGTATCTTCTGTGACCGTACCGGACAAACCGATTACCGAGTCCCCGGGCGCAGCAACATCTTTAATTTTGAAACGAATCGTAAATACTTTCTGTTTTTCGTCTATGAAACCGGAATCCCCGAAATTGGAAGCTGTCACCTTAATGCTACTATCGCTTGATGTATCGCCGGTGAAATGATCGGCATTCGCTTCATCTATGACCGAACTGTCCCCGCCATCCGGCTCCAACACGTAAGAATCGTAGTCTACGATAATTTGATACTGCCAAATTGAATTTCCCGGCGTCACATAGACCGGAACCTCAACGAAATTCCCCGGTACTCCCGGCAAGCTTCCGGCTTCAATCGTATGCGCCGATTCCGCAAAGGCTTTGCCTGCTCCCGGGTCAAAGAATCCCGGCACGCTTCCCGCCGCCATCGAAATTGCCAGGACAAGGAAAATTTTTGTAAAAATACGGTTCACCTTTACCCCCCCTTACTTTCCTGAGTAAATTTCCAGAATAAGCTTCGCGTCCGCGGCGTCGACATCCCCGTCGGCGTCCATGTCCAGCGCCTGCTTCTGCTCATCCGTCAACGTCATTTTGCCTTTTACGTATTTGCTGATCATCAGCGCGTCTGCCGGACTGAGCACCCCGTCTCCATTTCCGTCGCCTTTTACAATAGGCTTCTTAACATTGACGCCGGCTGTCTTCTCATCCGTTATCGATGTATCCGTCCAAACGCTGCCGTTCCACGTTTGCTTCGTGAACGTCACTGTCACCGTGTAGCTTCCCGCAACCGTCGTCGTATAAGTCGACTCGTAATTGCTTCCGTTCAAGCTGTACGTTCCCGTTTTCCCGCTCTCCGTCGAAGTCCAGCTTGCCGGAATATACCTCTCGTCCCCGCTCACCGCTCCGATCGCCGACTGCCGATCTCCCGCCGCCGTCAACGTCACCGAACCGCCTGCCTCAACGCTCGCCGGACTGGCGCTGACACTATTGTTCGTCTCGTCGGCTGCCGTCGACCCCGGCAACATGGCCGCTCTAAGCTGATAGGCGTTTCCGTTTTGTTCCGACCATACCGCAAATAAAGCGTTGTTGAATGCGTACAGATTGGGGAAAGTTGCATATTGGGAAGAACTTAGATTCAATCCGCTTATACCGTTCCCGTCTGCACTAGTCCAACTCGTACCATCGTATTTTTTGACCCGAATTTGATCGGCGGAACCGTTATTTTCATACCACGCCGCATATAAAGCGTTGTTGAATACGGCCAGATTAGGAGAAGAGGCCGCTATGGAAGAATCCACATTCAACCCGCTCGTCCCGCCTCCATCCGCGCTTGTCCAACTCGTGCCGTCGTATTTCTTAACCCGAATTTGGAAGGATGCCCCATTATGTTCTTCCCACGCCGCATGCAGGGCATTGTTATATACGATCAAAGTTGGATTTTGTGCGCCGTTTGCAGAAACCACATTCAATGCGCTGCCTCCGTCTGCATTTGTCCAGCTTGCGCCGTCATACTTCTTGACCCGAATTTGATAGATAGTGCCGTTATGTTCACGCCACACCGCATATAAAGCGTTGTTGAATACGAACTGTTTGACATCTAAAGCATTTTTCGAAGAATCCGCGTTTAATCCGCTGCCGCCGTCCGCGCTTGTCCAACTCGTCCCGTCGTATTTCTTGACCCGAATTTGATTGACGGTTCCATTGGTTTCATTCCAAGCCGCATATAAATCATTGTTGAAGACAGCCAGGTTGAGATTTTCTGCTTTTTTTGAAGAATCCGCATTCAGCCCGCTGCCGCCGTCCGCGCTTGTCCAACTCGTTCCGTCATATTTCTTGATCCGAACTTGATACGCGGTTCCGTTAAATTCTGACCAGGCAACATACAAAGAGTTTTTGAACACAGACAGATTGGGCATTGTCGCATTTTTCGTCGAATCTACATTCAATCCGCCGCCTGTACTTGTCCACACCGTTCCGTCGTATTTTTTTACTTGAACCTGATTTCCGTTTCCGTTATTTTCCAACCACGCGGCATATAAAGCATTGTCGAAGACGATCAGACTGGAGGAATATGCGCTCCATGAAGGATCCGCATTCAACCCGCTCGTACCTCCGCCATCCACCATCGACCAACCGGATGCTGCCAAAGCCCTGTTATTGCCGATCATTAGTTGTATTACGACAACAACAGCGAGCAAGACCCCCAATGCTATTTTCTTGTCCGATGAGCTAAGCAGTTTTCGTTTCATCGTTTTCCCCTTTCCATTCTCGTCGATTTCTTTCTCTTTCCGACAAAATTTGACACGTTCTCTACTCCAATTTTAAAGAAAACTCCTAAAATTCCTATTACACGAAAGTGTACTTTTCTTGGCTCCGGCTCTCATCCGGCGGCATCAGGCATCCGATATATGGGGTACAAGCTGCATAAACCCATGGAAGGTGACCTCACATCAAGAAATCGCTTACGATCGGACAGCAAATTCAACATGCGGAACGGCATTACTTTACGGGGCGCACGGACGAGCTTCGTATCGCTCATGAATTTCTCTATGGAAACGAACATCGAAAAAGAGTGCTGAACATTCACGGGACAGGCGGCATCGGCAAAAGTTTTCTGTTGGATGAGATTGATCGAAGAGCAGCGGACATGAGCGTTCCGTTAATACGCGTAGACAGCAGGGACTTCCATCACAGCCCCTTCGCTCTTGCGCGCGCGATCATCTTTGCTTCTAGGCCTTTTCGAGATCCGAATCCATGCGACGAAGGTTCAAACTGCGTCGACATCGTCAACGAACTCGCCCGACAACACGGACTGGCCGTCATTGCCTTCGATACCTATGAAGAAATGAATGATGTCGATGCTTGGATTCGGGATTTTTTCGTCTCCGGGCTGGACCAGAGCGTCCGAGTTCTCATTGCCGGCAGGAAGCCCCTTGCCGGTAGCTGGATCGCCTCGCCGGCGTGGCGTCAAATCTTACAAGCCTTACCGCTTAGCCCATTCGACCGCGAGACGTGCATGAAATATATCCAACGATTCGGAACATTGGAAAACGTGCGGGCCGACGACATCTATCGTTTTACGCAAGGACATCCATTAACGTTGTCGCTCGTGATGGCCTTATCGCCGTCGGAACGGCCAAAATTCGCAAAATCAGGGCGAAGCGGAGAACCGGCTCATGCCTTCGCGGAGATTGCGGCCGGTTGGCTGCGCGAAGTGCCGGAAGAAATCCGGCATTTGATCGAAGCGGGGTCTGTGGTGCGCAGTTTTAATAAGGAGCTGCTGGAGTGGCTATTGTCCTGTACCCTTTCCTCTTCAAGCTTTGATGCGGTTACCCGGCTTTCGTTTATGCGATTGCATCCAGGGAACGGCTGGGTCATGCATGATTTACTGCGTCATGCGCTCGCGAATCATTTGCAAAACAGCTCGCCCGAGTACTACGGCAAGCTGATGGAACGAAGCGCCCGATACTACCTTCGGCAGCTTGACCAATCCGAGCTTACGGACGACTCGTTCGTCATTACGAACCTCTTCTATATTTTGGGCGGTTCCGTCATGCGCTCGAATTATTTGGCAAACACGCCCGAGAACGCGTGCTATGTAGAAGAGGTCCGTCGCGACAATGTCAAAGAAATGCTACAGTACATGGAACAGCGCCGGAAAAACAGCCAAAATTACCGCAAAATGTTTTGGGACGGCAATCACCATGAACTCATGGCCGCTTACGAGCAAAAGCTGCTTCCGCTTCTGGAGCCGCTCGAAATACTCCCGTTAGGCCGCGATACGATCCGCATGGTCAAAAACCATTCCGACGAAATGATGGGCGTATTCGTCACCATCCCGATTCATCGCGATTCCATTGCCTACTTAAGCACGTTTCCGACCACTAAAAATTATTTTCAAGTACTATCGGCCAAGGAGTTCGAGGAACACCGTTCCCCTCCCGATCAACCGGCCGGTTGGTTTATCTTCCACGCTGAGACCCGCAAAGATGCGGATCATGGCGTGGAATCCGAGATTTCCCGCTTGCTTATGAATCTCTCCTCCAAAAGGAAAATGATATTATTTTCGACTCCGCTCGAAGAAAATTGGCGAATCGCCAGTCGCCTAGGCTACGAAGAAGTCGAAGGGGCGGCCCATTACCTTTATGGCGAGAAGTACCCGTCGCGGACATTCCGTTTGGATTTGCGCGGACGGAAATTGCTCGAGTATTGCGATGCGCTGATTCGGAATGCTTTCCCCAACAAGCCCATGCCGGCTGCCGGAAGTTTCGATTTTTCGAAGAGAGAACAAGAAGTAGCAGCCCTCGTTATGGAAGGCATGTCAAACCAAGAGATAGCCGCAAAGCTGTTCATTAATGAAAACACCGTGAAAAAACATGTAAGCAAATTGCTGAATAAAGCGGGAGCGAGGTCGAGAACACAGTTGTTTAAACGATTGACAAGCCCTGCGGCGAATCGGTAAGAAATCTCGGATTGTGCAAAGTCATGGGTCGTAATGCGTGATTGCAAAAATAGGGCAGTCGCAGCGTAAAAAGCCGCAAACGGCAGGTGTGTCACCTCGCGTTTACGGCTTTTCGCTGTCAACTAATTGGCGTCGCGGCCGACGATCGCCGATCGTATTCGGCGATTAGCGGTCCCGGCTGCCGGATGCCGCGGGAAACACCCGCTCGACGAGGGCGTTGAACTCGCTGAGGAATCCTTGAAGCGGATGCCCCATGCGCACGTCGGCGGCATAGCCGGCCATCCGGCTTTCGAACTCCGGATTCGCGGACACGTACACGTTCTCGACCGTCGGCGACGACGCTTTGACCAAGTCCGCGATTTTGTCCTTCCGCGCTTGCGTCGCGTTAACGCTGTTCGTTTTCGTCGTCCCTCCGGCTTTCTCTTTCACGGCGACGTATGCGTTGTTTTCCGTGATCATGACGTATGCGGAGTCGATGCCGGGCATTTTGGCGATTTTCGCGGCGACTTTCTCTCCGAGTTGAAGATTCGAGTTGCCGTGCATACCGACGATGTTGTTGTTGATGCGCTGGTTGCCGTCTATCCGGTTCCGCTCGTTATCCTGGTCGTTCGCGAACCTCATCTGCTTGCCGTTACCGACGGCGTTCGGCCGTATGTTCTTGTTGCCGAGATCTCCCGTCTTTTCCATGCATCCCGATAGCGCGATTGTCAATCCTATTAGCATGCACGTCATCATCGAGCCGGCTCGTTTAGCCTTCATTCGTCGTTGCCCCCTTGTTCGATAGCTA
Source organism: Cohnella suwonensis (assembly GCF_042655365.1). Lineage (NCBI taxonomy): Bacteria > Bacillati > Bacillota > Bacilli > Caryophanales > Paenibacillaceae > Cohnella > Cohnella suwonensis. Next base: position 73,092 of record NZ_JBHSMH010000021.1, on the reverse strand, counting down.
GTCTTGAAATCGGCGACGTTCGCCAATGCATAGCTTGCGCTCCGGCATTCCGGAATATGCGCGGCGAATCGAATCGGAAAGGCCTTTGTTCGTCTTGACAGAATCGGCGAATGGCGTTAGATTATAAGCAACAGATACTAATACCTGGTACTAAATCCACACACCAAAAGGAAGTGATCGCCATGAGCACCGCCACCGTTAACGATCGTAAAGACGCATTCGTCTCGAATGCCCGCATCGCGGCCATCGGCAGTTACGTTCCAGAGGCGACGATCACGAACGTGGATTTGGAGCGGTTGGTCGACACGAACGATGAGTGGATCGTTCGCCGAACCGGCATCGAGGTCCGCCATCGCGCGGCGGAAGATCAGACGACGAGCGATCTGGCCGTCGCGGCCGTTCGCAATCTGCTTGCCCGGTTCCCTCTCGTCCTCGCGGAAGAGATCGACGCGATTCTCGTCGCCACCACGACGCCCGAGCGTCCGTTCCCTTCCGTCGCCTCTCAAGTGCAGACGGCGATCGGCGCCAAGCACGCGTTCGCGCTCGACGTCAGCGCCGCTTGCGCGGGCTTCGTCTCGGCGCTTCAGCTCGCGAACGGACTGCTGTTGTCCGGCGCGTACCGCAAAGCGCTCGTCATCGGCGCGGAGACGCTGACGAGAATCACCGATTACGCCGACCGTTCGACTTGCATTCTGTTCGGCGACGGCGCGGGGGCCGTCCTTCTGGAAGCGGCGGCCGAAGGCTCGTTGCTCGCGGCCAACGCCGACACCGACGGTTCGGGAGGCTTGCACGTCTATTGCGACCCGGGAGCGAAGATCGTCCAGAACGGCCGCGAAGTATACAAGTGGGCGCTCACCGTCGTGCCCGAAGGCGTTAAAGATTTGCTGGAACGCGCCGGTCTTCCGCTGGAGCAGCTCGACTGGTTCGTGCCGCACAGCGCGAATCTGCGCATGATCGAAGCGATCTGCGAGCGTCTCGGCTTGCCAATGGATAAAGCGTTGCAAAGCGTTGCCTTGAACGGCAATACGTCGGCCGCGTCCATCCCGCTCGCCTTGGACGCCGCTTACCGCGAAGGCAAGCTGGCGGCAGGCCAATTGATGGCGCTCTACGGCTTTGGCTCAGGTCTGACGCGCTCCGGCCTATTGCTCCGCTGGACGATCTAATCGATCGGAACGGATCTAACGCGATTCCGATTGTCGCGTGAATAACTCCGCCAGTCCGTCCGGTCATCACCCGCAATCGGGCATGGTTGGACTTGGATACTTACTCGTCCGGAAGGCGAATTTAAGCAGGCAAAAAGCGCCCGTTCTTTCGTCTCGGGACGAAGAAAACGGGCGCTTCCGGTTTCGTTGCCGGCTGGCGGCGGTTATTGAACGCGATGAACCGAAGCGTACTCGTCCACCGTGCCGCGTATTTCGATCGGGACGACGGACGTTTTAACGACGCCGTTGCTGTAAGTCGCTTGGAAAACGAACGAGTAAGCGCCCCCGGGCAGTTCTTTGAACACGAGATTCGTGTCCGCCTCCCGCAACAGGCCGCGCCAGAACAGGCCGGCGCCGACCGCGCTTAATGCTTTCCGGAGCTCCGGGGACGCCGCGGCGACGACCGACGTCGGCTTCGTGCCGGACGAAGACGTATCGGTGACCGTCGCTTCGAGCGCGAACACCTCTCCCGCCCAGAACACATTCGGCAGCCGCGGCGAGTCCGGGTTCTTCCGGTTATATCGTAGCCGGTTGAGCTCCCACGCTTCGGTATGGTTTACGTACCCTTGCACGCCGAGAGGCCGGACGAGAAACGTCTTCTCGCGAACGACCGGCGCGGCTTTGCCGTCGCTGATCGTCATTCTGGCGGTCCACGTTCCGGCCGCCGCCGCTCCGGTCGGCAGTCCGTAATCCGGGCCTACGGTCGCCGGGTACGGATAGACGGCGGGGAAAACGCGATCGTAGGCTTTCGTGCCCGCGGGATCGGTCAGCTCGTAACGTACGGTCAACGGAGCGCGCTCTTTATCCCCCAATCCGACGGGGCGAACGTGGAGCGCGTCGCCCTCGAAGATCGGCATCGCCGAATCGTTCGCGTCGTACGAATACAGCTTGAAGTCTCCGAATGGCGGCGTATTATGAATGAGTTCGATTTGCATCGTCTTCGTTTCCGAATTGCCGTTCGGCGTCCGTGAAGTCCATTCGAACGTATACGTGCCGTCCGGGATGGCTCCCGTAGGCGTGAAGGGCGCGCTCCAATTTTGCTTGCCGGCGCCGATGACGGAGGTCACCTGCCCGGTTAGCGTAACCGTGCGTTGGAACGGCTGGCCTTTGAAGGCGACGACGGTCGTCTGGCTCGGATACTCCGTCGTGCCCGCCGCCAGCGTCACCGGGTAACCGAGAACGATCGTCCCTACGGCATCCCCTTCAGGAGAGACGACAGAAGGCGCGAGCCGGATCGGCGTCAATACTTTGACGCTGAAATCCTTGTACGCGTTCGTCCCGTTCGAACCGTTCGCTTGGATCCGGTACGAATACGTCCCGTCGGGCGTCGTCGCCGGAATCGTCGTATTGTAGTCGTTCCAATCGACGTCGCTGCCGGTTTTCGTTCCCGTGAAGTACGGAGCCGTTTTATTGATATGCGATCCCATCGTAAAGTTCAGATCGACGGAAAACGGGAACCGGGTCCACAACTCGTAGGCGGTTACGCTCTCGCTGGCCGGCACGCCCGTGGAGATGGCGAACGCCGCATCCGTTGCTTTGAGCTTCGCCTCGAGCTGCGGCGGTGGCGAGGCGGCTAACGAGAAATCCAGCACGAACGGATCGCTCCAAGCGCCCTCGACGTCTTTCACCGTATATTCCAAATGGTACGTTCCCGGAGCGAGCTCGTCAGGAACTTTGTAATACCATTCCCCTTCGAAGCTATAACGGATCTTACGGTCTACGATCCCTTTCTTCACCGGGTCGCTAACGTTGTGATCCAGATCGTACGATTTGTCTACCCACTTCGTTCGATAGCAGCTGCAGCCCGTATCGTACGTCCAATCGAGCGTTGCTTGAGCGATCGGTTTCCGATGGACGAGGAGGGTCGTTACCGCTTCGTTCGAGTAGTAGCCGTATTTCGCCAGTTTCGGATCGGGGGAAGGAAGGTCCTTTACCCGTCGATACACGTCGTACTTCCCTGTCTGACCGAACTTGCTTTTCAACGTTTCCGTCGTCCAGCCGCTCGCATCGTATTCGCTTATCGCGAATGCGGCTTGACCGGTCGGATGATCGAAATAGCTCTCGTCGTGGACGTACATCGTTTGCCGCTGAACGATCGGGTCGGATTCCGGGTCCGATTCTTCCGTCAACAAGCTAAAGCTTTCGTCGACTTGGACGATCTGGCTGGCCGACGGGGGATTTTTCGAAGCAATCAGATCCACGATACTTTTGACGAGCTCTTCGATTGGTTGACCGGTGTTCTTGATGTGTTCGGCTGGGCTTGATTGAGCCTTAATGGCATCCGATCCGACCAAGATGATCGATGCGTCCGATAATCCCTTGATCTTGTTAAAATCGGCCAAATCGTTCACGATGCCATCGGAAACGTAAATCACGTATTTGACCGATGTCGTCCGCGTAAACGGATTGGCGAACGGCTGCCTCACGTCCTTGTAAATCGTGCCGGAGTAATAACCATAATAATTGCTGACCCAACGCCAATCGTAGACGTGAAACGTTGTCTCCCACGTTTTTGTTACCGTCCCGGAATAAGAGCACGTCCTCGTCCAGTTGAACCCCAAGTATTTGCCTTTGCTATCGTATACGCCACTGCTCGAATAATTGTAATTGCAGGACAACGTGCCCGAATATCCGCTGCCGTCGCTATAAGAATACGTGCTATCGCATGACGTTGGGTCGTTCGGTTGTCCGGCTGCAACGAATCCGCCCACGGAACACGATGCAGACGCTCCATGGCTATCGGAATTTGTTTTCGTTTCGTCGTGCCCGAAATCGACGTTGGAGCCGTTATCCGTCAAGCTATCGCGGTTAAGCGTGCCGCAATAGCCGCTACTGCAGAAATAATAAGTAGATGGTGGGTAACTCGTTCCGGTGTTGTAAACCGTCGAAGAAGGCTGACTGTACGTGTACGTATGCATGTCCCAGACGTTTACTTGAGGATCCGTCCCCGTTTGCCTGAGCATATTGCTAATCGTTACTCCGTTACCGTTCAGGTAATCGATCTTAGATTGGGCCAGATTCTTGTCGGCAAGGAAGTACGTATCCACCTGAGCGCGAGTCGCGGGCACGTCCGTATAAATATCGTTATACGGAATATAGTTATCGATCTCGAACTCGAATTGCTTCGTAGTGGAGCGTTTGTCCGCCGGCGCGAGGTATTCCGGGAACGACTCTTGACCGAAGGTTTCTTCGACGGTAACGACGATCCGATAGTTGCCGAGCAACGAAGACGGCGGTTTATACTGGGAGATCGAAGCGACGCTATCGAATGAGTCGATGAGCCGCGAATACGTCTCGTCTCCGTCGGCGTCGTAATAGACCTTAAAGCTTTGATTCGTAATGATATCGCCGTCCGTGCTTACCGGATCGTCGAAAAGCGTCAGCGCGTCTTCCCTGCTGATCTGACTCGAATACGGATAGAAGACGACTGCCGGGTCCTCGTCGCGCAATACGCTGAACGGCAGAACGTAAGGGTCCGAAGTACGCCCGAGCGCATTCGTGACCGTAAGCGCGAGCTGATACCGTCCCGGTTTTTTGAACATGAATTCTTTGTGCCGGGTTCCGTCCAGCGGCAGCACTCGATCCGCAAGATCGCTATCCTCGAGAGCTATCCATGACCACTGCCAATCGTTAAGCGGGTAAGCCGCTTCGACGAAAGGATCGATCGCAAGCGCGGACGTGTCGTCTACCGTCCATTTCCGGTTTTCTTTGAACAATCCGCCGTTTAAGAGGAACTGCGCGCGCGGCATCGTGTCATGGACGTTAACCCATTGCGTTCTCTGGCAGCCGGGATCGTAATCGGGCGGAACGAGCGGATCCGCGGACGGGAATGGCGTCCACTGAACCATTATTTGATGTATCCCGTCCGCTTCGTCTCCGAAAATATAGTTTCCGGCGAAGAAGTCACTGTCATTGATGGGGATACCATCGATCCAAACTCGTCGTGATTGAACCTTGCTTGCGTCAGTGGAGTCCGAGGGACTATATTTCACGATATCGAACGCATCCTTCGGGATCGTCGCCACGCACGACAGCATCTCCGGATAGTCCGGAAGCGGAACGCGTCCGGGCTTGTCCGTGATAATCGGCAGTACCGTCTCTCCGAATCGAATCGTGTACGTATAGTTGCCGGCATCGAATGTCGCAGACGGGTTTGGCGATTCGTAGTGAGCTTCGGCATGAAGCTGGATGACGACCTGATCGTCTTTGGTGAAATCAGCTTTGTTGAACGTGATAGCCTGATCGGTAAACCGTCCGATCTGACGGCCGTTGTCGAAAATGACTTGACCGTTGGCGTTCGTCTTGACCGTCTTCGTCGTCGGCGTTCCGGCCACGTTGTAGGTAATCGTAAACTCCCAATACGAGACGTCGTTTCGCGTATAGTATTCGAGCTTCCGGAAAGGATCTTTGTACATCACGTCCTGGTCGCCCAGGTCTATTTTACGATCATCATGGATGATGGAGTCAAATGAAAATGCCCATTTCCACGTGGTCGGCGCCTTCGTCAGATCCACTTGGGTCTGCAAACTATCGCTAGATAGGATGTATTGCTCCTTCAGTTTATCTTTGGGCTTGATGGTCGTGGATTTCAGACCCGGTTTCTTCTTGCCGGAAAGCTTGTCCAATGTAAACGATTGATACCATACGCTACCGTCGTTGTTTTCATGAAACATTCGCCCCTGTCCGCCGGCCCATACGGAAGGGACTTGCTCCACATACATGTAGTCGAATAGATGTCTTGATGTTTTGGATGTATTTTGGTCTTTTGGGGTACGGTTTTTGCTTGAGGATTCGATGATTCCGCCGTTGAAGTAATCGTTTTGGACGATTTTATCGAATGTGTTTATAGCTTGTGGTCCCGCACGATAAACATCTTCTGCTCTATTGAAGTTTCTACCAAAAACTGGTGTGAAACTGTTTGGTTTTTGTCGATTTCCTTCAGTCAAATTGCTCTCCCAAGGACGATACACCCACTTCATTAAGCTGGGACTTGTTCCGCTTTTCGCATCGTCTAAGAAATACGGATTGGTGTATTTACTCCCATTCCGATCGTATCCATAATAACGATATTCCCCTCGCTCTCCGTTCTTCGAAAAATAAGGATGTGGTGGATCGATACTGGTTTCCGTATTCTTACGCTCATCGCCATCAAGCGTTTGCCAATTTTCCTTAAAATCATTGCTTCTCGTGTTCAGTTCTACAATGGTCCCATAAGCAACAACACGTAGGTCATCAAACAGCTTTTGATTAAATGATTTAATCGAGCCATCAGACAACAAACGAATACAAATATCGAAACCTGGAGGCGGTTTCAAATTTGCATTCTTTTGAATACATTGCGCCATGTCCATACTAGCAGCTTCAGCCGGTTCAGGACCTAATGGCATAACTATCGATACAGATAGTACCATTAACAAGAAGAAGAGAACCTTTTGATTTCCCTTCAATTTCATAGACTTCCGCACCTTACATATCACTGTATGCACCAATGGAGATCAACAAAAATTTTCTCCCCGTAGAAGTGATAAGAATATCTCGATGCTCGAATGTTTTTTTGAGATTGACTTGATAGGCATCTCGGCTTGATACAACAGCAGTGTCAATCAGTTTTTTTACCGGATCCGGATCCTTATATATCATCGCTAACATTTCATTCAATGGTTTGGAAGCCCTCTCCGCAAAACCGGAATTTGTTCCCAAAGAAATCGTATAATTGTTTCCAGTAAAACCAAAATTCAAATCATCGTAAATGTTTTGATCATTGAAGTCTAAATAGAAGTTTTGTTTAAATGCTTTTTCCTTCATTTCATCATTTTGATAATACCCAAGATGCGCAAATGCACTATCTGTTACGCCAGCAAATGAGGATTGAGAAGACCGAAGAGTATCGTATACTTTTTTCATTTCAGCATTTGCAAAAACAAAGACCCCATCATCATATCCTGGGTTTTTGACCATCGAGTAAGGAACTCCAGTCAAGTTAACCTTCGCAGGGCTGCGCTTGGAAGCGTCAGGCAACAAGGATACGATTTTTACAGCTTCAGCGCGCGTAATAAAAGCTGTTGGATTAAAGAAGCCATTATTACCCGTCATGATCCCCCGAAGTGCAACCTTGGATATTTCATAGCGAGAATAATCGTCCAGCGCCCTGCTCAAGTCCTTAAAGAACTGCGGCCCGGCAACTTTTGCATAATCATCACCAATAGGCCCACGGAAGTAACCATCTAACGTATTGATCATCCAAGCCGCACGCTCTCGAGTCAGATTCTCATTAAACCTGCCATCGTATTGTTGTTCACGAATAACTCCCAGTGCTTTTGCACTTTTCACGTAATTGATGTACCAAGGCGATCCTTGCGTAAAACTAATACTCGGATCATAAAGACTATCGATCACCCAATCGGGAACAAGCGCTACCTGCGCCTTCGCCCAATAAAGTTTCCCGCTCTCGTCCTTCTCGGCCATAGAGAGAAACATCATCTGCAAAAACTGCGCAACGGTTACCGGATCGTTCGGTTTAAAGGTTCCGTTCGGAAACCCTTTGACGATCCCCTTCTCGACGGCCTCCATTACATAGGCATAAGCCCAATGCGTTGTCGGCACATCCTTAAATGCAGCAGAAGTTACCGCTACCTCAACTGCGCCAGCTCGCATAGGAATTACTGAAATAAGCACCGCCACCAACAAAATCAACAAACCTTTTTTCACGAATAAACGCCCCTTTGCTCAATTAGGATCAACGATTACTTGCCGAAGGCAATAAAAAAGAAAGCAGGCCCTCGTCGTCACAACGTTTGCGGGTGCTTCCTCGCATCAATATCCAATATTTAGATAATTTATTATATAAACAACATTCTACGCTCGTCAATAAGTAATTTGTAAAAGATTAAATAAACGACCCTCGATCCAATTGCCATTTATCCATAAACAATTGGTAATTTCGATCCGCCAGCGAATGTTGATCTTGAATGCCTTCTTGCCGAAGGACGGCACTATCCTCATGATAAATTAAAGTGTCATGGCAAATGAGCAGACTGTACCCTCCTTGCCTCGCGCGAAGGCAATAGTCATTATATTCAAAATGTCCAGGGGTAAACCGCTCATCAAGAAGGCCGATTTTGTCCATGAGTTCCCGCCGAAACACGAAGCAAATACCGGCGACTCTTTCGACCCGTTTCCACTTAACCGGATTGGAAACATTTACTTCCTCAGCGATTCTTTGAAAATCATCGATATTCTCAAAAGGATATTGGACCTGCTGCGATCCGATCGCATAGTTGGTTACCGGACCGACAATTCCGACATCAGATCCGCTATATAGCGCCGCGGTTAAATTACTTAACCATCCGCGCGTAACCAATGAATAGTTATTCAGTAGAACCAAGGTATCCCCGGATGAAAGCAACAGGCCTTTGTTGCAAGCAGACGAAAACCCTTTATTTCGCGAGATGGAAATAAAAGGGATTTTCTCTTTCCGGCACCATTCTGCTGTTCCATCTGTTGATGCATTGTCGACAACAATAATTTCGTAGGGAATGTCGGTATGCTTGCGTATGGATAAAATACAGCTTTGCAGAAAATCAAGCTGATTATTAGTTGGAATAATGATCGAGGCTCTCTTCATCTTTCCCAGTCCCCCAGAACACTTCGATTACGGATCGAATCGGCAAAATTCAATCTGCTGCCCTTGGCAGTCATGGCTTCCCGCCACGCTTCGACATGATCCCCCGCTATTCTTCTCCATTTCTCGCCGGAAACCATAGGCTTGCGATTGACACGGGATTTCACCGAGCCGCCGACACCGATACGCAAACCTCTTAGAATAGCCGTTGCGTGCGCTTTGACCGGTACCGAAAGGGTCGAAACCCCTATCGTATCGAGCGCATTTCGGGAAAGGGCAAAAGGCAACGACAATAAAGAATTGGCTCTTAAATCCTTGCGGTTTAAGCTTCTATTCAAGAATTCACGGAAAAACTCGGTCCCCGCTCTTTGATTAAACAATCCCATTTTTGTCGAAATGTCATTTAACGCAATATCCATGCGGCTGTCGCATTCCCATAGGAAACGTGCCAGATTTTCCGCATTCACAGCGAATTCCCCATCGACGAACAGAAGCGTATCCGCACTAGTCAGCTTAGCACCCAAAGACCGTTCGACGTCCGGATCTATCGCTTCGGGAAAATGGGCAATCAATGTATTGCTGTAACTCCGCACATGGGAAAATGTTTCGTCCGATGCGTTATGAAGCACAACGACGATTTCTTGTAGGGGTAATGCGCTTAGTTCTTTTAGAACGCTTTGCAAAGTCTTCGTATGACGGCTGGCGCAAACGATAGCGGCGGCGGTGTTTCGGAGAGGCACCGGAACCATTTTTGTATATACGCCGGCACCTTTCATAAAACCGGATGTGTACTCCTTACCTCTTTGGAGAACAACCTTCCAATCCGCCCCCTTCCCGGCATCCTCCTTATGAAAATATCGGCTCCATTTCTTATGAGCAGTTTCTTGCAGCCGCTCCCGGATATTGCCAACCGTTTCTTTTTCGCGCCACTTTTTTCCATGTTTTACACCATAATTCCGATCTCGCGAAAGCGCATTTTTCGCATGAATCTGGCTTGGGGACATAAGGCGGCTGAACGAGGAGGTACGTATATTTCTACTGTTCCGATTGCTTTGCCTTTTATTCATCCATTACCTCACCATCCATCGTTGACGGTCTTCGTCTTCATATCCGCCCCGGGAATCCGTCTTTCTCAACCACCACTGAATGGCCTCCAAATGATCTCCCATAATTAACGGAGCCAAGGAATGCTTGCGCTCTCGTTCCTGACGCATTGGATTAAGCTGTCCGACATTCACGTGAATGACCCGACGGACATTCAACCCTGCAAAGATGGCCATCGTGTGCGCCAAGGGAGGAACGGACAATGCGGACGTGCCGATGATATCAAGCGCTTTGCGACTTAGCGCATGAGGAACCGCTGTAATGGAAGAGCCTTCTAAATCGGGTCGGCCGAGCAACTGGTTTAAAGCATGCTTCGCAAGAACGACGCCGTGAACAGTAAACTTCTTCACCGGACCGGAATAATCGTTTAATGCAACATCCGCTCCTTGGGATATGGAATTAACGAAAGCTCTCAGTATAGCTGCAGGGATGACCATGTCAGCGTCAATGAACAATAAGATGTTTCCCTGCGCTTCCCTTGCTCCTATCGATCTTCCTACATCATGACCAAGCGGACTTTCATATACCAACACCTTCGCGCCGCTTTTTCTGGCAATTTCCAGTGATCCGTCAGTTGAACCGTTAACGACAACAATGACTTCCGTTTTGGGATGCACTCGGGAGGCTTCCTCCAGAACTCTTCGCAACGTTTTTCTTTCATTCATGACTGGCACAATAACGGAAACGACGGGAGAAGATTCTTGTCCGGCAGGAGTGTCGATGATGGGTCTTTCCTTATTGAACTCTTGCTTTCCTTTCAACAATCGTCGCGTTAACTTGCTCCGGCCGGACAATCGGGAACGTCTCCGGTTTTTCCGGAACTGGTTCGCCATTCCATCCCCCCCTCAGACTCGGGCAACGGTATACATGATATTGTATGTGTGATGTATCAATCCGTAACGGCATATGTACTGTTTTAAGCTCGTCATCGGCAAACCAAAAACGGCACCGACAAATTCGGTGCCGCTAGCGCTCATTTCTTAAATGACATAAGGGAATGATTAATCCTTTTTTGTCCCAATTGCAATCCATTGAATATAGCCTATAGGCTCCGGTCCGAGGCGTGTACGGATGATTTCCAGCTCCGCTTCATGTGCCTGTTTGCAGCCGAGAACGCATCTGCAGGAAGGATGGTCCGACATTGCAATCAAGATGTATGAATCATCTGCGAATGGGGATGAGAAGGAAACGGTAAGCTTGATTGTTTCCATTGCGCCTTGAAAAGCATAATGTTGGCTCCCGAAGGCGAGGGAGATTCCTGGCAATTGAGCCGCCATCGGAAAGAATGCCAACTTCGCCCCGCTGACGCTTCCGTCGGCGAGATGCTCTGTCGTCACGCTGCCTGCACCGAGATGAGCGTCATTGTCTCTTGGTGAGGGCCTTACCACTGAATCTTGCCGTGTTTGCTGTAATTGCGTCAGCAATTGTTGCACCTCTGTCGAGAGCTTCGCGCTGCTCACGCTGCCGTCGGCGAGATGCGACTCCGTCACAACCTCATCATCAAGATGTCTGGAGGTAATAATTTGTTCTCCTAGGTGATAGCCTTGAATGGAACGCGGGATGATGTGCGAGGAGCTGACGCTCCGTACGGAGATCTTCTCTGCGTCAACCGATCCCGCGGCCAATTGATCCGATCCGATGCTTCCATTCTGCAACTTCTCTCCGGTAATAGAGCCGTTGGCAATTTGCTCGGTTCCGACTGCACCGAAAGCAAGCTTCTCGGCAGTAACGGAATGATCCTGCAATCGATCTTCGTTGATCGGACTTCCTGCTAAAGAGATAAACTCGAGAAGAGAATAAGAAAGATTGTCGGGGTTTACGGCACCCTGTGCCAGCTTTAATCCCGTAACCGAACCTTCCGCTAGCTGCTGCCCTCCGACTGAACCTTTGGCCAACTTCTCCATCGTGACCGAACCGTCCGCAAGCTTTTCTTCCGTTACGGCTCCGTCCTGCAGATGAACCGAACCGACCGCATTCGGTTCCAGCAGCTCCGCATCGATCCGGCGTTCTCCCGTCTTGGTCAAATCGAACAAATCGGGCGCCAGGTGCGATATTGAAACCGCCCCTTTACTTAGATGGAAACCTTGCACCGATTCCGGCTTCAAATGATCGCCGCCGATGCTTTCCAGCTGCAAATGCGCACTGCCGACGCTTCCGGCGGACAGGTTAAGGGAGGTCACGCTTTCCTCTGCCAGCTTCTCGGAGGTTACCGCGCCTTTTGCAATGTTTAGTTCGCCCACGCTATCGGCTGCCAAATGAGCGGTGCCTACGGCTCCGTCCTGCAGATGAACCGAACCGACCGCATTCGGTTCCAGCCGCTCCGCATCGATCCGGCGTTCTCCCATCTTGGTCAAATCTAACAAATCGGGCGCCAGGTGCGATATTGAAACCGCCCCTTTACTTAGATGGAAACCTTGCACTGATTCCGGCTTCAAATGATCGCCGCCGATGCTTTCCAGCTGCAAATGCGCACTGCCGACGCTTCCGGCGGACAAGTTAAT
>NZ_JBHSMH010000021.1:0-60654 GCF_042655365.1 Cohnella suwonensis | reverse complement strand
CGCTTTCCTCTGCCAGCTTCTCGGAGGTTACCGCGCCTTTTGCAATGTTTAGTTCGCCCACGCTATCGGCTGCCAAATGAGCGGTGCCTACGGCTCCGTCTTGCAGATGAACCGAACCGACCGCATTCGGTTCCAGCCGCTCCGCATCGATCCGGCGTTCTCCCCTCTTGGCCAATTCGAACAAATCGGGAGCCAGATGCGATATTGAAACCGCCCCTTTAAGAAGATGGAAACCGTGAACCGATTCCGGCTTCAAATGATCGCCGCCGATGCTTTCCAGCTGCAAATGCGCGCTGCCGACGCTTCCGGCGGACAGGTTAAGGGAGGTCACGCTTTCCTCTGCCAGCTTCTCGGAGGTTACCGCGCCTTTTGCAATGTTTAGTTCGCCCACGCTATCGGCTGCCAGATGAGCGGCGCCTACGGCTCCGTCCTGCAGATGAACCGAACCGACCGCATTCGGTTCCAGCCGCTCCGCATCGATCCGGCGTTCTCCCATCTTGGTCAAATCGAACAAATCGGGCGCCAGGTGCGATATTGAAACCGCCCCTTGACGAAGATGGAAACCTTGCACCGATTCCGGCTTCAGATGTTTGCCGCCGATGCTTTCCAACTGCAAATGCGCGCTGCCGACGCTTCCGGCGGACAAGTTAAGGGAGGTCACGCTTTCCTCCGCCAGCTTCTCCGAGGTTATCGCGCCTTTTGCAATGTTTAGTTCGCCCACGCTATCGGCTGCCAAATGAGCGGTGACCACAATTCCTTCCCGCAGATGGATCGAATCAATGGACCCGGCTTGCAAATGCAAAGACGTCACGCTATCTTCCGCAAGCTTATCGAACGTTACCGAACCTTCCGCAAGCTGCTGACCTCCGACGGAACCCTCGGCCAGCTTCTGCATCGTAACCGAACCGTCCCGAAGCTTCGACGACGTTACGCTTCCGTCCGCCAGCTTTTCTTCCGTTACGGCTCCGTCCTGCAGATGAACCGAACCGACCGCATTCGGTTCCAGCCGCTCCGCATCGATCAGGCGTTCTCCCATCTTGGCCAATTCGAACAAGTCAGGCGACAGATGCGATATTGAAACCGCCCCTTGACGAAGATGGAAACCTTGCACCGATTCCAGCTTCAGATGATCGCCGCCGATGCTTTCCAACTGCAAATGCGCGCTGCCAACGCTTCCGGCGGACAGATTAAGGGAGGTCACGCTTTCCTCTGCCAGCTTCGCTGAGGTTATCGCGCCTTTGGCAATGTTTAGTTCGCCCACGCTATCGGCTGCCAAATGAGCGGTATCCACAATGCCTTCCCGCAGATGGATCGAATCAATGGACCCGGCTTGCAAATGCATGGAAGTTACGCTCCCACTCGCCAGCTTCCCGAACGTTACCGAACCGTCCTCAAGCTGCCGTCCTCCGACGGAACCCTCGGCCAGCTTCCGCGTCGTGACCGAACCGTCCGCAAGCTTCTCGGACGTCACGCTCTCGTCGGCCAGCTTATCGACTGAAACCAAGCCTTTCGCAAGCTTTTCTTCCGTTACGGCTCCGTCCCTTAGATGAACCGAACCGACCGCGTTCGGTTCCAGCCGCTCCGCATCGATCCGGCGTTCTCCCATCTTGGCCAATTCGAGCAAGTCGGGCGACAGGTGCGATATTAAAACCGCCCCTTTATGAAGATGGAAACCATGTACCGATTCCGGCTTCAGATGATTGCCGCTGATGCTTTCCAACTGCAAATGCGTGCTGCCGACGCTTCCGGCGGACAGGTTAAGGGAGGTCACGCTTTCCTCTGCCAGCTTCTCTGAGGTTATCGCGCCTTTTGCAATGCTATGTTCGCCCACGCTATCGGCTGCCAAATGAGCAGTGCCCACAATGCCTTCCCGCAGATGGATCGAATCAATGGACCCGGCTTGCAAATGCAAGGACATTACGCTGCCATTCGCCAGCTTATCGAACGTTACCGAACCTTCCGCAAGCTGCTGCCCTCCGACTGAACCCTCGGCCAGCTTCTGCATCGTGACCGAACCGTCCTGAAGCTTCGGCGTCGTTACGCTCCCATCCGTAAGCTTATCGAACGATACCGAACCTTCCGCAAGCTGCTGCCTTCCGACTGAACCTTCGGCCAGCTTCCGCATCGTGACCGAACCGTCCTGAAGCTTCGGCGTCGTTACGTTCCCATCCGCAAGCTTATCGAGCGTTACCGAACCTTCCACAAGCTGCAGCCCTCCGACGGAACCTTCGGCCAGTTTCTGACTCGTGACCGAACCGTCTTGAAGCTTCGGCGTCGTTACGCTCCCATCCGCCAGCTTCTCGAGCGTTACCGAACCTTCCGCAAGCTGATGCCCTCCGACGGAACCCCCGGCCAGCTTCTGCATCGTGACCGTACCGTCCTGAAGCTTCGTCGTCGTTACGCTCCCATCCGCAAGTTTAACGGACGTTACCGAACCGTCCGTAAGCTGCTGCCCTCCGACGGAACCCTCGGTCAGCTTCTGCATCGTGACCGAACCGTCCTGAAGCTTCGACGACGTTACGCTCCCATCCGCCAGCTTCTCGAATGTTACCGAACCTTCCGCAAGCTGATGCCCTCCGACTGAACCCTCGGCCAGCTTCTGCATCGTGACCGAACCGTCCTGAAGCTTCGTCGTCGTTACGCTCCCATCCGCCAGCTTCTCGAGCGTTACCGAACTTTCCACAAGCTGCCGCCTTCCGACGGAACCCCCGGCCAGCTTCTGCATCGTGACCGAACCGTCCTGAAGCTTCGGTGTCGTTACGCTGCCATCCGCCAGCTTTTCTTCCGTTACGGATCCGTCCTGCAGATGTACCGAACCGACCGCATTCGGTTCCAGCCGCTCCGCATCGATCCGGCGTTCTCCCATCTTGGCTAAATCGAACAGATCGGGCGCCAGATGCGAGATTGAAACCGCTCCTTTGCGAAGATGGAAACCGTGAACCGATTCCGGCTTCAGATGTTTGCCGCTGATGCTTTCCAGCTGCAAATGCGCGCTGCCGACGCTTCCGGCGGACAGGTTAAGGGAGGTCACGCTTTCCTCCGCCAGCTTCTCCGAGGTTACCGCGCCTTTTGCAATGTTATGTTCGCCCACGCTATCGGCTGCCAAATGAGCGGTGCCCACAATGCCTTCCCGCAGATGGATCGAGTCAATGGACCCGGCTTGCAAATGCAAGGAAGTTACCGCCTTCTCCTCAAGATGCGGTCCTTTCACCGATCCCGGTTGAAGGTGTCTGCTCTCCACGCTGTCGGCTGCCAGTTTATCCGACGTAATGGCGCCGTCGTTCAAATGCCCCTCCCGGATGCTTTTTTCCGCCAGGTGAAATCCAAGTATGGCCTCCTCCGCCAGATGACGGCTTTCCACTGCTTCGGAAGCTAGATGAAGCGCCGTTACCGCCCCTTCGGCAAGACGCTCGGACGTGACCGCTCCGTCTGCCAATATTGACGTCGTTACGATCCCGTCGCTCAAATGATTCCGTTTGATGGCGTTCGACTGAAGATGCTTGGAGGATACGGAAGCATCTGCCAGAACGCGTCCGGTAACCGCTCCATTCTGCAAAGCTCCTTCGTAGACGGCATCTTCATCCAGCTTGGCGGAAGTAATGCTTCCGTCAGCCAGCTTCCCGGTCGTCACTGCCGAATCCGCTAATTTATCCGTAGATACGGATTCGGGAGAAAGTTTTAACGAGGTGATCAAATGGTCCGTCAAATGGTGGGAAAACACCGACCGAATGCCCAACTGTCGCTCGCCGACTGCTCCCGGAGCCAGGATTTTATCCGTTACCGACTCCGCTTGGAGGGCAGCCGTGCCTACGGCTCCATTCGCCAG
This sequence comes from Cohnella suwonensis, assembly GCF_042655365.1. Taxonomy (NCBI): domain Bacteria; kingdom Bacillati; phylum Bacillota; class Bacilli; order Caryophanales; family Paenibacillaceae; genus Cohnella; species Cohnella suwonensis. The sequence continues at coordinate 56,828 of NZ_JBHSMH010000021.1, read as the reverse complement.
ATGGGCTGTTTCCACCGCGCCTTTCCGGATATGGCGGCCTTCCACCGATTCCGGAGCCAATGCCCCGGCCATAACCGTTTCCGTGCCGAAATGGTACGGCTTTAATACGCCGGAAGCCAATTGCTCCGAAGTTATGGATTCCGAGGAAAGATGTTCCGTCTTTACCGATCCGGACAACAGATGCCGGGATCCGACAGAATGGTCTCCCAGCTTCGCGCCGCTAACCGATCCATTCGCAAGCTTCGAAGTTCCGACGGCTCCATCGGCCACATGACGGGAAATAATCGTACCTGGTGCAAGTTGCTCGCCGCCGACCGCTCCGTCCTGCAAATGTCCCCGCCCGACTGCTTTTATCGCCAAGTGCCGGTCTTCCACGGACAGATTCATGAGATGACGCGCCTCCACAACCCCGTCCGCCAGCTTATCGGATACAATGCTTCCTTTGGACAAATGACGGGATTGAACCGCTTCATCCGCCAGCTTGCCCGAAACGATGCTTTGATCGGCGATTTTGGTGGAGGTAACCGCTTGATCGACAAGTTTAATGGTTGAAACGGACTGTTCGGTCAGTTTGGAAGCCGACACCGATTCATTCGCCAGGTGGCGGGTTTCAACGGCTTCCTCCGCGATATGAACGCCTTTCACCGATCCGGCTTGCAAATGTTCGGCCTGAACCGATCCATAAGCCAGCTTGCTTCCCGATACGGACCGGTCGGCCAGCTCGCGTTTACCGACTGTTCCTTCCGCGAGATGCTCCGCCGTCACGGCTTGCGAGGCCAAATGCTTCCCCTGCAGCACCCCTGCGGCCACATGTTCGGCAAGTATGAGTCCGTTCGTTAGATGGCGGGATTCTACGGCTCCAGTAGCGATTTTCTCATTGGATACGACGCCGTCGCGCAGCTTGGAGGAGGTAACGGATCCGTCCGCCAATTTGGAAGTATCGATGCTCTCGTTGGCTAAATTTTCTCTTCGAATCGCACCGCTCCGGATCTTTTCGGACGTAATCGCTTGGTCTTGCAACAATTCGGAAGTAATGGCGTTCAAGCTCAAATGTTTAGCCTGAATAGAACCTTCCGCAATTTTGTCGGAGCTAATCGTTCGGTCCGCCAGCTTCTCCGATGAAACGCTGCCATCGCGCAATTTCTCGCCGGTGATGGAGCGGTCGCGAATTTTTTGCCCGGAAATCGCGTTTTTGGTGAGATGGTCGCCCACAACGGATTCCGGAGCCAGCTTCGACGAAGTCACGGAGCCGTCCGCTAGTTTAATGGCCGTCACCGCAAAATCGGCCAGCGAAACCGAATGAATCGAATCCGCAGCCATATGCGCAGCTCCGACCGCAAACGGAGCAATCTTCTCGCTTGTTACCGCTTCGTCCACCAAGTCGTCCGTATACACGATCGGCGCCGGGTGGAATGGCATCCGCTTCTCTTGCAGCTTGGAATGGCGTTGCTCCTGCTTCTCCGCCGCTTCCGCAACGTCAGTCTGCTCCATATCGGCCACAGGCATCGTTTCCTCGCGGAGCAGCGCGGCTAAGGCGTCGGCGGATTGCATTCTTTCATTCTGCAAGGATTCAACGACCGCTGCAATGTCCTGCAATTTCTCCTCCGGCGGCTGAGCATTTTCCGCGTATGCCGAAGTTGCGACCGCAACGATTTCTTCGGTCTCTTGTTCGGCCTCTTGTTCTGTCTCTTGTTCTGTCGATAAAATTTCCGAAGACTCTTTCGCGGGTAAAGCCGATTCCGTTTTAAGCGGTGCCGCCGGTGCATTTTTCGAGGGTTCTTTTCCTCTCGCTTTTGCGTTAACGCGTCCATTTTTGCTTACTGCCTGACTTTCCGCCGATTGTTCGACTGCCGCGGCAACTCCGTGAACGGAAATCGGTTTAGTGTTCGATTGTTGTATGTCATCTAGCCAGTTCAGCTCGAGATTATGCGGATTGTCGACGAAATAAAGCGGTCGGCGCGTTTGGGTTGTTTTCTTCTTCGTCTTGTTCCTTTTCATGTCCGTCTCCTTCCTATGCATCGAAATCTTCAGTATCATATGCATTCACCCATGGGCACGTCACGAGGATGGGCTCATGTACCGGTCGGTCAACCTCAGAAAAAGCGGAGAGTAGGTTTTTCGCTCGCCATCGCAATATTTCTCAAAACTGGGTGGACAAACAGGTCGTAAGTATACGAGCGCAATATAATGCAATATTCCAATCAATAGAGGAGTGAGGGGCTATCCGAACGTTCAAAGCACGCTTAACCGGCGGTCAAGAAGTACCGCGGGTCCAAACCGTTGCTTCAGGCGATGCCGTTTTTCGACTTAGTCAAGACGGTTCACGATTGTTTTTCCGTCTGGTCGTCCGGAATATTGCTAGGGTAACGCAAGCCCATATCCATCTCGGCCGCAAAGGTCAGAATGGACCTGTAGTCGCGTTCCTATTTGGACCGTCCAAATTTGGCATCTCCGTCAGGAGAGGAGTTGTCCGAGGCTCGCTGACCTCCAATGATCTGGTAGGCCCTTTGGCAGGGATGCGACTGTCTGATTTGATCAACGAGATGCGAAACTGCAATACGTACGCCAATGTTCACACCATACAAAACCCGAATGGCGAAATCCGGGGGCAAATCCTGAAATGAGGGAAGAAAATGGCGAGAGAGGGATCCCTCTCTCGCCATTTTTTGATATCCGGAAACCTGGCAACCGCTAACCGATTTGAGCGACGCATTGATCGAGACGAACCGCGCGTCATTCGCCTGAATAGAATAATTATGGAGGTGATCAACGTTGTACGAAAACAAAAACATCCTCGTTACCGGAGGAACTGGATCATGGGGGGCCGCGGTTGTCCGGAAGCTGCTCGATCGCAAACCGAATAAAGTCGTCGTTTTCTCCCGCAACGAATCTGTTCAGATGTTCATGCAGAAAGAGCTTCAAGATCATCACCTACAATTTTACAGAGGTGATATCCGGGATAAAGAAGCGCTCCTCCAAGCGTGCAGCGGGATGGATTACGTCTTTCATCTAGCCGCGATGAAGCATGTGTCCGTATGTGAGGAACTGCCGATGGAAGCGCACCAGACGAACGTGATCGGCACCCAGAACGTGATCGAGGCAGCCGTTACGAACCGGGTGAAAAAGGTCATCCACGTTTCAACGGTCAAAGCTGCCAACCCGAACAGCATTTACGGGATGACCAAAGCGATCAGCGAAAAGCTAATGATTTGCGCCAACCTTCAACAGACGGACACCCGGTTCATTTGCGTACGGGGAGGAAATCTGCTAGGCGCGAGCGAAAGCGCCCTTCACCTGTTTCAGCGGCAAATATCGAATAACCAGCCGATCGGCATTACGGATTTGCGAATGACCCGTTTTTTTCTTACTTTGCAAGAAGCGAGCAAGCTGCTTATTAAATCGGCGATCGTCGGTCAAGGGGGGGAAACGTTCATCCTGAACATGGCTTCCTGTAAAATGGCCGACTTAGCCGAAGTGCTGAGGGAGAAGGCTGGTCGCTCCGTTCCGCTGGTCGAAACCGAAATCCGGCCGGGCGAGAAGCTGAACGATATATTGCTCACCGATTCCGAGCTCGATCGAGCGGTCGTGTTCTCTCCGGAATTGTTCGTTATTTTACCGACGGTCGATACTCGTGGACTTCAGGAATTTTACAGTGACAATGCCCCGTTGGGTCAAGGAAACTACTGCAGCGACAATCCAATTATTCTGCTGACAAAAAAAGAAATCTCTCAATTGCTAGTCGAGGCCGGGCTTTGAGCTTCCCTCCGCAAAGCGAAATACCATGCTGGGAGTCGGTTATAACCTAATCGTTATACTGCCGAATCCCCGCACGGTGCTTATTCAGGCATAGGTGACCTACGGGACGGAATCGAACGTAGAAGCCTGACTCATCATTTTCTGGAAAACTTATTGATCAGGGCTGTTTTGAGCGCCTTGATTTGATCCCAAATTGAGATGATCCAGCCTTTGTTCCAAAATTGACCGAATTGCCGGTCTGCTGGAGCGCTTTCTACCAGCTCTATTATCGGTTCGCTTCTCTGTACGATTACCGGCTCGCTTTCCTCTTCTTCATCCGGTTCCTGGACAAACTCACTAATGAGCGGCTCCTCGATAGCTGCCTGCTCCAAAGGTGGTTTCACAACCGGCTGTTGGTTTGCTTCATGCCGCAATATCTTTTCAAAGTCCCATAGAATGTTTATCAAATCATCGTAACCGCTATTTTTCAAATCGAGCTTATACTCATTGACAAGATTTTGCACGTTACCATTCTTGGAGGCATGCAGAGCGATGCTTTTATCCAGCCATTTTCCCATCCCGGAAAAATGAAAGAAAACAAGCGGTTTGCCGCCTACGGTATAGCCGAGCTCAGGATCCCGTTTCAGCTTTCGCTGCGAAAGATTCCAACTGGCCACATGGTAGGCAGGTTCTCGTAAGATATAAACGCCCTTAAAAAAACAAGGCACCAAATTAAGCCACTTTTGGTCACCGAATAAACCCCTACTGCGATCGACAATGGCATAATCATGGCATCTTGCCGCCCACCATTTCAGAAATCGTTGGGCCTCCGTCGTTTTGCTCAGACCGATAAAGCCGACTTGGAATACGCCATCCTTCAAATTGACCAATTCTTCTGTAATGGCATTCGGATGATTTTGAGGCTTCACGCGGTGGGGGGTTAAAACAATGTTCTGACGGTCCAGCAAATTGTCGATTTCCTCAAAAGAGCTATAAACGCGGGAATCGGCATCCAAATAGACGAATTTGGTTTCCTCCCCGTAACGGTTGAATGCATATTGCAATAAATAGGGTTTGATGATTTGGGATAGCTCGTAAATATTTTTGTTGGCAATATGACTATCAACATTAGGAATCCCTAAATCTTTGATCAATACGACGTCGTAAAAACCCGTTGCTTCCGGATGAATCTGGTTTTCCATTAAACATAAAACGACTTTGCTGCCCTTGACATGAACGTTCGCTGATTTCGCTAACACTTTCGCGAAAGCGAGATGGTTAGCCGCTGTAACGGTGCAAATAATCAATGAATTCACCTCCTAGGAGCCGAAGTTTTTGTACTCATTCAACACGCGGATAAAGCCGCTATCCAGCACGGAATATTCCGAAGGAAGATTGGAGTACAGCCGTTTCCACAGATTCGCGCCATCATGGTTATCGAACGGAGTGGAAGACATATTCAGTTGTTCGCTAATAAACGGAGTGCTGAGATTTCTTTTATTTATCGATTTAAGCGTTCCTCCGTTTTTCAATTGCAGCGTTTTCTCATAAATACCGAATAAATCCGTGATCATTCTATCGATCGGCCAGTTCGTCATTCCGAATTCCCACGCGTTTCTGCCCAACGATTCCCGGAGAGCGCCATTTTCCATCAGTACCTTTAGATGCTGGTATAACGATTCTCCGTTGCCTGCCTTGGCTATTAAACCCGTCTTGTTATTTTCGATCATTCCTGGCAATCCGCCCGCATCCGTAACGACAATCGGTTTGCCGGCCAACTGCGCTTCCATGACCGCAAAAGGGAGATTGTCTTGAATGCTGGGCAGTACGAATAGATCGGCCATCTTAAGCAGGGCGGGTACGTTATTCTGACTACCCATGAACAGAACGTTTTGCTGTAGATTCCAATCTTTCGTTCGCTGCGTCAATTCGTGGCGAAGTACGCCGTCCCCGATTAGCCAACAAACCCAATCGTCTCGTTCTTGCTTCAATTTCGCCAAAGCTTCGAGCAAATACTTGTGCCCCTTCTCGACGGACAGACGCGCAGGGCATGCAATGATTTTTTTATTGTTGGGCGGCCCGATTAATGGATTTTCCTCCATTCGCGTCGCGAATGAATCGATGTCTATTCCATACGGCACCACTTGAATGTTGTCGCTTGGAATCTTGTTTTCATTGACAAGTATATTTTTTAGCCATTTGGACGGAACGATGACCTTATCGGCCGCCATCGCGCCGTAATGGTCCCGAAAAAGAGCGTAGTGCCACCTCATCGAATCTTTGCTTGCAATTTCACCCTGCAACAGCTGTTCATGGGCAAAAGCTCCATGAACAGTGACGAATAACGGCGTCTTTTCCGGCTTCACGCGGAACATTGCGCGGGCGGAAATCACGTCCTGGGCGTGAATCATATCGTACTTCCACAGATCGAAACAGCTAGCCGCCACCTCAAAGCTAATCCGTTCGAATTCGTAATCCTTCACTCGTGCGTCCAATCCCGGAAAATACCGATCATACATGGGTCCTACCTTTTCTTGGATCTGGTATTTGACCTTGTGTTTCGTTACGTAACTTCCCTTATTGGCGATGTAGTACTTCATTACGTCCGGGTGGTGGGTAAAAAGATCGACTTCATGCCCTTCGCGCTCCAAAGCTTGTTTAAGCTCCTTCACATAAGGCCATAGCCCTGCCGTGGATGGAAGATAGAAATAGCATGTGAGTAAGATTCTCATGTTTCCACCCTTTCCGTGTTACTCATTTTTATCGCCCGGATTCATGCCCCTGTACCACGCGATCGTCTTCGCCAAACCTTGTTCGATATCCACTCGCGGCACATAGCCGAGCATCGCTCCGGCCTTGCTAATATCGGGCAGTCGGTTTTGCATATCCTCGTAACCCTCTCCGTATGCTTTTTCGTAGGGAAGATGCACGATGGAAGAGGTAGAACCGGTCAGTCGCTTGATCTGGAGCGCCAATTCATTAATGGTCGTGCGATAGGTCGTTCCGATATTAAAAACGTGCTTGTCGAATGCCGGGTCCATGCATGGAAGCAGGCCGCCGACGGCATCATCGATAAACGTAAAGCATCTCGTTTGTTCGCCGTCCCCGTACACCGTAATGTCTTGGCCGGTTAGGGCCGCAACGATAAATTTAGGTACTACGCCACCATACTGCGTAGAAGTTTGACGTGATCCATAGGTATTAAAGAAACGAACGATCGTAATCGGCAGCCCTTTATCCGCATAAGCGAAGCACATATGTTCATCCAACGCCTTAGCCGTCGCATAGCACCACCGGTGAATGTGCGGAGCCCCCAGGACGCGGTCAGATAGTTCCGTGAACGGAAGAGCGTCGTTTTTCCCGTATATTTCCGAGGTTGACGCGAATACGACCTTTATTCGGTTCTCCCAAGCGACCTCTAGGATGTTTCTTGTTCCGTCGATATTTCCTTCAATGACTTTAAGCGGATTTTCTACGGTATTTTTCACTCCGAGCACAGCCGCCAGATGGTACACGACTTGGCATTCGGCCAGCAATTGTTTCACTAACGGACGGTCCAGGATGGAGCCATGGACAAATCGAAAACGCGGATTTCCCTCGAGACCGGCAACAAACTTCGTTTTCCCGTTAGACAAGTCATCCAGCACGACGACTTCATGCCCTTGGACGATTAAAGCGTCGGCCAAGTGGGAACCGATGAATCCAGCGCCTCCCGTGACTACGATTTTCATATTTTTCCTTCTCCCAAATGATAGACTTTGGCCCTGCCTTTCTGTCCATAAACGGCATGACGGGTATCAAAAACAAGTGGGGCATGATCGAGAATCCGTTGAACCGGTAAACCGGCGTGATCAGTCAATAGGATCAAACAGTCGCTTTCCGCCAACGTTTGATCCGTAAGCGGCACGCTGAATAACGGCTCATCATCTATCGTAAGGACCGGAATATAAGGATCGTGGTAGACAACGCTTGCGCCTGCCTTTTTCAATTCCCGAATAATGCGGAGGGCCGCGGAATCTCTCGTATCGGCAATATCGCTTTTGTAGGTGACTCCGTAGATGAATATATGTGCACCTTTTATTGGCTTATCGAGATCTAGGAGCTGTTCGGTCCGGTTGACGATATACTTGACTATGTCGTGATTCATTTGATCGGCAAGTTCGATGAACTTACTCTTCAAATCGTTTTGTTTGGCTTTCCATTGAAGATACATCGGGTCGACCGGAATGCAATGTCCACCTATTCCCGGTCCAGGATAGAAAGCGTGAAATCCGTACGGCTTCGTGCTTGCGGCCTGAATGGCTTCCCAGATGTCCAGTTGAAGATTGTCGCATAGGATAGCCATTTCGTTAATGAAAGAGATATTAATGAACCGGTAACTGTTCTCCAATATTTTCGCCATCTCCGCCACCTCCGTCGAAGAGACGGGAACGACTACTTTGTATATACGGCTGTATAGCTCATTTGCTTTCTCCTTGCAGGCCGGGGTAACGCCGCTTACTATTTTCGGAATCTCGTCAACGGCGTGGCTTCTATTGCCTGGATCGATTCTTTCGGGAGAATAAGCCAAGTAGAAATCAATTCCCACCGTAAGTCCGCTATGCTCCAGCATCGGAAGCAACACTTCCCGCGTCGTCCCCGGATAAGTCGTGCTTTCCAATATGACGATCTGATCTTTTTGCAGCCGCAGCCTAATCTGCTCCCCTGCGCTTTGGACGTACCCCAGATCCGGCATTCCATGCTCCGTTAACGGCGTTGGAACGCAAATCACGATCGCCTCTACCTGCTTTAACGCATCATAATCGGCAACCGCCTTGAATTTGTTCGCAGAAGTCATCGACCTGATTCTGGCATCGGATATATCATGGATATAGCTGATGCCCTTATCCAGATTTGACAGCTTCTGCGGATCAAGATCGATACCGATGACCTCGAATCCCTTCTCGGCCAACATGACGGCAAGCGGCAACCCGACGTACCCCAGCCCTATGACTCCTATTCTTTGAACGCTAACGCGCATCTTAGGGTTCATCCCTTCCTAGTCTTCTTTTCAAGCTAACTTATTCCAGAAAGGCATTATAGGAATGGACGAACTCCCCCTCTTTTGCATAAAAATGTATTCAATTCATCCACTTCTTCATCAAATATTTTTCATAATCGAAATTTTCGTAGCTCCACGGGTTATGAATATATTTGTGATATCCCATCCTCGTATAGGCTAAAACGTATTCGCTGACCATCCTGTAAATAGCGTTCGATTTGTCCGGCACATGCAATCGTATGCTGTTGTCCAGCCATTTCCCCATGCCCGAATAGTGGAAAAAAACTAACGGCCTCGCGTTAACCAAATATTGATTATTATCGTTAAGCGTTAAATTTCTCTGTGATAGATTCCAGCTGGCCATGTTGTATTCGGGATCTTGAATGACGTGTACTCCGTCAAAGAAGCATGGCACCAAATCCAGCCACTTCTGGTCGAGGAACAATCCTTCGCTCGGATCGTTATAGCTGTAATCTTGATTTCTATCCGCCCACCATTGAAGAAAACGTTCGGACTCCGTCGTTTTTCGTACTCCGAAAAAACCGGCTTGATAGACTCCGTCTCTCAAGTTCACGATCTCTTCGTCGATGGAATTTAGAATATCTTGCGGTTCTAATCGATGAGGAGTAAGTAAAATGGAGTGTTTCTCCAACAAAACCTCCAATTTATCCAAAGAACCGTACACGCATAAATCGGAGTCCAAATAAAGGAACTTTTCCTCTTTGCCGTATACATTGAACGCATACTGCAGCAAGTAGGGCTTCAGGGCGCAAGCGGCTTCGTATAGATTGTATTTCGAAACAAATTTATAAAAATTCGGAACGCCTATATCTTTTGCCAACACGACATGATCAAAGAAGTCGATTTTTTTCGTATCCGGATGAATTTCTTCTTCAACGAGACATAACACGAACTTGCAATGCTTGGCATTTTCTTTTACCGATTTCGCTAGCACCTTAGCGAATGATAGATGATTACCGCCTGCGACAGAGCAGACAATCACGTGGTCCCACCTCGCATGTATTGTATTATTCATATCACCGTTATGAACTTGTTTACTGTATGCGGAGCGTTCCCCTTTCGAGAGGGCATTCACCAGAGTCGCAGAAAAAAAGGTTGAATAGGATATAACATTATTCAAACAGGATGAAGGAGGGGTTCTATGATTCTTGTAACGGGAGGAGCCGGGTATATCGGCAGCCACGTCGTGAAACAGCTGCTGGACCGTGGCTTTGAGGTTGTCGTGTTGGATAATCTCTTAACGGGATACCGTCAAGCCGTAGACGTCAGAGCTGTTTTTTGGCAGGGAAATATCCAGGATGAGCCTGCGTTGGACCGACTCTTCGAAACCTATCAAATCGAAGGAGTCATGCATTTTGCTGCCCATTGTCTGGTCGGCGAATCCGTCGTTCAGCCCTTAAAGTACTATGAAAATAATGTGGCTGCGACGACCGTGCTACTGAAAGCGATGATGCGGCATCGAATCGCAAAGCTGATATTCTCCTCCACGTGTGCGACTTACGGCGTACCGGATATCGGCATCCTGCATGAGGAACTGCCGACCAGACCCGTTAATCCGTACGGTCGGTCTAAATTAATGATCGAACAAATCCTCCGCGATCTTGCCGATGCGTACGAGCTCTCCTTCATTTGCCTTCGTTATTTCAACGCGGCGGGTGCGAATCCGTCAGGTGTCATCGGCGAGTGCCACGAACCGGAAACGCATCTCATTCCTAACGTCCTCCTTCACTTATTAGGAAAGACGACGCATATTTCGATCTTCGGCGAAGATTACGATACGCCGGACGGCACCTGCATACGCGACTATATTCACGTTGACGACTTGTCGAACGCCCACATCTTAGCTTTACAACAGCTGCTCTATGGAGAAAAATCGGCAACCGTTTATAATCTGGGAACCGGAACCGGTTATTCCGTGAAAGAAATCATTAAAGCGTGCGAAGCGATAACGGGCAAAAAAGCGAATGTAGCCTTTGCCGACCGCCGGTCAGGCGATCCGGGGCGATTGGTCGCTTCTTATGAAAAAGCAACGAGGGAGCTGGAGTGGAAACCGGAATATTCACTGGAAGATATGGTACGTACAGCGTGGGAATGGCATCGTCGTCATCCGGGCGGATATCCGTCAGAGCAGTAACGTCATTACAAAACAAACGGTTCCTTTGCCCGCCAAGGAACCGTTTGTTTGTTCTCCGACTCTATTCACTTCCATTAGTATGGACATGCGCCAAATTATACCTGATAAGGTTTTCGTCTAAGAGGCTATTACCTCGAATGCATATGATTTACACAAGTAGGATTTAGCGACTAAGGAGAAGAGGGATATAGAGGATGAGCAGAATCAAGAAAGCAGTAATTCCCGCAGCCGGTTTTGGTACGAGATTACTCCCCGCGACCAAAGCCATACCTAAAGAAATGCTGCCTATCGTGGACAAACCCGCCATTCAATATATCGTGGAGGAGGCAATAGATGCCGGAATCGAAGAAATCATAATCGTGACCAGTCGAAATAAACAAGCCATCGAAGACCATTTCGATAGAAATCATGAAATCGAACTGTTCTTATATGAACAAAACAAACCGCAGCTTTTGAAACTCGTGAAGGACATCGCCCATACGAAAATTCAATATGTAAGGCAAAAACAAGCGCTCGGACTCGGTCATGCCGTGTGGTGCGCGCGCAATTTCATCGGCGACGAGCCGTTTGCCGTTCTTCTCGGCGACGTGATATCGGAATCCTGTCTTAAACCCTTAATCCAAACGTACGAAGAAACGAATTCATCGATCATTGCCGTGCAACCCGTCGATTGGGTTAACGTCTCCAACTACGGGGTGATTTGCGGGGAAACCTTACAAAACGGACTCGTTAAAGTGGATCGCTTGGTGGAAAAACCGAAAGTCGATCCTCCTTCCAATCTAGCCATTATTGGAAGGTATATTTTAGAACCGGAAATCTTTCCTATCCTGGAGCGTCTTTTGCCGGGGGACGGCGGCGAGATCCAACTGACGGATGCGTTGCAAGAACTTATTAAGCAATCGGATTTGCACGCTTTTACGTTCGAAGGAAAAACGTACGACGTCGGAAACAAGCTGGGATATCTAAAAGCGACGGTCGAATTGGCCTTGGGGCATGAAACGCTTCAAACTCATTTTGCTGAATACTTACAGCAAATCGAATGGAAAAGAGGTGAACCCCTTGAGTAAAGTTTTAATCACGGGTGCCGCAGGATTTTTGGGTTCCCATTTAGCCTTTCAGCTTATTCAGAAGGATAATCAGGTCATCGGAATCGATAACTTGTCAACGGGAAAAATGAATAACGTTATGCGGTTAATCGATACGGGCCGATTTCAATTCATACCCTATGATATAACCTCGCACCAAGTATTAACTTTGGACGCGTTGCGCGGGATCGAAGAAATTTACCACCTCGCTTCCCCCGCTTCTCCGAGATTTTATCAAAGCCTCCCTTTCGGGACGATAGCGGTCAATACGATCGGTACGAATTTCATGCTGGAATTGGCCAAAACGAATAACGCTAAGTTCGTTTATACGAGCACGAGCGAAGCCTATGGCGACCCTCAGGTCCATCCCCAGCATGAGGACTATCGTGGCAACGTGAATACGTGGGGGCCAAGGGCCTGCTATGACGAGTCGAAGAGACTCGGGGAAGTCTATTGCTACGAATACTTCCATCGTTTTCAGGTACCGGTTAAAGTCGCGCGCATTTTCAATACCTATTCGGCTGGCTTGCGGAATGATGACGGCAGGGTGATTTCCAACTTCGTAACCCAAGCTTTACAACAAACCGATATTACCGTTTTCGGCGACGGCTCTCAAACCCGATCTTTCTGTTACGTAGATGATACGATACAAGCCTTGCAGCTAATGATGGAAAACGACGCGGCAAACGGAGAAATTATCAACATCGGCAATCCGATTGATTATACCGTTCTTGAGGTTGCGAAATTGGTGAAGGAATTAACGCGTTCCGCGAGCCCGATCACATTCCATTCTCTTCCGGAGGACGATCCGAAAGTTCGACGTCCGGTGATCGAAAAAGCCAAAAAATTGTTGGGGTGGGAGCCGAAGGTCAGTCTAGAAGACGGATTAAATCGCACCATCGCTGTATATCGAGCGGAAAATAACGATAAGAAGGGATTATTATTATGAAAGTCGTATGCATTGGATCAGGATACGTCGGAACCGTCACTGGGGCTGCCTTCTCCGCCCTGGGCCATCGTACGACCGTCATAGATATCGATTCCGATAAGGTTGATCTTATCAATTCCGGAAACAGTCCCATATTCGAACCCGGCTTGGAATCTCTCATTCCCCAAATGGTGTACCGTCAGATTCTATCGGCATCTACTTCGTTCGAAGAAATATTTGATGCCGATGTCGTCTTTATTGCCGTCGGCACTCCTTCGCTGGCGGACGGCACGGTGGATTTAAAATACGTCAAGTCGGCAGCCAGATCTATCGCCGAACATCTGAATCGGGAGCAATTCACCGTCATCGTCGACAAATCCACCGTTCCCGTCGGAACTTCCGAGCTTGTGGCCTCCATCATCGAAGAAATATCGGGCTTACGGACGAACGAACATTTTGCCGTCGTGAGCAATCCCGAATTTCTGAGAGAGGGTTTTGCTCTCGAAGACGTGCTATTTCCGGACCGAATCGTCATCGGAACCGATCATCCGGGGGCCCGGACCGTGATGCGCGAGCTATACCGTAATCTGATTGAGCGTACTCATTACGACGAGCTATCGAAAAGGGTCGCTTTTAAGATGAATATGCAGGCTCCAAAAGCAGTCTATTTCGAAACCGACGCGAAAAGCGCGGAAATGACCAAGTATGCGTCGAACGCTTTTTTGGCCATTAAGATCAGTTATATCAACGAGGTAGCCAGGTTATGCGAAACCCTAGGAGCCAACGTCCTCGATGTAGCGAAGGGCATCGGACTGGATTCTCGCATAGGCGATAAATTTTTGCAAGTTTCCAGTGGCTGGAGCGGAAGCTGCTTTCCTAAAGACACTGCGGAGTTATTGGAAACAAGCCGAAAATACGGATCCGACCTCCTCGTGGTGGAAGCCGCCGTCCATTCCAATTTGAGAATGCACATCAATTGCGTCGATAAGATCAAGCGCCAATTAAAAACGTTGAACGGAAAAAACATCGGAATTCTCGGCCTTACGTTTAAGCCGAATACAGATGATGCGCGGAATACGCAAGCCTCTTATATCATCGATAAATTGATCGCTCTCGGAGCGAACGTCTCGGTGCATGATCCGAAGGGAATGGAAATGTTCGCTAAAATAAATGGACATTTGCCCATCCGTTACTGCCCTGAAGCCGAAGATGTAGCCGAGCGGGCCGACGCGATCGTCCTCATTACGCATTGGGAGGAATACGCCGCGTTGGATTGGGAACGGGTGCGCACCAAGATGAGAACTCCATATCTATTGGATACTCGTAACTTCTGGTCTCGGCAGCGATTAAGCGAATCGGGATTCCGTTATGAAGGAATGGGGATCTAACACATATAGCTATCCAGACATGGGCTATCGCCTTGGCGGATAGCTTTTTGTCTTGCGTCATCGTCAATCCGCGTACATTTAATAGAAAGGATGACGGAGTATGATCCCCAAAGTCTCTATCATCATTCCGTTCTATAACTGCCCTTACGTCGATCAGGCGATCGAAAGCGCACTCCGGCAAATGTATCCGAACGTTGAGATCATCGTCGTGAGCGACGGCTCGGTCCTTCACAACGACAAAATCACGCCTTATCGGCGCCTCATTCGCTACATCGAGAAAGAGAACGGCGGAACCGCCAGCGCGCTCAATGCCGGCATCCGGTCGGCGGCTGGCGAATATATTTCTTGGCTCAGCGCGGATGACGCGTTCTATCCGGGCAAGCTGTCGCGTCAAATCCACTACATGTTATCCCGTGATGCGTCGATCAGCTTTACCGATTACAACATCATCGATACCCATAACAACATCGCGCGATACGCCGCCACCCAGCGGTTCGAGAACGCCATTGAATTGTACCGCTCTTTGACCTACGGCTGCTTAATCAATGGCTGCACGGTCGTCATGAAGCAGGAGGTGCTTCGCCGTGTCGGACTCTTTGACGAATCGCTCCCCTACACGCACGATTACGATTTGTGGCAGCGGGTCGTTTTGTCCGGAATCGACTTCCATTATCTGGACGAAATCTTATTGCTGTATCGCGTTCATGAGGAAATGGGAACGAAGAAATACGCGGCTCTCATCGCACAGGAAGGCGAGAGGACAAGACTGAAATATCATGCGCGATTAACGGACTATGTCCGTCGGCTGGAGGGGGCACGCACGCCATGAGAATTACGTTTGCCGTCGATAGTCTTCAACGGGGCGGGTCCCAAGGCACGTTGGCTGATTTGACGAACCTTCTCAGCCGAAGAGGACATGATGTTACGATCCTGATGCCGGCGGCGGGACAGGTCGACTACGACCTTCGGCACCCGTTAGTCCGTATCGGTCGCGACCGGTTGGAGCCGCACGACTACCCTCTCTCGGATCTTATCGTTTCCACTCATTGCTCTACGGTGAAGAGCTCGCAATCGGCCGTAGAATGTCTGGGCATCCCGCACATCAGGTACAGCTTATGCTATGAACCCTTGGAGCTTCCGGGGCATCCGGACCAATATACATCCTACCAAGCGACCAGCAGATTAATCGTCGTATCCGAGTGGCAGCGGCAATTGATGCACACGCTATACGGCGTCGAGGGGATTGTTGTTCCTTCTGGCATCCATCCTATGTTTGACAACTTCCATAATAGAGAACGGTTGTCCCGCATTACGGTATCGGCCTTCGCGAGAGCGCAGGAGAATGTCGCAGACGCGCAAAACCAGCCGTACCTGCTGGAACAGCTTGGCCTTCTAAAGCAATCACATCCAGAGTTGGACGTTCATCTCATCTGTATGCCGAACGAATATGCAGCTTCGCCAGCCCTACAGCAATTATCGTCATCCGGCATGTTTCGCGTCATCGTGCCCTCTAACGATATCGAACTGTGTTATTGCTATAATCAGGCCCATATATTTGTGACGCCGTCATCGTTCGAGATGGTGGCTTCCGCCGGCATGGAAGCGATGAAATGCGGCGCGGCCCTCGTGGCCGTTCATTCGGGCGGCAACAGCGATTACTGCAGACATGGCGTGAACGGCTTGATCTCCACCTTTCATGAGAACCGTCTGCGGGAGCATATCGTTTGCTTGGTAAACGATCCGCGGCTGAGGAAGCGTTTGGCCCGGCAGGGCGAGAAGGATGCCCGGGAATGGACACGAGAAAGAACCGCCGATTTGTTCGAGCAGGCGGTTCGTACTTTAACGGCGGAAGCAGGCCTGAAACCGCGCAAAACCGGACGAATCCTCTCTTTCCTGTCTGGCAGACCTTTCAAATAACGTAATGACCGTACCGAGCTTCTCTACACGTTTCCATCCAGGATTTCAACTCTGCAAGCATATCGGGGTAATCCGGAACGTCGACCGCAAAATCCGGCCGGGTATTGACGAGACTCTTATCGGATCGATACCCGTCATCTGGTTCGATGTTGATTCCATCCTTACCGAACACGGTTTTCATATGCTGCAGCAATTCGAACTTGGCTATTTTGTTCGGCGAAGCCAGATGCGCCAATCCGGTAACGGGATGACCCAGCGTCCAATCGATTGCTTTGGCCAGCTGAAGGGTCGTCACGCCATTCCAGATCACTTGCTTGTAACCCTTAACGGTCCCGCGCTGACCTATGAACCAGTGAAACAATCCAATGCCGTCCATCTTAAGCTCCGGCCCTATAATGGATGTCCGGATCGTTAAATTCGAATCATCCTTTACCTCGCCGAGTTGCTTCGTTCTGGCATACACCGTTGTACCGCAAGTAGCGTCCGTTTCGTTATAGTCTCCTCGGTTCCCGCTGAAAACGCAATCGGTGCTGATATGGATGAGACGGAACCCCAATCGCTCTCCGTATTGGGCCAGCTTATGCGGGAGAAGGCTGTTAACATGAATCGCGTCCCTGATATTCCTGCCTGCATGATCATTCAACAAACCGGCCGCATTAATGACAAGATCGGGGCGGATTCGATGCAATACGGCAGAGAGGCCGAGCTCATCGGTAACGTCCAAGGGTAACGTTCGGAGGTTATCCAATCTTCCCCTTACCGTACTCCATACTTCATGGGCATTCGTTTGACTGAAATAATCCACGATTAGATGGCCCGCCATTCCTCGTCCACCCATGACCAGTATCTTCACCCGATGAATCCGCCATGTCTCAACATCTGTTCGATCTCATCGCCGGTCATCAGATTGTCGTCGGAAGCGTACTGCTCGAACGTTACCTTCGGCAATCCACCGTAACGGCTGGTCAGCGCCGGCGCTGCCTGATTCGGCAAAATGATAAAGTAATGCTCGTTATAGCGATAAGTCCTGAGAGACTCATCCCGGGTGACGAGCACTTCGTGAGTTTTTTCGCCAGGCCGTATGCCGATATCTTTGATCCGGACCGGTTTATCGGCGAGGTTCCGGATGAGCACGTCGATCAAATCCACAATCTTGCAGGCATTCATCCGCATGACGAACGTTTCTCCTCCGATGGTCTCCTGCGCGGCCATTAACACAAGGTCGATCGCTTCGGAGAGGGTCAGGAAGAAGCGCGTCATGGCCATGGAGGTGAGCGTTACATCCTGTCCCTCCGTAATTTGCTTCATGAAGAACGGGACTACGCTCCCGTTGCTCCCAAGGACGTTGCCGCCGCGAATGCAGACAAACTTGGTAGCGCTGTTCGAATCGTTCGATTTTACCATTAATTTCTCGCCGATCGACTTGGTCATCCCATAGAAATTGATCGGGTCGGCCGCTTTATCGGTCGAGATGTCGATCACTTTCTTCACTTTATGCGCGATGCTGGCCGCAATGACGTTTTCCGTACCGTGGATATTCGTCTTGATCGCTTCCTCCGGCTGCCATTCGCAAATCGGGACATGCTTCAAGGCGGCAAGGTGAAAGACATAATCGACGCCGGCGCAGGCTTCGCGAACGGCAGATGCATCCCTCACGTCCCCGATCGTGTACTGTAAGGCGGTCTGCTCGCCGAATCTCATCTTCATCTGGAGTTGCGCGCGACGATTGCGCGAAAAGATGCGGATTTCCTTAGGGCGGTGAGGAAGCAGCTTGCGCGTCAGTTCCTGCCCCCATGACCCGCTGCCCCCGGTAATGAGAATCACTTTGTTTTCAAACATGGCTGACTCCCCCAACGATCATATTCACGACTCTGCCGGACACATTCGGCTCGGTATAGCCTTCTGGAAAGCTCCAGGTGCGGTCCGATTGCATCATCAGTGTTACGCATGCCGCAATCCGCTGCGAATCGATGCCGGACACCACATTGCTTCCGCAGGTTATTGTCTCGGGTCTTTCCGTGCTGTGCCGAATCGTGACGGCCGGCACCCTGAGAAGACAGCTTTCTTCCTGAACGGTCCCGCTGTCCGTGATCACGCAACAGGCGTTTTTCTGCAGCGCGATAAAATCAAAAAAACCGAAAGGCTCGTGGAATTGAATGAATGGATTTTGGATGGCGATGCCGTATTGCTGTAAGCGGGACCGTGTCCGCGGATGCACGCTGCATATCAAGGGGAGGGACCATTGCTCCGCAACCAGATGCAATGCGCCGACGATATGCTTCAAATTGCTTTCGTCATCCACATTTTCCGCCCGGTGGAACGTTACGACGATGTATTGCCCCTCTGCCAATCCCAATCTATCCAGGACATCGCTTTGCCCGATTTCGGACTCATGATGTCGCATCACTTCGTAAATCGGATTTCCGGTTACCCAAATCCTGTGGGGAGCCATTCCTTCCCGAAGTAAATTGTCGCGGCTTATGGACGTATACGGTAGATTAACGGAAGAAACAGCGTCGATCGCTTTGCGGTTGATTTCCTCGGGAACGCGGGTATCGAAGCATCGATTGCCCGCTTCCATGTGGAAGACGGGAACGCCCTTCCGTTCGCCAAGCAAAGCGCACAGCGCGCTGTTCGTATCCCCAAGGACAAGCATCCGATCCGGCTTCTCCTTGTCGATGATTTGCTCCACTTCGGAGAAAATCTGCCCGATCTGCCGTCCGGGTGAATGGGACGCGGTATGGATCCGGTAATCCGGTTGACGAATACCCATTTGCTCGAAAAAGATATCGCTTAACGTGCTGGTGTAATTCTGTCCCGTATGCACGAGGATGTGTTTCGCTGAGTCAATATCCAATTTGCGGATGACTAGGCTAAGCCGGATCATTTCCGGCCGTGTGCCAAGAATCGTTACTACATCCAATTGAACCCCCACCTCTTTTTCCCGAGCTTTTTGTTCACTCTTTTCTTATGAATATCCTCAAGCGCCGTAACGATGCTCTGTCTAAATCTGTCTTCCGTAAAGTTCAATGCCGATTTTTTCCCGGCTTTCATCAACTTTTTGGTGAGCAGCGGCTGAGTCAGCACTTCCCGGACTCCTTCGGCAATCGCTTGCGGATTTTTGGGTTCGACCATATGAACGTTGTAGCCGTGCTTCGCGTATTCCAATACCCCTCCCGAATTCGTCGTAACGACGGGCGTACCGCAGGCCATCGCTTCTAGAGGCGGCAAACCGAAGCCTTCGTACCAAGAGGTGGAAACAAATACATCGGCCGAACGATATAACCCGGCCATCTCCCGATCTGTTCTCGGACCGATTACACGGTGCGGAATTCCCGGAAGATGCAGGTTGCTTTCCACGCAAACCATATCGACTATAAACTTCCCGTTATACGTTTGCATCAGAATTTCCATACTTTTCAGGAAATCATCGTATCCTTTCAACTGATAACCTAGTTTCGGATCGCGGGCGATATAGAGGATGACCTTTTCCGCATGACCGGGACGCGGGTGCTCCGCAGGATGAAACACATACGGACTCATGCCGAGAGGAACAATTGCCGTACTTCGCCTGCCTGTATAAAGGAATAATTGATTATCCAACCATCGGGAACTACTTATGACCGGAACATCGTTCGAATACGTCCAAACGGCAAAATCTTTATCTTTCACCCACAACGGCTCGAAGCCTTGACAAAATCGGACGCACTGATCCGGCCAAGCCTCGTATGCTGGCTGAAATGTAGCATAGAAATTCGTGAGAACAATATCACCGTAAGGAATATACTCTTTACTCAATACGGGTACGGGAATTCTCGTCACCTTGCAGTTGACTTCGTATGCGACCGGACTCGAATAAGGAATCACGAACTCTGTTTCATGACCTCTCGCATGCATGGTGTTCGCGATTTCTACAAGGGATTTACATCCTCCGGCCGTCTCCAATGAAGCTGCCGGTATAACAACCTTCACATAGATACCCTCCCTTAAAGACTACATACTCTAAATAATCCCTATATTATATTTCCGCTGAGGCAAGAGTGACCTTGTAATCTATCTTGGGAGACAAAAAAATGAATCGTTTGTAGAAGGAGTCTCTAGTAAACATACTTTTTGTATTGAACCCGCTTCTCGCCCATACGCCCCTAGAGATCACATCATATCTTATAATTATGTATCATTTTTGATAATAACGATGGGTGTTATGGAGGTAGAAACAGATGAGATTTCAAAACACAATTATACTGATTACCGGCGGTACTGGAGTGTTAGGTTACGGTCTTGTTAGGCAGTTATTGCCGCAAAACCCGGCAAAAATCATTATTTATTCCAGAAATGAAGCCAATCAGGTTGCCATGAGCAGAGTGTTTGAAGATTCGAGAATATCCTATTACATCGGGGACGTCCGGGATAAGGCTGCGTTATCCAAAGCCTGTGAAGCTGTCGACTACGTATTCCATCTAGCGGAAATAAACCATGTGGCGCTCTGCGAGAATCAGCCGGAAGAGGCGCTCAAAACCAATATAGGAGGCATATTGAACCTCATTGAAGTAGCTGCTGCCAATGAAGTAAAGAAAGTCATCTACTGGTCTTCCGACAAAGCCGTGCCGCCATCCAGCCTGTACGGATTGAGCAAAGCCATTGGAGAGAAGCTTATCATCCATGCCAATACATTTTCTTCGGCTGCAGCATTTCTTTGCGTGAGAGGCGGCACGCTCTTCGAAACCAGACATGATACCGTCCGTTCCATCCCCGGTTCTTCAATGGAACCGAATGGAATACGGTTTTTCCTGCACTCCAAAGACGCAGCGCGGCTACTATTGAAGGCAGCGTCTATCGGCAAAGGAGGAGAAGTTCTGCTCCCGGTCATGCCATTGTTCCGAACGAATGATCTAATCGAAATTTTGACAGGATCGCAGCTCGACCGAGCCGAATCTGCGGTCAAACCCGTGCAGCCGCAATCCGGAGAAACATCCGAAGATATCCTGTTGTCAGAGTACGAAAGGACAAGTACGATCGTTTATGACGATGATTTTCTGATCATCCTGCCTGCGATTATACCCGGATTAAAGACGGGTTACGCAAGCTGTCCCCCGTTGACGGACAATAGTACATCTGCCAACTCTCCAATTCTGTCGGTCGATCAATTCAGATCTCTTCTTGTGCAAAACGGCTATATACAGGACATTCAGCCAGGACGGCAATAGAGGTCGGGGGGCTTTCTCTTGCCCATAACCTGCTCAAAAAAGGCAGTAATAGACCAAAATCGAAAAGCGGTGGTGCAGGAATAACCCCCCCTGCACCACCGCTTTTCCGTTATAATCGTGATTTATTGATAATGTGAGCTGTCCCATGTGTGAACTAAGGGCCTTTTGGGACAGCCCCTACTATTCTATTTTACAGACCTGTTCCATATTTTAATAAACCAACGCTTTAACCTGCTGCTATTTTTTTCAGTATTATTAATAAAGCTAAATTCCCCTAGCAACCCTTTGGCCATCGGATTTATTTCAATATCCCTGTTAAATAATGAACTCAGGGCAGAGAGGTTCGAATAGATTTCCTTTTCATAAGGAATATACATGGGATTACGAATCAGATGGGTAACAATATTGAGTAAACCTATGCGCTGTTTGTCTAAATTATAAGCTGCAGAAGTTTCAGATATCCGAACCAAAGTTAATGCTTGGTCCAAACCCCAAAGAGGGTACTTGAAAGCAATGTCGATCCAAAAACAAGTATCCTCACCGCAAATCAAAAATTCTTCCTTAAATCTTTTGTCTTTTATGATACTGCGTTTTATCATGACAGTAGGCGTAGCAATAGGACAATCTGACAAAATACGGGGGAAAACACGACCAGAAAACACATTAGAGTTAACAGTTTCCAAAAAATCACCGTCAATTGTAATCTTTTGATAAGATGTATGGCTAAATTCATAACCATTTCGAATCATATATTCCAATTGAATCTTTAACTTATCTCTTTCAAAAAGGTCGTCAGAATCCAAAAAAGCGATATAATCACCACAAGCTTTCTCCATACCCAAATTTCTCGCAGCTGAGGCACCCTTATGGTCCTGAATAAAAAAACGTATTCTCTTTTTTTCTTTTTTCATTAACTTTCTAACGGGAGTAAGATCATCAGTTGTGCCGTCATCTATTAGTATGATTTCAAAATTGCTATGGCTTTGGTTAAGGACGCTTTCAATACTTTTGATAAGTAATGATATTCTATTATTAAACGGTATTATGACACTCACTTTACAATTATCCCTTATTTGTTCAATGTCAAGTTCCGCCTGTTTCGAAAGGATTTCGGAATAGGCAATTGCTGTCGCAAAGGGAGTACTTTCTTTTAAAAATTTTTCTTGGTTTTTTCGAAATGAATACACGCTGCCATCTATTTCACACATTTCATCGTCATTAATATTATCCATCATATAAATCCAGAGTTTACTGCAATCCTCTTCATGTTCTGACTTCTTTGTGCCTTGTTCCGAGTGGCTGCGCGTTTTAACATAAAGACCCTGATGATATTTAATTTTTGCTCCTCGAAACATCTTAAACCATAGATCATAATCTTGTGTCGACCTTAATGCAGGATCAAACAGACCAACTCTCTTAAAATGACTCTTATGAATCAGTAAGGCACAACCATTTATGAGTCCTCGAAGTAACGGTAACACTGGAATATTTAATTTGACTTCCGGGTATATGGTGCCCGGGTCAACCTGTGCAAATTTTTCGGATTTCTCATTAATTAACTCATAACCACCGAATAGAATTGTGTCGTGAGTTACTTTTTCCAATATCTCCATTTGTCGTTCGATTTTTTCGGGCGTATACATATCATCATGACTTAACCATGAGAAATATTCACCCGTCATATACCTGATTCCCAGATTTAATGCCGTTGCAACTCCTCCATTTTCCTTATGAAAATAACGGATTCTATTGCCGTAAGAAAGAGCTATTTTCTCTGTTTCCCCTTCATCCCGCGAACCATCATTTACAACGATAATCTCGATGTTTGAGTAAGTCTGAGTTAATGCGCTGTGTATTGCCTCATGCAAATAATTAGCCCCATTATACACAGGAATAACAATAGAAACCTTCGGCAGATTTTTCCCCACTTTTCACTCCCCTTATCTTATTGGATGACCCCATCCCTCTCCAAATAGGCAATGATGCGGGCTGCGCTTTTCTCCGTCGTTTCCAGATCCGTCTCCAGTACAAGATCGGGCTGAAGCGGCTCCTCGTACGGATCGGAAATGCCGGTGAAGCTTTGAATCTCGCCGCTCAACGCCTTATGGTACAACCCTTTCACATCTCTGCGGATGCATTCCTGGAGCGGGCACTTCACATATATCTCCTTCATCGCCCCGATTTCCTGCCGGCAGTTCTCTCTCATCTGCCGATAGGGCGATATGAATGAAGCTAGGACGATTACACCGTTACGCGTTAACAGCTTTGCAATGAAAGCGGCCAATCGGACGTTTTTTTCCCTGTCTTCTTTGGTAAATCCGAGATTGGAAGGGAGGTAATGACGAAGATCGTCTCCATCCAGGCGTTCCACCTTCACGTTCCTCTGCTTCAGTATGGCTTCCACAGCTTCGCTGACCGTCGATTTTCCGGCTCCGGAAAGACCCGTGAACCATAACGTTATCCCGTTCCGCATATCAGAATCTCCACCATTTCCTTCGGGCACTGACACCGAGATCGCGAAGCATTTCCGTCACATGCGCACTATAAGTTTTGTACGAAAATGGGGTTGTGGCCTGCTTGCCCGCGTTGGAACGGATCGTATGACGCAAGGCTTGATTATTCATGAGCTCCACGATTTCGTTCACCGCTTCCTGCACATTGTTCTGAGGAAGAAACTTGCCCGTCACGTTATGCTGAAGAAAGCTCCTGACTCCATCCGAATCGGTCGTCGCAACCGGACAGCTGCACAGCATCGCCTCGAGCTGCGCATAGCCGAAGCCTTCAAGAATAGACGTCGAACATAGCAGCCCGCCCGAATCCCCGATCATGGAATAGTAATCGGCCATCTTCGAATGGGGAATGTTGGAATGCCTCACAAGACGCGGGGCCAACTGGTATTGATCGACAAGCTGTTCGAAAGGGTCGTTGTCCACCGCCAGCGAGCGATCTTCAAAAATCCAAATTCTAAGGGCAGGTATACGCTGGATCAGGGGGTGGCAGATGTCCAGAAAATACTGCCAGTTCTTGATATACTCGATCCGGCCGACCCATCCGATAACCGGGTACTCCGGGACAGGGACTCTACGGTGACGGAACTTCTCTGTATCGATGCAGTTATGAAAACTGTATTTTTTCATGTGGGGATAGTAGGTGCTGACCAACTCATTCAAGTGCCGCGTTCTTGGCATCAAAATCGCGTTGGCATGGGCGGTAATATGCGGCTTCGCCGCGGTCAATATTTGAGTCGCACCCTCGATATTGCCGAGCCCCTGTACATCATAAATGATGGGACCCTCATACCCCAGCTTGCGCAAGCGGCCTGGAAGCAAGTAATCGAATGTAACGATGACCACGTCGTAATTCTCTTTCCGGAGCAACGCCGCGATCTCCTCATCCTCATCGGTCACATGAACGGGAATGCCGGCACTTCTTATGTTTTGCATTCCGCTTCCCGGCTGTAAATATAACAAATGGCAAGCGATCCCGTGCCGCTTCAATGCCAGACATCTTTGCCGGTTCAGGGTTTCCATCCCCCCAGTGGGGACGGCAAACATACAGAGAATCTTGATTGTCAACCCTCCTTAGGAGCGGATTGCTACACAGCGAAGTTACTAGATTTAGCCGTATCCCAGGCCGATCAGTAATTCACCCGCCACCTTGTCGAATTCAGTCTTCAGCTCTTGATCAAATTCGTCTTTCCATGCGCCGATTACCCCTTTTCGAAACGTCCAGGATAAGTCGGGATTCATCCCCTGCTCCATGACGGCAACGAGGTCCGTGAGCCGATCGCCACTTACTGCTTCGGTTCCCCATAGATGACCCGCTATCCCGGCGATAGCGCTCCGCCGCATTTCCGAAGACCCAACCAGGCTTTCATAGGTGACAACATGCGTAAGCGGGTCGAAGCGCCACCCTAGGAACAGATTCAGCCATGCGGCAAAATTGGGGTAATCCAGTGACGGAACTCCCCGGAGCACCGCCAGATAGCGGTCTTTCATCGTGGGAAGCGCCAGTAGGTGAGGGTAAAGCGTGTCCTCGGGGAACTTGTCAAGGATGAAATATACGAGGGAAACGAGAACGTCGCGGGGATCCCGGATAAGAAAAAGCTGCTTCAGCCCAAATCCGCGGAGCATGTTCGCCCACTCCGCCGAGTGATACAGATGCCCTAGCGTATATTCACCGTCATGAAGGTCCGCCAGTATCCGTCGATGGCCTTCCAAATCCGTCGGCAGCCCTTCGAACAGATATGGCTCTTTCCTGATCAGGCCCGGAATGCCTAACAGCATTTGATCGAGCAAATTCGTCCCGCTCTTCGGAATCGAATTGACTACAAAACTCGCCGATCCAAGGCGTATATCCGTATGCACCATATGCGCCTCCCTCTCGTTATTCGGACTCTGTACATGTTATGAAACTGTAGAGGTTCGCGGTTGGACGAAAAGAATGAAATCGACCGAAAATTCGTCTTCTGACAGGAGGATCGGTCCACGAACCGATAATCGATAGGAAGTTGCGGCCGCCCACTACGCTTCCGTCTATGAAAACGTCCCGATATTTGAAAAATGGACGTAGCTTGCAAGATATGAATCTACACCTAATGGAGTCTCTCTTAATAGAATGTAATATCCAGTTTGACAAAGAAGATGCGACTCGCATGAAACCCAAAAATGACAAGGAGGATGAACAGTGAAAGCTATAGTGACCGGCGGCGCCGGGTTCATCGGCTCACACTTAGTCGAACGGCTGCTGAAGGACGGCTACGTGGTCCATGTCATCGACGACATGTCTTCCGGATCGATCAACTACGTCCACTCGGATGCCACTCTCCATATCCTGGATATCCGCAGTAAGAATTGCCGCCATCTGATTGTCCGGGAGAAACCCGATGTCGTCTTCCATCTAGCCGCACAGGCTGATGTCCAACGCTCGATACAGGAGCCGGGGTTCGATGCGGACGTCAATATCTGTGGAACACTTAACGTTCTGGAAGCTTGCCGAGATGGCTCTGTTAGCAAATTCGTCTTTGCTTCCACCTGCGCCGTCTACGGCGGTATAGAAAAGGAACTCCTAACCGAGGAAGATCCGACGAGTCCTATTAGTTACTATGGCATCTCCAAGCTGACAGCCGAATCCTATATCCGATCGTTTCATCGGCTTTATGGTCTTCCGTACACCATTCTAAGATTCGCAAACGTGTACGGGCCCCGGCAAACCCCTAAGGGAGAAGGAGGCGTCGTCTCCGTCTTCGCCGGTCAAATCCTAAATGGATCCCCTCTCCGTATTCATGGGGACGGAGAACAGACACGCGACTTCGTTCACGTATCGGATGTCGTTCGCGCCAATGCCGCGGCTGTCATGCAAGGTCATCAGGAGACGATACACGTAAGTACGGGAACGCGAACGGCCGTCAACGAGTTGGTCCGTATTCTAAGCCATCTGAAAGGCGTACCTATCCCCGTCATGCACACTTCCTCGAAAGACGGAGACATCCGGAACAGCTGTCTGGACAATAAGAAAGCTTTCCGGTTGCTCAGATGGAAACCGCAAATCGATCTTTACGGCGGTCTTCAACAATTGCTCCAATCCTAGAGTCAACTCAACGCTATTGCTTTCGTCCCGAAATTCCAAAGCGTGCTTCTAAGTACGTACGTCCCTATGGGAACGGGAAGAAAAGAATACTTACCGTCCTTACCGACCGGACTCGTTTGCAGCACGACTCCCGAAGCATCATACAAATGAATGTATTGCGGCTTGTCTCGAAGCTCGGAAACGGATTCGGACAAGAGTTCGGGCGGGAGGACTCCGTTCAGCGAAACTTCCCTGATTGGAGAATCGCTAATGCCGATCAGATTCAGCAATGGCTCATCCGGTTGCCACAGGTTGTTCGGCAATTGCTCGATAGTGCTTGCCGCCCCCGCTGTGGTCTTTTCGTAAATTCGTTTAATCCCCTGCATGTGATGGTCGACACGCCAACTCTGCTTCGCCTTCGTTCTTCCGTTCTCTCCGAGTCGTTGCCGAAACTCCTTGTCGTCAAGAAGTTCGCGCAGCTTAACGGCCAGAGCGGAGGAATTCCCCGGGGGTACGATCAATCCGTCCAATCCATCCGTCACGATTTCGCGCACGCCGCCGACATCCGTCGCCAATACGGGCCTTTCGGACCATTGCCCTTCCAGCAAGACAATAGGGAAAGTGTCGTGAAGGGAAGGCAGGACGATGATATCGCTGCTGTTCATTAAATCCGGCATATCGCCGCGTTTGCCGAGGAAGGTCACCACCGATTCGAGACCTAATGCGGCGGTCATGCTCAACAGTTCATCCAATAGCGGGCCTTCCCCGGCCATTACGCAAACGAAGTCGTCCCTCTCCTGCCGAATCTCATGGAGAGCTTCAAGCAAATAGCGATGACCTTTGATTATTACGAGTCTTGCGGGACATAACAGAATGAGTGGTTCCGACGTTGCCGGCGGCATTGCTTGCCTATTCGAGAATCTGTCTTCGGATACGGCATACGGAATCTTGTGAATTCGTTTCCGGTTCACGCCGATACCGGCCAATTCTTTCTTCAGCCAATCGCAGGCGACTATAACGGCGTCAGCCGATTCTGCCCCTATGTATTCCTCCTTCTGAATATACTGTTGCTCTTGCAAGCTTCGGGTTCCGTATTCGCCGGACAACACAGCTTCCCTGTATTTGCAATTGTGTATAGAGACGACCAACGGAATATGCGGAGGCTTAACCCGGAACAACGCTCGGGCCGTCATGAAATCATGGCAGTGAATAAGGTCATAACGGGCTAAATCCATTCTCATCGAAGCTAACTCTATGCTATACCTCTCCATCTCGCGCCAATAGATCCACGAGGAATAGCCGGCGTCGTAGCGGCTGCCGGCGCGGTCGATCGCTTCTTTTTTGACATCCAGCTTATCGATCGAATCTTTTCCATCTATTTGCAGGAGCGTCCACCCTTTGTCATGAGTGAATAGGTCCACGATATGCCCTTCTCGCTCCAGCTCCCGGCGTGTCTGCTCGATATAGATGGACGGGCCATTGGAATGAGGAGCGTAACGGTAGTAAGCAAACAAAATATTCATCGAGCGGCTACCTCCAATACGCTTAAGAAGTTTTATTGAAAAGTTCGTTCAAATTCGAAAGTAAAGGAACGCTTTCTAATCCCGGACTTTTTCCGTACTTAAGCCCGTGACAGGTATTGAAAAGCACCACGCTATCATCCGACCCGATCCACCCTTCCTCGCAAAGCTTAAGAAGTCCCGCCCATGTAGCGGCTCCTTCCGGAGAGGAGGAAACGCCTCTATAACCCAAGTTACGCTGGGCTGCATCGATTTCAGCTTGACTGACAGCTATAGCCTTTCCCCCGGTTTCTTTCAAAATGCGCACAAGAAGGCCAAGATCCGGAGGTCGGGGAACACGCATGCCCGTAGCGGCCGGAGCTTCCAGAACGGTTACATGTTTGCCCATTGCGGTGACCAGAGGAGAACATCCTGCATCCTGGACGCTTACCATCCGCGGCAATGGGTCGGATATCATTCCCATTTGCTTCAGTTCATGAAACGCTTTCCACATTCCGATAAGCCCTGAACCGCCGCCTGTTGGATAAATAATGACGCTGGGCAGCTTCCAACCCATTTGCTCGGCAAGCTCGAACCCCATCGTTTTTTTACCTTCGACTCTACCGGGCTCCTTCATCGTCGCAACGGTAGACCACCCAAACAATTGTTTTCCGACCTCTACCCACTGGCCTGAATCCTGAATGAGTCCTTTTACGCGAAAGGTACGCGCGCCATAGGACAAGCATTCCTGCACGATCAACGGGGGGCAATCTTCAGGCAAGAATACATAAGCTTGGATACCTGCACATCCAGCATAGGCGGCCAGGGCACTAGCAGCATTACCGTTTGATGAGACGGCCGCATACCGCGCCCCGCGTTCCTTAAGCAGGGAAACGGCAACCGACATCCCCCTCGCCTTAAAACTGCCGGTCGGATTCAGTTCCTCTCGTTTGATCCAGACATGACTGACGGGCAGTCCAATCGCTTGAATATCCATGTAAGTAAGAGGTGTCCATCCCTCTCCTAACGAGACGATGTCTTCGGACGAGGTAACCGGCAAAAGCTCCTTGTAACGCCATATGGAGGCTGAGCGGCTTTGAATGGCCATCTTCGTCATTGTTTTTGAAGCAAACTCCATATCGTATTCCACGAGAAGGGAACCACCGCATGTGCATGTAACGCGATCATAAGAGAAGGCTTGATGATTGCCGCATCTGGTACACGCCATACCTATACGTGTCATGGAATACCTCCTGTTAGTAAGTTCGGCCTGCAGTACCGCAGCTTACTGTTGCTCGCCGCCGATCGTTTCGTTACGTAATTGCTTCAACCGGAGGAGAACCATATTCGGATTAAAATATTCGAGTAAATAGATACCTGGATGGGAGCCAAAATCGATCGAGTAATGTTTGTACGGTACCTTTCTTTTCGTTGGAGAAAAACGAAGCTGTATCGGCTTGTGAAATAAGTCGACGGTTTCCGTATCGCTTCTCCATCCCGATTCGACCAGCTTGCGCGAGGTTTGCAGCCCGAATGTGCTAATGGTCTTCCCAATCCCCTCTTGTTTGGCGGCAATCGCTTCAAACATGAGGGGAGGCAGGTATTTCGAACATACAAGCGCAATATTGTGAGAGATAACGAGTTGACTCTTCGTACCGATCAGAATGGATTCTCTCACATAATACGGAGCGTCCGAATCTTCGCCAAGACGAGCGGATTGTTCTTCATTTATTTGTTCCTGCCGGACTACCTGAAGAGACATTGTTTCGTCCATCAAAGTTTCGAGAATATCGGTTGTCCGTCCATCCGTAATCAGCAATATTTTAAATAACAGCGTGTGTAAGAAGTCGAACCTTGAGTCGATGTCCCTGATTTCCTTTCTTGTCACTCGATCCCCTCCATAAAAGCAAATCCGGATGCTCGAGTTAGGATATGAATGGAGACTATCGGACAGCAACAGCATATACCCATTGGGCATAAACAAAGCTGCAACCCATAACATTTTATTTTGACAATCATATATTAAAAAGGAATGCTTCCACGCTGGTAACTTGCGCAGCGATCGGAGGCTCCGAGATTCGAGGAGGTGATACAATGGGTGATGCGGAGAAAGAGGTCGAAAAGGCCGAGAAGGCCGCCCAAAAGATGACCAGGAAGGCTGAGAAGACCGCCGAGAAGGCTGCCAAGGAGGCCGAGAAGGCTGCCAAGGAGGCCGAGAAGGGGAGCAAGAAAGCCGAAGGTAAATCGAAATAACCGATGAGGCTCCCATCTCTTTCAGTTATTTTGCAAGATGACTTTTGATTTTATCAAAAGTCATCTTTTTTGCGTCTCCGGCCCGCTGAGCCGAAGTCCGATTATGAGTTAACGTTAGGCACGGTCAGCATATCATAGAATTGCAGAGCCATATCCTTGTCCGGGGAGCTCCGAAACGCCATAGCGGAACGAGGATGCTCGCCGAGCATTCCCGTGATCATATACGGAATGAGGTAACCCCACTCTTCTCTGTCGCGCAGAGGAATCATGTATTTCTCGATCATATCCAGAACGGGGCGCAGGCTGTAGTTTGCATTCCTCAACTGTGCGACCAGTAATTCCGTCGGGCAGTTTCCCGCGGCGCGGCCCATCCCGTATACGGAAGAATCCAGCAGCTCGACGCCATTGTCCGCGGCAGTCAGCGTGTTGGCAAAGCCGAGCTGCAGATTGTTGTGCATATGTGCACCCAGACGTTTATTCTTAAGGTGCTTTCGAAACGTCTTCACCAGATTACGGATGTCGTTCGGCATCAAACTGCCATAAGAATCCACGATATATACAACGTCTACGACGCTGCGCGAAATCATTTCGAACGCTTCGTCGAGCTGGTTCTCCTTAACGTTGGAAAGCGCCATAATGTTCAGCGTCGTTTCGTAGCCGCGGTCATGGAACAGCCGAACCAGCTCAAGCGCTTCATCGACATCCTTGATATAGCAGGCGACGCGGATCAGATCGAGCAGGCTTTTCTCGCGCGGAAGGATATCGTTAACGTCAACCCGGCCAATATCGACCATTGCCGAAAGCTTGGTCGTCTGTTTCTCTTGGATTGCGTCTTGCAGAAAATCATCATTCAGAAAGCGCCAAGGGCCGGAGGATTCGGAGCCTTTGAGCAGCTTGGGCGAATTTTTGTAGCCGATCTCCATATAATCTACGCCGGCTTCGTTCAGGCATTTATAGAGGTATTGGACGAAGTCGACACTGAAATCCCAATTGTTTACAAGGCCACCATCGCGTACAGTGCAGTCAACGATATTGTGACTTTTTTCGGTAATCATGAAAAATAGGCTCCCTTCGAATCTTGATCACATCGCAGGGTAAATAGAGGAACCTGTCTGCTTAACGAAGATGACAGCCTTCGCCGGTAAGGATTTCTGCCTTGTCCTTGTGATCTTTCCGCGAACAACGGCCTTCTTTTTGAGGGCCGCCGGTAAGGATTTCCGTCTTCTCCGATTACTCTTGCCGTGGACGATGATCTTCTTTTTGCTGGCCTTCACCACGGATTTCTTCTTGCCTCGGACAACACGCTTAATAATAGCTTTTGGTTTATGCTTGTATTTCTTATTCGCCTCTTCTTTCCTCCGACGCTGCTTCTTCGGATCCTTGCCGGACTTCTCGCTTCTATTCGGTATATATAGGCGAGGAACGCTATCCGAAGAATCATAGACCTTCCACGGTTGAACGTACGTATCCTCCATTTTCTCTTCTTTTTCGGGCGGCCAATATTTCTCGACTTCTTCATTCTGTTGCGATTCGCTCGAGGTCTCGCCTTTCGAAGGTGATATCGCTTTCCTTAATCGAGCGTACAAGTACGACGCCAGATGTCGAAAAGCAAATTGGGCCAACTCGGGAGCGATGGCACGAATCGGGGATTTAGCCTCTTCGCGAGGCTGGAATTTATCCCGTTCGCGTTGGATAAATTCCCGCCATTCCGTCTCTTCCTCAGCCCTTAACGTCTCGATATTCGGAACCGTTTGCGATCCGTCAAGCGTTTCCATCGCGACATCCGCATATTCCTCGGAAGCGTTCCACGGCAAGTCCGATACGCTTTCGCCCGCAGGATCACCCTCGGGATCTACCGGCTCGTTTTTTTTTTTTAATCGTACAGGATCTTCAGACTCCCGGTAATTCTTCAATCGTGCGGCCAAATAGGATGCCGCATGGCGTAACGCGAATTGAGTTGCCTCCGTAGCAATTAAGCGACTCCGTGATTTGTCCGGATTTTCCGGCTGTATTTTGTTCAGCTCGAGCTGAATGAAATCCTTCCATATCGTTTCTTCCTCATCCGGTGAATACTCCGATATCCGCACTTCTCTAGTTCGTTCCGTCTTCATGTTCCACTCGCCGTTAGGGTACAACGCCAAGTCCTGTCTCAATAGGGAAAGAGCTTTCTCTTTAGAAGCCTCCATCGTCATCGCTTTGTTCAAAATAGCGTCCAAGTCCCAATCCAGCACATGGAATGGAACCGATTCAAAAAGAATTTCTTTTACAATGCCATAGCATTCATTCGGGAAGCTTAAGTCGAGCAGCAGCAATTCAAACGTCTCCCGGTCGAGCGGATGGGTTCGATGATAAGCTTCTATCATTCCCCGAATCCATGCAGCGTCCCATCCTCCTCGATTAATCATCGCTTGGGAGATTATTCTTCGAAGGTCGCGTATTGGAAAATCGTAAAATACGTTAGTAATGTTGGTTATCCAAACGACTGCGCGTCCTGCCTGAGCGTCTTTCTTCGACCATTCGTCATTATAAAAAGTAAGTCCCCAGAACTGCCCCCCCATCGCAACCATATCGTCATAGGACGATTGCTTGATCCGTTGAAGAGCATCCCGCGCTTGCTCCTCCATACCGTCTAATAGGGAAAGCAGCCGATTGCCCGATTCGAGCTCGGGATTCCGGTCCGCCAAATGCCGACACTTCCCGATATCTTCGATGCTCTTCTCGTAGGATGCCGGCCAACTGCCCAGCACCGAGGAGGGCGCGTATTCCGGCGGCGGATTATACCCCTTGGACAAGCGATGGAAATCGCCAAGGGCTTCGCTTAAAGCTTGAGCCTCTTCCAAATTCGTTTCGTATGCCGGTTGAAGCGCTTCGATCCACTCCGTCACGATCCAAAGCCTGCCTCCAGCCAACACGTACTTCTTGTTATCGCTCGTCGGGATCAACGGCGGAATGTTGGCGCCTTGGTTCGCAAGATACTCCTGCGCGTGTATTCTAATAAGACTTCTTTTAGGCGCATTGCGCAGCAGTTTCATCATGCGGGGACCATGGTTGGTTGCAAGCTTCCATACCGCGGTACCTTTGGCAGGCTTCGTTGAAACGAGATTGATCTTATCTACATGCATATCGTAATACGCCAATACATGCCGTGCGACAGCTTCCACCTCTGGCGGAACAGCTTGATCGCGCGGAACGTTATGGGACCCGGTCTGCAAGAGATGATCCCATGGTTCGATACGAATATCGTTCACAGGTGTACCTCCCTGCCGTTTAGGTATATTCCTTGTTCATGTTACGACAAGGCCTGCGACTTTGATATAAACAGGAGCGGAACTTCGGTCCGAATGAGGTACATTGTGTCATAACCCATAGAAGCGTTGATGCCCACACTTCACATGGCCGTTCACCATACAATAGGAAATACAAATGAATTTTCGGGAGGTGACGCGGCTTGCGCCAGTTTCGCAAAGCGATGAGTTCCGATTGTGGAACTTAAGGGAGAGATAACATGAAGAAAAAAGCGACGAGCAAAACCGAAACGTTATTGTTCGTTCTTGGTATTTCTTTTGCGGTGTTTATATTGTTGTTTGTTATTATCTTTACGGTCATCACGATCGTGAAAAAATACAGAAAAGACGGGACGCTGCTTTCACTGCTGCGACCGGATCCGGATGAGGATGAGGGAACTGAAGCGAATAATCCTCCTTCATCCGAGACGTGGCAAGCGAACTCGGATACCTCTCAGAAAACAAAGCGCATGCCTGCAAAGAGCGAGCTGCACTAACTTGGAAAAACATAAGGTAAAGGAAGGTGCATCCGCTTGGCAAAGAAATCGTCGGAACGAGTCCCGAGCGAGTCGGATCAGGCCGTATTCGAGCGGCGGTTGGCCGAGGCGGTCGAACTGCATAATGAAGGTCTCGGCGGGATATCCGACGCCGTTTGGAAAGCGAACCGCGTGTTCGAAACGCTGCGGAAGGATTTTCCTGATCAACCGATCGCGGATGCGTTTCATGGCAGCATCATGTCGTTGATCGCTCGCGATGAGTCG
Source organism: Cohnella suwonensis (assembly GCF_042655365.1). Classification (NCBI taxonomy): domain Bacteria; kingdom Bacillati; phylum Bacillota; class Bacilli; order Caryophanales; family Paenibacillaceae; genus Cohnella; species Cohnella suwonensis. The sequence goes on along the minus strand of NZ_JBHSMH010000021.1, from coordinate 22,007 downwards.
AATCCGATGATACGTTTTCAATGGGCAAAACGCGGATTAAAGCTTCTTGACGAGGCGGTAGCTTCCGCACCGTCCGATAACAGGATTCGATTGCTGCGCGGCAACATCGCTTATCGGCTGCCGGAGCAGTTTTTCCATCGAACGGAAACGGTGATCGAAGATTATCTCTTCCTCATCGACGGGGAACTTCGCAACCCGGGCAGCATCTCCAAAGATACGTATGAGAAGCTGATCTTTGAGCTTGGCGAGGCATACCACCGCATTGACCGACGGCCGGAGGCCGAGCTCTGCTGGAGCAGGCTTTTGAAACTAACGACGGACCCGAAGTATCTCCCGCTCATCGAACAGAAGATGAGTTCGGCGAACGATGATTAAAGCAAGGAGGTGAACCACATGGCGAGCGTTAAAAAGGAGTTGTCCAAATTTACGGAGTTTTTGGTGCAAGAGTTCGCAGTATTATCCGAAAAATTCGCAGTTGCCGTTAAAGAAAGCGCCAATCAATCCAGCGAAAAAATACTGGAAGCGGTAGATGATTTCGTAGAGCCTTCCTCCGTTCTTGTCGAGAATTTGTCGACTGCCGTAAAGGAAGGCGAGAATAAACGAATCCTTGAGGCCGTGGAGGGATTGATTCAACCCTCCACGGAATTGGTCCATAAATTGACGGACGCCGTTAAAGGCGGAGCGAATTTTGTCGGCGATAAAATGATGATAGCGCTGGAAGAAGCTATATTCCCGGCTCCTATCGACGCGAAAAAATTGTCGGACGCCGTTAAAGGCGGAACGAATTACGCAAATGAAAAAATGATGACTACGGTAGAAGATTTCGTTCAACTTATCAAGACATATAAAGCTTCCAAAGAATGACGCACAGATCGACATTGAAAGGCCCTAAACCGGTCATCGGCTTAGGGCCAATTGCTTTTTCCGCTTCATTACATTTTACGCCCGCCGGCTAGCTGCTCCGTTAAATGTTTTGCCTGTTCATGCTCCGGCTCGCGAGCCAATGCTTCCTTCAATGCATCCTTAGCCTTTTCCGGCTCCCCCATCTGGATAAGACACTCGCCAAGCGACGCCCATATATCGGCTTCATCCATCCCTTTTTCAATGCAATATTGAAATTCCTTCGCGGCCTTAGCCGGGTCCCCTCCAAGCGTATCGGGCGTGTTTAATAGTCTTGCTCCGTTGATTCTTCTTGCGAAAGGGTGAGTCGAATCGATTTCAAGAGCCGCCATGATCTCGTTCTCCAGAAACGGAAGCAATCTCATCTTCTCAAGCATAATACCCGCTTCTATCAAGCGGCCATATGCCGCAGCGAGCCAAGCATGCGCATCCGCGCTGTTGGCATCTAACGCCACTGCTTTCTCGAACAGTGCCCGCGCTTCATGAAAATCTCGTCCTGCCAGCTTTCGGCGTCCCTGGTCAAGCAAATCGCGCAGCGGGTCGACGGAAACCGCTCCGGAAACGCGGAGTTCCAGCCTTTGGATATAAACCGGCTTCTTTGAAGGGGTATTGCGCACAAGCTCGCCGCGGCCCAGCAGCACGCCATCGTCGGCGAACTCTACGGTGACGGGAACGCCCAACCGCTTTGTCAAAAGAGCCCTAACATTCTTTTCCGACCACTCCGAAGATCGATGCGAATCCAGAATAAAGTGAAGTCCGTTCTCTTGCTCCAGAGCCTTCCAAGCATCCGGCACGGGAGATAATGAATAAACGGCATCTTGAATATCCTTGCTGTCCAATACCAACCCTCCGAAAGGGATCCGTTCCTTACGCCTTCCAAAATGAACCAGACTGCCTCCGCTGCGGCCGCACTTGCATTGGCAGGGTTCTACGGTGATAATGTCCTCGTTAAAATAGCGAAGCAGCGGGGATGCTTGATGAGACAGCGTCGTTACCGAAGCGAAACCTCTTTCCCCTTGGGACGCGGGCATGGAACCGTCCTCGTTCAATACTTCAACCAAGTAATCTCGTTCCATGACGTGCATGACGCCATGCTCGCACATCGCGGCGATATTACCCGTTTCGGTAGAACCGTATAGGTTGAATACCGGAACGCCCCATAACTTCTCGATATGATTCCGGCGGGGCTCGCTCATCAATTCGCCGGCAGCGCAAATTGCCCGCAAAGCGGGAAAATCCGTTTTCGCATCCGATCCAAGCAGCCTTGCCGTCTCGGCCAACAGCTCCATCTCCCGGGGAAGCCCCGCTATAACGGATACGCCAAGGCGCTTTAAAAGCTCCAGCACCCGGGGATAAGGCGTGACCGGCGTGCGGCTGCTTGCCGGAACGGTAGCCGAGCCGGCCTGCCTTGAAGCATGCTGCATCAGGAACGCAGGAAGCGACATCGCATATGGAAACCGAATCAGTACTACGTCGTTAGGGGTTAATCGTACTCCGCAGTCTCTCATCTGCCTTCCGCCGGTTTCCAAGTCTTCCTTGGTAAACCAAGAAGCGGAGGGCTCTCCTGTCGTTCCGAACGATTCGTGGTATTGCGCCACTTCCTTCATATCCACCGCTAGATGGCCGAAGGCGCCTGACTTCCGAAGATCCTCTTTCGAAGTCAAGGGCAGCGACTGCATCTGGTCCAATCGGGTGTTTACAATGTCGTACCCAGCCAATTTTTCTTTATACAGAGGTGATTTCGAGATACGCTGCAGCAAATCACGGAATCTCCGATCCCGCTCCATATGGGTCTCAGACATTCAGAATAACGCTCCCCTCAATATGCGCGGCGTCAGCCGCTTGTGTTTCGTACCAATCTTTGCGCCAGCTCTCGGCGGTCGGCCTTACCCGCGGCATTCAGCGGAATTTCCTTAACAAACCAAACCCCGGCGGGAACTTTATAGCGAGCGAGACGGCTTTCGCAGAACGAAAGGATTTCACGCCTCTTCTTCACTTCCGATTCGGCATTCATAGGTTCGCGCAAGCGGATAAAAGCGATCGGTTCCTGCATTCGTTCGGGATGATGGATGCCAATGACAACGGCATCCTCGACGTCGCTCGCTTCCCGCAGCACGTTCTCCACTTCTCCGGGAAAGATTTGAAATCCGCTGAGCTTGATCATATCGTGCTTCCGGCCGCACAAATACAAATAACCTTGTTCATCGAGGAAGCCCATATCCCCTGTCCTGACAAAATCGCCTACGCATGTTTCGCTTGTCGCCACCGGATCGCCAAAATACTCCCTCATTCGGTAGCGCGTCTTGACCCATACTTCTCCGACCTCTCCGACGGGCAGGTCCCTATCATTCTCGTCCACAATCCTAATAGTATTAAAAAAAACGGGCCGCCCGCATGATTCGTCCTTGCCGGCCCATTCGTGGTCATTGATCATCGTAATCGCCCCTGCCTCGCTGGTACCGTATAAATCGGTGATCCGCAAGTGCGAAGGCAGACCCTTTATTCTCGATTTCAATGCGCCCGTTAACGGCTCGCCGATCGTCATGATATGCTTCACCGATGACGGGAACCTGGCTCCGATGCTTTCCAGATCATCCAACCATCTCATAAAGTCGCTCGGACCCAGATTAATGAAAAAAATGTTATACCGTTCAATCAACTCCATCCATTTAGCGGGATTGGATTGTCTGGCAACGACTACCGTATTGCCCTCCTGAAGGATGTTGCACGCCGTCGTCATGCTGCCGCGGAAAGTGAGCGGTTTTATCAGCAAATGAAGACGCGGTTCAATCACGTGACTGCTTGTCGGCAGCCTTAAATTAAAGACGGATTTGTTGACGATAATTCCTTTCGGAGTTCCTGTCGTTCCCGATGTGAAGAAAACGATGTCGGTGCCACGCCCGGTCAAGGGCTCTTCGGTATTCGGATACTCGAAGACGTTAACCTCTTCTACGCACCAAACCCGGAAAGGCACCTCCTTATGAAGTGCCATTTCCCTTATGAATGCACGAGTCGTAAACAACAGTCGGGCATTCGTGGAAACCGCCAAATTGATAACGTCATCGGCCGTATAATAGGTAACATTGGAATTCATGAAATACGGCACGACATCCGCCCGTATCATTGCGACCAACACTTCGATAAACTCGACGCGGTTCGGAAGCATCAGCAGAACCCCATCACCCGGCGTAACGCCAGCCGCTTGTAAAGCGCCAACCCAACGGTTGGCGCGTTCGTTCAGAGCTCCATACGAAAGGGTTGCGTATTCATCTATAACTGCGGCTCGTTCCGGATCCTTTGCAGCCCATCGGGCTACCGAGGTTGAAACTTCATCCATATCGGAACTCCTTCCATTCGAATCGGTACATGAAGTTCCCAATCTTGGCCGGTGAGCCTGCGGGAGAATTCGGCTCGTCATTGCATGTAAATGCGGGTGGCTTTGCCGAAAGTACGGGGCAAAGAGCGCTTTATTTCAACGTTGCAATCGATTCCTACGTGATCTAACATATGCTTGCGAATTTTGGCCGCCAATTGCTCATCCGTTAATGCCGTACGAAATGGCTCGGCTTCGATCGTCAAGCGTTCTTTATCCACAATGAAGTGATACCATAAGCTCACTTCGGGAATTTCCATCAGAAAATGCTCCAAGAAAAACGGCGAGTATTCATTGCCGTCCAGGGTCAGCATATTTTCCATTCTTCCTCGAAGATGCAATACGTCCATCGTAATTCCGCAGCTGCACTGCGATTTTTGCAAATAACCGACGTCCCCGCTCCGGTAACGCACCATCGGCATTCCTTCGCGCAGCAGCGTCGTCACGGCGATTTCGCCGGTATCATTATATCTGAGCGGTGCGCCTGTTTGAGAATTGATGATTTCCACTTTCACGTGTCCATCCATGACGTGATAACCCTTATGTTCCTTACACTCGACGGCTATTACGCCGCACTCTGTCGAACCGTAAAAGAACGACACTTCGCATCCCCACCATTTTTCCAGCCGATTGCGAAAGGTATTGGAGCACCCTTCCCCGGTAAGCAGTATTCTCCGCAGAGAAATATCCCGGCCTATCACAATGCCGAACCGCTCGCTTTCTTCTGCCAACAGCGCCGCATATGAAGGCGTGGTGACGAGCACGGTCGCTTGAAATTCCTTCATGAGCTCCAGCGATTTATCGATCGGCGCCATGTATCCGCCTTTGCCAAGCGATAGAATCGCGGTTCCGAAAGCGAATTGGAACAATCGTTGGAAGCCGAGCCCGGGGAGCGCGAATTCGTACGGAAGGGCGATCGCGGTAATATCGCTGTCCGACTCCGGAAACAGCTCCAAATATTTGGGCAATAGATCGTAAATGTACTGGTCGGCCAGCGTGTACGACGTATAAATCGGTTTGCCGGATGTTCCGCTTGTGAGGTGAACCTGGCCGATCTCCTTCGGTTCGACGCACAGCAGCTTCAATTTATCGCCGCGAATGACGTCTTTATTTAACAGCGGCACTGAAGCCAATTGCCCGAGATTGTCGATCGAAGGCTGCTTGAATCCGGCTTCTTCAAGTGCCGACCGATAAAATTCGTTATGGTTCCAAATATGCTCTAGCGTCAAGTTTATTGCTTTCAGTTGATATTGCTCCCGCAGCTCGCGCGGAAGCTTTTCGATTGTTTTTCCTTCTTCGTCCAATTGATCGAAGAACGCTCTTAATTGCTCCAAATGCGACGTATGCTCGTCGATCGACACCGTCATCTTGTGAGACTGGTTTCTCATGCATACCCTCCTCTTCATATTAATGCTCGATATACGAATGAGTTCCCCCGCCCAATCGAATCACTTCGGCCTTTCCGATCCTGTTCTTCGTAATATTCCGGGTATCGTAGACGAACTTTGCATATTCCAATATTCGTTCAATGGGAATATCGGAATGATCCGTAAGGATCAACATGCAGTCTGTCTTTACCAACAAGTCATCCGTTAATAACTTGCTTACAAACTTATGGCCGTCGACCGTAAATTCAGGTACGTGCGGATCATGGTAATAGATCGAAGCGCCTTCGCCCAGTAACGCTCGAATGACTGATAATGCGGCCGACTCCCTGATGTCTGCCGTATTTTTCTTATAGGCGACGCCGTATATCATGATACTCGTTCCGCTTAAATCCGTACTGCGAGATAAGTGCATTTTGATTTGATCTACGATGTAGGCCGGAATGTTCCCGTTAACGGTATGCGCAAGCGTAATGAACTCGCTTTGGAAACCGCTTTGATTGAGTTTCCATTGCAAATATAGGGGATCTACCGGTATGCAGTGGCCTCCAGCGCCAGGTCCAGGATAGAAAGCATGAAAACCGTAAGGCTTGGTATCGGCTGCTTCGATGACTTCCCATACATCAATGTTCAACCTGTCGCACAACTGCGCGAATTCATTCATAAACGAGATATTAACAAACCGGTAGGTGTTTTCCAGAAGCTTGGACAGTTCCGCGACTTCGGGAGAAGATACTTTCACGACTTGCTGAAAAACACGACTGTAAAATTGAACAACGCCATTTACGCAGTCCTCGGTAAGCCCGCCTACAAGCTTGGGGATTTGATCCAGCGCATGTATCTTGTTGCCCGGATCGATTCGTTCGGGAGAATAAGCCAAATGAAAATCACGCCCCGCGTTTAATCCGCTTGCTTCAAGCAGAGGCAAAAGCACTTCTCTTGTCGTTCCGGGGAAGCTTGAACTTTCCAGGATGATTAGCTGCCCTTTTTTAATCCGGAATGAAAGTGCCCTTCCAACGCTCTTAAGGTAGATTAAATCGGGATTATGGTCCGTTCCAATCGGCGTAGGTACACAAATAATGATAATGTTCGCATCTTTTACCCCGTCGTAATCTGCGGAAGCTGTTAAGTGACCGGAGGATATCATTCCGCTCAATTGACTGTTGTCAATATCCGGATTACCGCTTATCCCTCGATTGATGTTTTCGATTTTGGCGTGATCGAGATCTATTCCAACTACATGAAAGCCCTTGTGTACCAGGAGCATTGCCAGCGGCAGACCTACAAATCCCATTCCGATGATCGAGATCATGGATGTGTTTGTATGAGCCGGATCCATGCTGCTAAGGCTCATCCTAATCCCCTTTCACCAAATGATCTTATACACAATATGGGAGTTTGCTCTTTTTGGTCAGAATAAAATAATTGATTAAGGAAATTAGGCAGGAGCGTGTTTAACCGTCAGTATGGACTTCATCCCATATGCATTCGACGCTCGCGGCATATAGTTAAAAAACGGAAGGGAGGATGCATGGTGTCCCAATCTCGAAGAGCAACAAAAACTTACTATGAAAAAGGTGCAATCGTTCTAACCTATCACGATATCAATCCAAACGACCAATCGATATCGCCCTACAGTCTCACTCCTCACCTATTCAGCGAGCATCTGGATGCCTTGGAAGAATGGGGCTTTCAAATTATCAATATGGCTCGTTTCGCGGCATTCATGAAGGAAGGACAAGACATCCCGCCAAATGCGTTGGTCATCACCTTTGACGACGGGGAAAAAAGCTTCTTCACTTACGCTTATCCCGAACTTAAAAAAAGGTCTCTTTCCGCGACGAATTTTATCGTGGGCCAAAGAATCGATGCCGATCGCGGCATTACCTGGGATCAAATGCGCGAGATGAAGCAGCATGGATTCGATTTTTTCAGTCACACCTACAACCTTCATCGCAATACAAATTATGGAGAAGACAAAAGGATGCTTACCAACCCTCTATTTCTGGAAAAAGAAGGTCGACTTGAAACCGAAATCGAATATGAACGACGAATTATTGAGGATCTTTTATTAGCGGATAAGAGAATAAACGAAGAACTTGGCGAACACACGAGAATATTAAGTTTTCCCTTTGGCTCATATAATGACAACGTAATAAAAATTTGCCAAAAATTAGGCATTGAATTGTTTTTTACGGTCTCAAGAGGAATGAACTATCCCAATCAAGTGCTGGCGAAACGTATTAATGCCGGAGACGGGGCATTATCCGCGAAAGGTCTCATTAAAGAAATTCTTCGTTATACCCGCCGGACGTGAAAAATAAAGCTTTCATGGAGGTTTATCGTGAAAATAAACTATCGGGCTGAAAAAGGAGTGTTGGAATATCGTTTTAGTTCGCAGCCGGACTACCAATCTGGCGTTGAGGTTAGAATGGCAAAACAGTCGTGCGTTATACACATGCCTGCCGATTGGGATATTGGCAAGGTTCATCCCGATGTGCTGGCATTAGCGGCTATTTTGATTATCTATCCGTTCGCCGGTTCCAAAATCGTAGTGCCCCAGGGTGTCAGTCAACCCTTCCATGACCATTTTAAACGCACCACGAAAAAGGAGATTTTACCTGTAGATCCATATTTAATTCCGAGACAGGTACCCAACCGTTCCTCCCCTGCCCTGGCCTATAGCGGCGGAGTCGATTCTACTGCCGCTTTAATGCTGCTGCCGCCGAACGCCTGCAGCATCTTCTTGGAAAGAATTACGCCTATGAACCAACAAACGCTCTATAACAAAGAAGCGGCCTTGTATGCCTGCCGCTTCTTGCGGAAAGAAGGTCGATCCGTATATACGATCAAGACCGATCTGGAATATGTAAGAGACCCCGTGGGATTTCCGGTTGATGTAGCGAACGCGGTTCCTGCTCTGCTGTTATCGGATTATGTTGGGCTTGACAGCGTGGCTTGGGGCACGGTGATGGATTCGACTTATCAGATTGGAAACCTAAAGTATGCCGACTATGCGCAAAGACTTCATTTTAATCGCTGGGGAAAGCTTTTTGAGCTGGTGGGCATGCCGTTTAACCAGGTAACAGGAGGAATTTGCGAGGTAGGTACCTCCCTCATCGTCTTGAATTCGCGGTATCGTTCGATTGCTCGATCCTGTATGCGCGGGAACGGTAACGGGGCTTGCGGCGAATGTTGGAAATGCTTCAGGAAAGGATTGCTGGAAAGGGCATTGGAAAGGACAAAACCAAGCAATGCCGAACTTGATCGATTATTCAGCCTTTCCTCTGTCGAAATGCACCTGACCAAATTTCCAATACACTCGGAAAATATCATCGCTTATATTACCGCCCATTATGATGGGGATCACCCGATTATGAACAAATTGAAGAAAAGAACAAGAGGCGATAAACTTCAAGTGAGGTGGATGGAAAAGTGGTACAGTCCTTCGATTAACCTTTTGCCTGCGAAATATCGCGCCCAAGTCCAAACGCAAATCAAGAAATACCTGAAAGTTATGAATGCCGAAGAGGAGCGGCAGGCTGAGAGTTGGGATTTGGGTCAATACCGATCCAGTCACGAATATCAACAATATTCCACCGATTTGATGGAGGCCTTGGAAACCTACCGCGCTCAGAGGTAATAAAGCAATAGCTGCGCGATATCATCGGCTCCGTTCCTGGAAATAAGTTGCATAGCCGCTTTTCTCATTCTCTGATTGATGCTCGGGTCCAGACCTATTTCCATAGCTTGAGCAAAATCATCGTAGTCCGGATTTTTCAAACAAATTCCCGCGCCTGCTTTAGATGCATTAATCGCTCTCTCCACCTGATCGTCGCGCCCGGTATTTTCATTGGGAACAAAAATGGTGGGCACGCCAAAATACATTAACTCATGAAAAGTATTGTAACCGGAGGCGGATATAGCCAAATCGAAGGCGTTAAAGTAAATCGAGTTCGGATAATCGCGCAGAATCATCGCATTTTTATTGTGAAAGCCCAATCTTTTTCCAATAATCGACTCGCCGAGTACGATCCTGATCTCTCTTCTTCTCTTTAATACTTTTAGCAACATTGAGATTACGGGATGGATGTCGTTAATATTACCTGCACCCAGTTGGATATAGACCAGCTTCTCGTCTTGCTTTACCCGCCATTCATTGCGTACCGCTTCTCTGGATAGCAGCTCGGATCTATCCAAATAAATAACGGGTTCACAGTAATGGATTTCATCGTTTCCTTTTCTTAATGCGCTTCCCGCCTCGCCCGGAACGACGATTTTGTCGAACATGTTATAATGATTCCGGGTTTGCTCGTCCGGCCCTATCTTATTTTGAGTCCTTCTGATCCATATTTTTTTCAAGGAGTCGTCTTCATCGAAAGACGATAGAATGCCATCATATGGAAATGCGCCGTCGAAGACCAGCATATTCGGACGATGTATCCGTAATATCGTAGATAATTGTTTTCCCAATAGTTCATTCCATTGCGCGATAGTTATATTTTGCAAAAAGGCGCTTTTTGCAGGGTGATAATAGCCTAAAAATCCCTCTCTCATAATAAGGTGCATGGCAGGGCTCGTACTGAGAAAAATAATTTCCAATTTTTTGTCGAGCTTTTTCATCCGCCTCGCTAAAGCGAGCGACCTGGTTAAATGACCCAAACCGCTGCCATTCGTCGGAACAAAAATGATTGTACCGTGATTCAATCCATGACACCCCCCCGTTGAAGGTGAATCTAATAAAAGAAGGCTGAGGGCATACGGAACCGTATGCTCTTCATGCCTTCCTAATTGCCAATGGTCTGAATCCCTTGACGTTACACGACCTCAGCACGGATATGAAGCGTTTCATAACCGCGAAAAACGATGGATTGTTTCCATCGGGGCTGACCGATAATTTCCGGTTTTTCCAAGCGTGCCACCAGCTTCCGGAGGGCAATTTCGCCTTCCAGCCTAGCCAGCGGAGCTCCCAGACAGTAATGCGGGCCCGATGCGAATGACAAATGCTTGCAATCGGAACGAACGATATTGAAATCCTCAGGCTGACTCATGACCGAGGGGTCGCGGTTCGCGCCGGCGAGCGCGATCATGACGACCTGACCTTGCTGCATGGATTGACCGGCAAACACGAGATCATCGCTCACGACCCGGTAGACCATCAGAATCGGCGGTTCATAGCGCAGCGTTTCTTCCACCGCAGCGGGAGCCAAAACAGCGTTGCCGCGCAGCATATCGTACATCCCGGGGTGATCCAGGAGCAGTTTATATCCGTTCGTTATCAGATTGCCCGTAGTTTCATGCCCGGCGAACACTAGCAGCAGACAGGTGGCGACCATCTCTTCCGTATTTAGCTGATCATACTTTTCTTTGGCTTCAATCAGCCGACTGATCAGATCGTCCCGGGGATGCGACCGTCTGGTTTCTATCAGTGCCTCGAAGTATCGTTTTGCATCCTCGATATCTCTGGTATTGCTCTCCAGTTCTTCCATAGACGGATTAAAGTCGATAAACCGGAAGAACGCGTTCGACCAATTCCGGAAGAAACCCTGGTCTTCCTTCGGCACGCCGAGCAGCTCTGCGATTACAAATGCCGGAAGCAGGTGCGAAAAATCACGGATCAGCTCATGCTGCGGGCTTGCGCGGCACTCATCCAGCAGTTGGTCTGCAATACTCTCGATAATGGGGCTCAACCTCTGAACCATTCGCGGAGTGAACGCTTTGTTCACCAGATTGCGTAGTCTTGTGTGATCCGGCGCGTCGCGGAACAGCATCATGTTACGCATAAGCCCGACTTCAGGCGGCGGGGTGTTCTCCGGATGAACCGGCTGGTGACCGGACGTATCGGCTTTCTTGACTTCGCGAATAAAGCGCGCGTCTTTCAGGAGCGCCTCCGCCTCTTTATAGCCGGTCACCAGCCACATCGGTAAGCCGAAAAAATTCTGCCATAACACGGGGTGCCTCTGCCTGGCCGCCCTGAAGACGGCATACGGATTATCGATGAACTTCTCTGCGAAACCAGACATATCAAGCCTCATCTCTATACCGGATTGATTAATATTATTTCTGCCGCGTCCGATACATTCCAATAACTAATGAAGCATCGCTGCTTGACGTTTAAAATGGTCCTCGATAACAAGACAAGCCATCGCTTCTACGACAGGTACTATTCTAGGGCAGATGCAAGGATCGTGTCTTCCTTTTGTAACAATAACTTGCTCTTCTCCATTAACATGGACCGTATGCTGGGGAATCGAGATTGAGGATGCCGGTTTTACGGCAACCCGAAAGACAATATCGGCTCCCGTACTGATTCCTCCAATAATCCCGCCCGAATGATTGCTTATAAAACCATCTGCATTCATTTGATCATTATGTTCGCTCCCCAACATTTTAGCCGCAGCAAACCCGGCGCCGAATTCAATCCCTTTTATTGCCCCGATGGATAACATAGCCTTTGCTATCTCTGCATCGAGTTTATCGAAAACGGGCTCCCCTAATCCTGGATTAACGCCTCGCAGTTTACACTCCACGATCCCGCCGCAACTGTCTCCAACCGATGCCAAAGATTCAATTTTTTCAATCATCTTGGCAGCCGCTTCAGGATCGCAAGCCCTTACGGGATTAGCTTCAATAGAACCCTCTACGTAGTTGCGGCATTGAATCCCGCCGATTTCAGTCGTATAGGCTATAACGGATACGCCTCTTTGTTCGAGCAGTTTGCGCGCAACGGCCCCTGCCGCTACTCTGGCAGCCGTTTCTCTGCCGGAGGCTCTGCCGCTTCCTCTATGGTCGCGTAAACCATATTTCTTTAAGTACGTGAAGTCTGCATGACCGGGTCGAAAAGAATGTTTGATCTCATCATAATCTTCCGGTCTCATGTCCTTGTTAAATAAGATAATAAATAGGGGAGTACCCGTTGTTTTACCTTCAAATAGCCCGGACAATATATTGACCTTGTCATATTCTTTTCGCGGGGAAGTAACTGTCGATTGTCCGGGTTTCCTCCGGTCCATTTGTACCTGAATATATGCCTCGTCTATTTCCACTCCAGGAGTAACGCCATCAACGATCACGCCGACCGCTTCTCCATGGGATTCGCCGAATGTCGTAATCTGAATCCTTTCGCCGAACACGTTGCCAGCCATTAACTCATCCCCTTCACGATACCCCCGTAGATGGTGAATCTAATAGTCGATTGTCCTTGTTTATTATATGGCGGGAGGAGTAAGACGTTACTTACCCCGTAACAAAGTCCAATCTTTTCCTATCGTTAATTCATATATTGCTTTCATTCCAGTAAAGGAGCGATATTTGGGTAAATGTCCCGAGCGTTGATGAACGGGAGGAGTTTCAGCCATGACCCATCCAAGGCCGTCGCAACGGTTGAGTTCGATTTTACAGCAATATGGCTTGCGTACTTATAAAATCCATGCTTGCCGCTCCCTTTATAAAAAAAGAGCAGCATATCGCGCGTTTACCGATAAGGGCTCTTTTTTGCTAAAACCCTATAAAGGCCGGCAGAGCCTTCTCAATCGGGTTTATTCACAACTTGCATGGTTAAAAAAACACGGTTTCGATAGCATGCCTCAGTGGCACAGGGCGGCTAACGGAAAGCATTGGATTACAAAAAACAGACGGATTTATTATGTAACGGAGTGGATGGAAGGTACCCCATTGGGAGAAGACCCGCAGGATTATGAGAGGCTGGGTGAAGTACTGGCACGGCTTCATCTGATCTCACGCCGGCGGTCGTCTGTCCGCCCTTCCTTCTCGAAGGCGGAAATCCATCGCTTTCGGAAGCGGCATCGGGCATTTGCGCGGCATTTGCGGATTATACAAAAGAATAGAAACGAGAGCGGCAGTTGGTTTAGGGAGCGGGGAGATCAATGCCTTTCCATGGCCGAAGAAGCGTGGAACACCTTAAAGCAACATGACGTTAAGCGGATCATACGGAAGGAAAAAACTTCGATCATCCATGGCGATGTAACAAGTCCGAACGTCATCGTTCATACAGACGGTGTTTACTTGGTGGACTGGGAACGTGCAAGACGCGGCTCGGCTTATTACGAAGTCGCCAAAACGTTAAATAATGTTGCGGCTTTTTCGGTGCCATACATGAAGGCGCTTCTTAACGGTTACGAGAAACATTACCCGTTAATGCCGGAAGAACGACTTATCATAACCTCCCTGTGTCGATTGCCGCGCGAAGCATGGATTGTCGCCGAGCAAATTCGGTCAGGCATACGTACGGACATGTTTAACGTGTTGATGGAAACCTGGTCTAAGCGTTTGGAAGCGATTCGTTGGTTGGATGCGTGGGCTAGTCGGCAGCCGCGTTCCCCGGTTAATGATACGCCTTTCATCCCGGAAGAGGAGGCGACCGGTATTGACGCTGAACGATCACATTGAAGCCGCCTTTCCTCTGGCGATCCGAAACATGACCAAAGTTCGTGATGTGTATCGGCTGCTGACGACGAGGGGCCGCGTGCTTTGCATCAAAAGCTATCCGATCCCTGAACCGGAAGTACGCTTTATCGCGCAGGTGATGATTCATCTTGCCGAGACGGGATTTCGTTACGGTCCCCGGATCATACCGACACGAGACCAAGCGCTTTGGACGATGAGAAAAGAAAAAGCATTTATGATCACCAATTGGGTACGGGGAAGAGCACCGAATTTGGGTGACCGGTTAGAGTGGCGCAAAGCGATCCGGATGCTCGCCGATTTCCACCGCCACGCCGAACGCATGGAGATCCGCGACGTGCCGCCGGAAAGGAACCGATTCGCAAAGTTGCCTAACATTATCGCGGATTACCGCAAAAATATGCTTGAGTATCCATCGGTAGAAAATATGAGCGCTTGCGTTTCACTTTGCGATGATGCCATTCGCTATTTGAGTGAGCCGGAAAGCTTGGAAGCGATCAAATATGAAGAGTCCGTGCGCGCCTTTGTACACGGAGATTACAATTATCCCAATCTGGTCTTCGATCGGCGGCGATTCATTCATCTGATTGATTTTGAGAACACGTCTCACCAGGTAAGAATGGCGGACCTTGCCCATATCCTGCATCGAAATGTCGCTTGGAAGGGCGACGAAACGCTGCGATGGATCGAGCATTACGATCGTACAAGGCCGTTAAGCAGCGGAGACAGGCATTTGCTGTTTGCTCTGCTTCACGTTCCTTATCCGCTTGTTCGAGCGATTCGATTGCACAAATGCCGCCAAAAAATAAGAAACGCGATGCCAAAATCAAAAATGATCGATCAGTATGTCGGCAGCTTAAAAAAAATCATCTGATTGTATTTTTTTTCGCCCACTCCGCGTCTGCCAACACTTATTGGACGAATGATGCATTTTCTAAGATATAAAACTCGAAAGGGTGATGGGATTGCACGTCTTGAGACCTATGGATTGGAGGATCAAAGGGCCATGCCGGTAAAATATATCACGGACATAGGAAGCCTACCCGAACTAACCGAAGATGAGAAACGTTCCTTACGGCAGGTTATTGATAAATTCGTTTTTCGGCTTAACGATTATTATGTAAAGCTGATCGATTGGTCCGATCCGAACGATCCTATAAGACGGCTAGTGATTCCAAGTAACGACGAGCTTCAGGAATACGGCCGATGGGATGCTTCCGATGAAGACACGAACTATGTCGTGAAAGGATGCCAGCACAAATACAAGACGACGGCCTTACTGCTCGTTTCGGAGGTATGCGGCTCCTACTGCCGATTCTGTTTTCGCAAAAGACTGTTTCGTGAAGACGTAAAAGAAGCCATGCCGGATATTCAGGACGGTCTCGATTATATTTCTACCCATACCGAGATTAACAACGTGCTGCTGACGGGCGGCGACCCGTTAATCCTGTCAACGAAAAAACTAAGCCGGATTATTGAAAGCCTGCGGGCAATGGAACATGTGAAGATCATTCGGATCGGATCGAAAATGCCTGTTTTCAACCCGATGCGAATTTACGAAGACGAACAACTTCTCCAATTGTTCCGGACCTACTCCACGAAAGAGAAGCGAATTTACGTCATGGCCCATGTGAATCATCCGAGAGAGATCACTCCCGAAGCCCAAAAATGTTTTAAAGCATTATACGATGCCGGAGCGATTGTGGTGAATCAAACCCCGATTCTCAAAGGAATCAATGATGACCCCGCCGTACTTGGCGAATTAATGGATAAATTATCGTGGGCTGGAGTTACACCCTATTATTTTTTCGTTAATCGGCCTGTAGCAGGTAATCGCGGATTCGTCCATTCGCTGGAAGAAGTGTATCGTATCGTGGAAGAAGCGAAAGCGATAACTTCGGGCCTCGGTAAACGCGTAAAGCTGTGCATGAGCCATACTTCGGGAAAAATTGAGATATTAGCCGTCGAAAAAGGAAAAGCATATCTGAAGTACCACCAGTCGCGCGACGGGGAATTCGGCAAACTCATGATTCTTGATTGTCCCAAAGAGGCCGCCTGGTTCGATGATTTGCCGGACAACGAGAAGTACTGGAAAAAACCGGGCAAAAAGACGATGGACGTCATCTCCGTCAATGAATTGCCGGATCGGCCGCAGAAAATCGCGAGTTCGAAAACTTATACTTTCTGATTGTTTAAATATATTAAGCGGGGTGTAACCACCATGGCATCCTCCTCCGGTCTCAGAAGACCGATTATCGGAGTTATCGTAGGAAGGCGACTTGTAAGAACAACAGGTATGCGTGAGCTTGCCAAAGCGAATCGAGTCGCGAAAACGACGCTCCACTTTTTCTCCGCGAGAAATGCGAATTTCAGACGCAGAAGAATAAGAGGAATCCGCTTCAATAGTCGTAATGGACGTTGGGTAAGAAGTTGGATTCGGAGGCCTGACGTCCTGTATGTACGCGGCGGTTCAAGCGCAAGAGTTCGGCGTACCGTAAGACGTTTCGATAGAATGGGTATCCCGAAAATCAATCCTTTGGTTCGTTTCAGCAAAAGCGAATTGTTTCGCAAATTGAAACGGGTTGAGAAAATACGACCCTATTTACCATACACCAAAACCATTCATCGATTTAGCAAAGTAAGAAAATACGTGCGAAGGCTGGGCAGCGTGTATATTAAAGCGACCTACGGCAGAAAAGGCACTAAGGTTATGCGCGCGGTAAAAAGGTCCGAGGGCGGTTATAGATACAGTTATGCGGTTATCGACCGTTTGGTCAGGAGAAAAGTCGACCATTTTAAGGACCTGAAAAAAGTAATGAAACGTTTTTTTCGCAATCGGGAGTTTATCGTTCAAGAGGCTATCGATCTCATTCGGTTAGGCGATCATCAACCTGTGGATTTTCGAGCCGAATTACAAAGAAACGGCAAAGGCAATCTTAAAATTTCCGGCATATCCATCCGGATCGGCCGAAGTCATTCTCCCATTACGACCCATGCCAGCGCTTATAAAATGGAGGATCGGTTGCAAGATTTGTTCCCTGGATACTCGAAAGAAGAAATTGAGGATTTGAAGGGAAAAATCAGAAACTTTGTAGTCTTGGTTTATAAAAGCGTTGAAAAATGTTACGGGAAGTTCGGAGAGCTCGGAATCGATTTTGCCGTTGATAAAAAAGGTAAAATTTGGTTGATTGAATGCAACGCTCAATCCGCAAAAGTTTCTATAGCGAAGGCGTACGGACCAAAAATACGAAGAAAAATATACTTGGCCCCCCTTCTATACGCAAAAAGATTAGCAAGAAGGAACAGGATAAAGCGAAGGAGGAAATAATCCGCCGATCGGCACGAGAAAGCCGATCTGACTTTTTGATGGATGGAGGCTGCTGAAACATGGGTAAAACATCCCGATTAAAACATCTAATCAACTCCCAAAGCTTGGAGTTTCTAATGGAAGCCCACAACGGCTTGTCGGCAAAAATCGTCGAAGAGACCGGTTTTAAAGGGATTTGGGCCAGCGGATTATCCATATCCGCTGGTCTCGGCGTTAGAGACAACAACGAGGCTTCCTGGACGCAAGTTTTGGATGTTTTGGAGTTTATGAGCGATGCAACGTCCATTCCGATTTTGCTCGATGGAGATACGGGTTACGGAAATTTCAATAATGCAAGACGTCTGGTTACAAAACTGGAACAGCGAAATATCGCAGGGGTATGCATCGAAGATAAGCTGTTCCCGAAAACCAACTCCTTTATTAACGGTCAGGCGCAGCCGCTTGCCGATATCGACGAGTTTTGCGGCAAAATCAAAGCCATGAAAGACACGCAAACCGACGATGATTTTATGGTTGTAGCAAGAGTCGAATCTTTCATAGCGGGCTGGGGGTTAGAGGAAACGCTGCGGCGCGCCGAAGCATACCGACAAGCGGGTGTGGACGCTGTCCTTATTCATAGTCGCCGATCGGATATATCGGAAATCGAATCGTTTATGAAAGAATGGCAAGGCAGGCTTCCCGTCGTCGTTGTGCCTACCAAATATTACGAAACGCCGACACGGCGCTTTGTCGATTTGGGGATCAGCGTTGCCATCTGGGCAAATCATAACCTTCGGACGTCTATCGCTGCGATGCAGAAAATATCGGAACGAATTTTCAAAGAAGAAAGTATCGCGAATGCAGAGTCGGACATCGTTTCCCTGGAAGAAGTTTTTCGGCTGCAAAGGGCCGAAGAGCTGCAAGAAGCGGAACGCAAATATCTCCCTTCCGGTAATCGTGGTCGCTGATGATCCACACCAAACGATTCGGATCGGAATTGCAAAAGTTGGGGTTTTCGTTTTATACAGGCGTGCCTTGCTCATTTTTAAAGCATCTAATCAACTATGCCATTAACGAATGCGATTATGTAGCGGCAGCGAACGAAGGAGATGCGTTGGCCATTGCGTCAGGCGCGTTCGTCGCTGGGAAAAAACCGGTCGTTCTCATGCAAAATTCAGGTTTAACGAATGCCGTTTCCCCTTTAGTTTCTCTCAACTACACCTTCCGGGTTCCGGTGCTCGGCTTTGTCAGCTTGCGGGGCGAACCCGGTAAGCAGGATGAGCCACAGCATGAACTGATGGGCCGAATCACGATTCCCCTATTGGAGCACATGCAGGTGAAATGGATGGTTTTATCTTCCGATATGGAGGAAGCGCAGCATCAACTGTCGCTTGCAGCGCAATGGATCGACCGTAACCGATCGTTTTTCTTCGTTGTACGAAAAGGAACGTTCGAGAACGAACCGCTGCATAAGCAAAAGCGTTCCTCGCATGTGAATGACGAAACTGACGAAAGGCATGCTCCTGACCAGCTACCTTCCAGGCGTGAAGCCTTGACGGTCATTAACGCCTTGAAAGACGGTAAGACCGTACAATTGGCCACGACGGGCAAGACGGGACGCGAACTCTACGAAATTGAGGATGCCCCGAACAACTTTTACATGGTCGGTTCCATGGGCTGTATCAGTTCATTCGGACTTGGATTGGCACTAAACCAAAAGAATGCCGACGCCGTTGTCATTGACGGAGACGGGTCCCTGCTCATGCGCATGGGGAGTCTGGCGACAAACGGCTTTTACGGACCTCCCAACCTGCTGCATATCGTTCTGGATAATAACGCTCATGATTCGACAGGAGGACAAAGTACGGTCTCGCACAATGTGAATTTCGTGAATATTGCCGCTTCATGCGGTTACAAGAAATCTGTTTATGTACACCATTTAGATGAATTGGAATATCGGATAAAAGAATGGAAACTGACGAAAAGATTAACTTTTATTTGCATGAAAATATCAAGAAGCCTTGACCGGAACCTTGGACGACCTCAAATCAAGCCCCATGAAGTGAAGGAACGACTCATGAAATTTTTGAAAAATATCCACCCTTGAATAAAGGAGGACAGCCGCTTGCAAACCGTCAAACGTAATATTCTACTCAATCCCGGACCGGCGACAACGACGGACAGCGTAAAATTCGCCCAGGTGGTACCGGATATATGTCCGAGGGAAAAGGAATTCGGCCAATTGATGGCTTACGTTTCTAACGAACTGACCTGTCTGATAGCCGATCCGAATGAATACACGACGGTGCTGTTTGGCGGTTCGGGCACTGCGGCTGTGGAATCGATTATTAGCTCCGTGGTTGACGATGAAGCGGCGGTTATCGTCAATAACGGCGCATACGGGAAAAGAATGTGCGAGATTGCGGAATCGTACGGCCTGGATTACTTCGAATTTAATTGCGCTCCCGACGCGGCCATCGACTTGGCCGCTCTAGAACTCTTTATTCGATCGTGCCCGCGGACGGTCTCCCATCTTGCCGTCGTTCATCATGAAACGACAACCGGACTATTAAATGACATCCCGTCTATCGGAAAGATATGCGACAATTATCAAATAGATATGATTGTCGATGCCATGAGCTCGTTCGCAGCCATTCCCTTGTCGATGAAAGACATGAATATCAGCTATTTGGCGGCAAGCTCCAACAAAAACATTCAGGGTATGGCGGGAGTCGCCATTTGTATCGCAAATAAAAATAAATTGGAGAACATCCGCCATCAAAAGCCAAGGAATTATTACCTGAATTTATATGCTCAATTTCAATATTTTTCAATAAACGGCCAAATGCGCTTCACTCCGCCCGTACAAACGCTTTACGCGCTTAAACAAGCGATTGATGAGCTTAAACAAGAAGGCATCGAACAACGATATAGACGTTACTGCAGGTCATGGGAAACGTTAATCAACCGAATTACGGAGCTTGGGCTCAAGTATCTAGTGAATAATAAACATCATTCGAAGATTATTACCGCTATCGTTGAACCGGACTGCAACAACTATGATTTTAACGACATGCATGATTATTTTTACGATAGGGGCTTTACGATTTATCCCGGAAAGATCGGAGAGTTGAAAACGTTCAGAATCGCGAATATGGGTGACATCACTTACGAAGATATGGAAGCTTTCTCGACTTTGCTGGAAAATTATCTCAGTCAAATTCACTGTATGGAGAAAGGAGGATAATAGGTGGGAATATCCATTAGGCAAAATAAATATAAAAAATACAAGTTCATGAAGAAATCCCGAAAACTAAGACGGCACCTCCCGGATACGAAAAAAATGACGAAAAAAACGTTAATGGATTTTTTGAAAGAATACCGCGATATTATACTTAAGCCTATGGGCGGCAAACGCGGTCGCGGCGTGATTCGGGTATCTGAAGTAAACCGGGATCGATACGAGATACACTACGAGTACATGAAGGAAATCGTGGAAGAAAACGAAAGGTTATACGATGCGGTGAATAGATACATCGGCAATCGCAGATACATCGTACAACGGCGTATTCCCCTCGCAACAATCAAAGGCCGGCCTTTCGATATACGGGTCATCGTACAACGCATAAGTAAACTTCATCCATGGAAAGTAACAGGAAAAGCAGTCAAAGTTGCAGGCGAAGGTTATATCGTCACGAACATTGAGAGATCCAAAGGAACCGTACTGCCGTTTAGAAGAGCCATCCGAAAATCTTCGTTAAAAAATGCGTCATCTACAGTATTAGGATCGAAAATGAATAAAGTCGCTATACGTGCGGCTACAAGACTCAGCAAATTGTTTAAGGAAAAGTATATTTATGGTTTCGATATGGGATTAAGCTCACGTGGTCGCGTCTGGATCATTGAAGCGAATTTAAGTCCGATGCTGAGCCATTTCAAAAAAATGGATAATAAGAGGATGTATCGGCGAATTCTCAGATATCGCCGCTTGATATTAAAGTGAATAACTCGGAATCGCGGAAATGACGCAACATAACCCGTCATATTTCCGCGATTACCTTGTCGCGGTTATAATGAAAGAACATTACAAATGCGACAAGGGAGCCAAATCATGGATATCATCAGATTTGAACAATCCGGCGAAAACTGTACCCATTCGAATGCACCGTTGCATGAGATCAAACAGGAGATGATCAACGACCGATCCGCATCCCGACTAGCAGAGCTATTTAAGGCGATCGGAGACCCGACAAGGGTAAAGCTGATCGGTGCCTTGCTGCGTCAAGAGCTATGCGTCCACGATCTGTCCGTCTTGCTCGACATGGGTCAATCCGCCGTTTCCCACCAGCTTCGGTATTTGCGCAACATACGCATGGTCAAACGAAGGAAAAGCGGCAAAATGGTATATTATTCGTTAGACGATACGCACATCGAGCAAATTTTCATTCAGACGTTGCAGCATCTCGAACACGAATAACCGTTCATCGACGCCCCTCTTGCACGGTTAAGAAAGACCGGAGGCTTTGCCTCCGGTCCTTTTACTTTTGGCGGATTTCCATAATGAAGCAATCATACCCATGACCCTTGTAACTCTCGGGGTCGACCGATCCGACATCCC
>NZ_JBHSMH010000020.1:0-65663 GCF_042655365.1 Cohnella suwonensis | reverse complement strand
TTGAACCTAATCAGCCGGTCTGGTGGTAATGGCGGAGGGGTCCCACGCGTACCCATCCCGAACACGACCGTTAAGCCCTCCAGCGCCGATGGTACTTGGATCGCAGGGTCCTGGGAGAGTAGGACGCCGCCAGGCTGGACGCATGCCCGAGCAGTCGACGAAGTCGACGACCAGGGCTGATGATGGCAGAGGAAGCACCCGAGAGGGTGCTTTTTTGCTATTCCTTTTGCTTGCGTTGCGGATTGTGTTGGTGGATGTGTGGGTACGCAGCCTCATGTCAGCTAGCCGGCTCAACGCCTGACAACTATCTCTAATACGCTAGCCAACCTCAACCCTCGACAACAACCTCATAACATCTCACCGCCTTCACCCCTCCTCCTCCGTCCCTTCACAACAAAATGCAAAAGTGCAGTTTGATCAGGGTAATTTCGCCCAAACGTCCCATCAACCTGCAAAATTGCAGTTTGTTGAGCCTAAACGGACCGATTCACGTAAAATGCGCCGAACAAACTGCACTTTAGCATTTTGTTTGCGCGAATCATCGGTAAGGGGACGAACAAGATGTATCTATGCATTTTGTTTGTGCTGTGGGTTGGAAAGAACGAATAAAGGCACCCCTAAGGGTGCCCTATACGCGAGAATAGATCTATAATGACCGTGAACGCTTGATCACGTATGATAATACGAGACTTCCCGGGGTTCGAGGCGAATATAATGATCCGTATCCGAAAGGAGAGGACTTATGAGCATCCTTCTTCAAGCTTTTTGGAGAGGGTAACATCATGGGGGAATATCCGGTTTATATCAGAATAGATATTGAGCCGACCTCGACGATCAAATTAACCGTTCAGCAGGCTGAAATCCCTTTGGTGGCGGGAAATTTGGTCCTGAACGATCCAAGGTCCTACTCGTAGAATCCTAACGGATCACGGGATATTATCGCGGATCATTTGCAGAAAGCGGATTTCATCTTTATCGACGGCGATCACTCGTACGAAGGAGTACTCATGGATACGACTTTAGCCCGGAAAATGATCAAACCGGAGTGGATCAATTTCGGAAATCCGATAGTTCCCAGCGTTAGCATGGCAATCAATCATTTGAACTTAATGGAAGGCGATCGAATTTGTTTAATCGAAGGCGGAACATTGTGCTTTCAGTTTTACAGGTCAATCGTCGTGCCTTCGGCCTGCCGGAGCACAAATTTCTATTCCTGTTCATGTACGACATGTATATATACTCGCCCCGCAAAATCCGAATTCGGTCCTTCGGGCCTATCGCGAGCGACGCGGTAGGCCGCCATGGGCTATCGGCCGGCTTGGTCATCAAGATGAACAACCCGCAACGTTCGGAGGTCGAAAGCTTGAAAACGCGGCCGAAGGGCTTCCCCACGTCCGAATCATCGACCGAGTCATGAGGCGCGCCGACGTGACCGCGCTGCTGAATTGCTGTGATTGCTACGTCTCGCTGCACCGTGCCTTAGGGTTCGGTTTGCCGCTCGCCGAGGCGATGAGTTTGGGTAAGCCGGTCATCTGCACGAATTGGTCGGGCAACACCGATTTCATGACTCCCGACAATAGCGGAGCCGTTCGTTTTCGGCTCGTCCGAATCGGCCACGATTTCGGCCCGTATAAGGCGCACAAGCTATGGGCGGAGTCCGACGTCGAGCACGCGGCGCATCTGATGAAGCGGGTCGTCTATGACGACGAATGGCGGTCGGCGATCGCGCGTAGAGGACGGGAGACGATTAGCGAATCGTTCTCGTTGGAGGCGTCGGGCCGGCGATGCGGGAGCGGCTGGAGAAGATATGGGGAAAATAGTGAAGGCGCTCGGCAGCGAGCGCTTTTATTGCGTACGCGGGATACCGTCGGACAAGTAATCGCGCGAGCATCTGAGCATACTTAAGATATTGACGCGGACGTGTTTGCATTTTTCAGAAAACGGCATATAATAAGGATATAGTCAAAGAAAGTCAAAGTCAGAGTCAGAGTTCGAATGCCTTCAACCCCCTGAAAGGAGGTTGTACGTTGCGTAACATTACCGATCTTATCGAACATTATTTAAAGCAGATTTTGCAGGGCAGCTCCGAAGGGGCCGTCGAGATCCAGCGAGGCGAGTTGGCCGATAAGTTCAGCTGCGTGCCGTCCCAGATCAATTACGTGATCAGCACCCGGTTCACCCTCGAGAAAGGTTATCTCGTGGAGAGCAAGAGGGGCGGCGGCGGCTACATCCGAATTCAGCGGGTCGACTTGCCTTCGCTCGAGACGGTGCAACGCCATATTCAGCAGACGGTCGGCGACCAGATCGACCAGACCGCCGCGGAAGGGCTGTTCTACCAGCTCGAGCAGGCTCAATTCATTACCCCGCGGGAGGCGTGCTTGCTGAAGGCGGCCGTGTCCCGGGAGGTGCTGACGCTGAAGCTTCCGCTGCGGGACGAAATACGCGCCAAGCTCGTGAAGGCGATTCTTGTCGCACTGTTGGGGAAATAGCCGAAGGAATTCCGAAAGGAGGATCATCCGATGCAATGCCAGGAATGCGGCAATCGCCCGGCAACGCTCCATTTTACGAAAATCGTGAACGGAGAGAAGGCGGAGCTGCATATTTGCGAATCGTGCGCCAGGGAGAAGGGGGAACTCATCCCCGGTACTTCCAGCGGATTTTCCATCCATAACCTGCTCTCGGGCTTGCTGGACTTCGAAACCGTATCCGCCGGCTCGGCCGCCAGGCCGCAACCGGCGGTCAAATGCGACACGTGCGGGATGACGTACGCCCAATTCAGCAAGATCGGGCGATTCGGCTGCAGTCATTGCTACAAGCAATTTTCCGAACGTCTCGATCCGCTTCTGAAGCGGGTGCACGGCAACACGGTACACGTCGGCAAAGTACCGAAGCGGGCGGGCGGCAGGCTGAGGACAAAGCGGGAGATCGACCGGTTGAAGAAGGAAATGCTCGGCCGGATCGAACGGGAAGATTTCGAGACGGCGGCTCAACTGAGGGATCGGATTCGCGAGCTCGAGAAAGAAATGAGCGGCTGAAGGGCAGGAGAACAAGATGACGAAACGAAAATACGTCAAGCAGGCGCTAAGCCAGTGGATGAACGGCACGGGACCCGATTCCGACGTCGTCATCAGCAGCCGGGTGAGGATCGCCCGCAACATCCGGAACTTGCCTTTCCCGATGATGGCGGATCCCGAACAGTCCGGCTCCGTCATGGATCAACTGCTCTCCGTCGCGGAGAACGGCCGGTTGAACGGTCTCGGCAACATCGAGCAGATTCGGCTGACCGAGCTGACCGAGCTCGAGAAGCTCGTGCTCGTGGAGAAACATCTGATCAGCCCCAATCTAGCGAACGAATCCCGTAACGGCGCCTTGATTCTGAGTCCGAACGAGGACATCAGCGTGATGATCAACGAAGAAGATCATCTTCGCATCCAATGCCTGGCCTCCGGATTCCAGATTCGCGAAGCGTGGGACGCGGCCAGCAAGATCGACGATATATTCGAAGAGCAGGTCGAATACGCCTTCGACGAGAAGCACGGCTACTTGACGAGCTGCCCCACGAACGTCGGCACCGGCATTCGCGCTTCCGTCATGATGCACTTGCCCGCGCTCGTCATGACGGGGCAGATCAACCGCATTTTGTCCGCCGTCACGCAAGTCGGTCTCGCGGTGCGGGGTCTGTACGGCGAAGGCAGCGAAGCGACGGGCAACCTGTTCCAAGTGTCGAACCAGATTACGCTTGGACAATCGGAACAGGAGATCGTCGAAAATTTATTCCAGGTCGCTCGCCAAATGATCGAACACGAACGGTCCGCCAGGAGTAAGCTATTAACCGAATCCCGGCTTCGCGTCGAGGACCGGGTGCGACGGTCGTACGGCATTCTGACGCAAGCGATCATCATCGATTCCAAAGAAGCATCCCAGAGGTTATCCGATATTCGGCTAGGCGTTCACCTCGACCTGCTTCCCGAAGTCGACGGTCTCGTCCTGAACGAGCTGCTCGTCTCGACGCAGCCCGGTTCGCTCCAATTGACGTACGGAGAAGCGATGAGTCCGGAAGATCGGGACCGGTCGAGAGCGGAAATGATTCGCAGCCGACTGGCAACTATTTCATAAATGTTTTATTCTAACTTTATAGCTAGGCTTTTTGAACAACCACTTAGGAGGTGTGTCTCATGATGTTTGGCAGATTTACGGAACGTGCGCAGAAGGTGTTGGCGTTGGCTCAAGAAGAGGCGGTGCGTTTGGGACACAATAATATCGGTACGGAACATATTCTGCTCGGTTTGATCCGGGAAGGGGAAAGCATTGCGGCCAAGGCGCTAATCGCGCTCGGTCTCGGCTTGGAGAAAATCCAGGACGAAGTCGAATCGTTGATCGGACGCGGCCAAGAGCAACCGACGAACATCGCTTACACGCCGCGGGCGAAAAAAGTCATCGAGCTGTCGATGGACGAGGCGCGCAAGCTGGGACATACGTACGTCGGCACGGAACATATTCTTCTCGGCCTCATCCGCGAAGGCGAGGGCGTCGCAGCCCGCGTCCTGAACAATCTGGGCATCAGCCTGAACAAGGCTCGCCAGCAAGTGCTGCAGCTGCTCGGCAGCAACGAGAGCGCGTCGCAGAACCACGGACCTTCCGCGAACGTCAGCACGCCGACGCTCGACGGCTTGGCTCGCGACTTGACGGCCAGCGCCCGCGACGGCAACATCGATCCGGTCATCGGCCGTTCCAAGGAAATCGAACGCGTCATCCAAGTGCTGTCCCGCCGCACGAAGAACAATCCCGTTCTGATCGGCGAACCGGGCGTCGGCAAGACGGCGATCGCCGAAGGTCTCGCGCAGAAGATCGTCAACAACGAGATTCCCGAGACGCTTCGCGACAAGCGCGTCATGACGCTCGACATGGGCTCGGTCGTCGCCGGAACGAAGTACCGCGGCGAATTCGAAGACCGTCTGAAAAAAATCATGGACGAAATCCGCCAAGCGGGCAACGTCATTCTCTTCATCGACGAATTGCATACTTTGATCGGAGCGGGCGGCGCGGAAGGCGCGATCGACGCTTCCAACATTCTGAAGCCGGCTCTGGCTCGCGGCGAGCTGCAGTGCATCGGCGCGACGACGCTTGACGAATACCGCAAATACATCGAGAAGGACGCCGCGCTGGAGCGCCGGTTTCAACCGATTACGGTCGATCAGCCGACGCCGGAAGAAGCGATTCAGATTCTGCTCGGCTTGCGCGACCGTTACGAAGCGCATCACCGCGTGAAAATCACCGACGACGCGATCGACGCCGCCGTCAAGCTGTCCGACCGTTACATCCCGGATCGGTTCTTGCCGGACAAAGCGATCGACTTGATCGACGAAGCGGGCTCCAAGGTCAGGCTGAACTCGTACACGGTACCGCCTAACCTGAAGCAGCTCGAGACGCGTCTCGAGGATATCCGCAAGGAGAAGGACGCTGCAGTCCAAAGCCAAGAGTTCGAGAAAGCGGCCGCCCTTCGCGACACCGAACAGAAGATCCGCGAAGAGCTCGATCATACGAAGAACCTGTGGAAAGAGAAGCAAGGCCGCACCGATTCCGAGGTGACGCCGGAAGATATCGCCCAAGTCGTCGCGAGTTGGACCGGCATTCCGGTCAGCAAGCTGGCGGAGGAAGAGACGGAGCGCCTGCTCAAGATGGAAAGCATTCTTCACGACCGCGTCATCGGCCAAGAAGAAGCGGTCAAGGCGGTATCCCGCGCGATCCGTCGCGCCCGCGCCGGCTTGAAGGATCCGAAGCGCCCGATGGGCTCGTTCATCTTCCTCGGCCCGACGGGTGTCGGCAAGACGGAGCTCGCTCGCGCCATCGCCGAAGCGATGTTCGGCGACGAGAACGCGGTCATCCGCATCGACATGTCGGAGTACATGGAGAAGCATTCCACTTCGCGCCTCGTCGGAGCGCCTCCGGGATACGTCGGTTATGACGAAGGCGGCCAACTGACCGAGAAAGTACGCCGCAAGCCGTACTCGGTCGTGCTGCTCGACGAGATCGAGAAGGCCCATCCGGAAGTGTTCAACATCTTGCTCCAAGTGCTTGAGGACGGCCGCTTGACCGATTCCAAAGGCCGTTCCGTCGACTTCCGCAACACGCTTATTATCATGACCTCGAACGTCGGCGCGGAGCAGATCAAGAAGAATTCGACTTTGGGTTTCACGGCCGCGCAAGACGCGGGCCGCGACTACCAGAACATGAAAGAAAAAGTGCTCGCGGAGCTCAAAAAATCGTTCCGTCCGGAGTTCTTGAACCGGATCGACGAATCGATCGTCTTCCATCCGTTGAACGAGGAGCATATCTCCCAGATCGTCACGCTCATGGCCGACGACCTACGTAAGCGCCTCGTCGAGCACAACGTCACTTTCGAACTGACCGACTCGGCGAAATCGTTCCTCGCGAAGGAAGGCTACGATCCGCAATACGGCGCTCGTCCGCTGCGCCGCGCGATCCAGAAGCATATCGAGGACCGGTTGTCCGAAGATCTGCTTCTCGGCAAAATCGCCAAAGGCCACGCGCTCGTCATCGACGAGTCGGAAGGCGGTCTCGTCGTCCGGCAGAAGGGCGAGAAAGGCGAGATCGAATTGACTAAAGCTTAAGCTAAGCTTAGGGAACTCCCCGGGCGACGCCTTTCGGCGATCTCCCGGGGAGTTTTTTGGTTTGTGCTTGTGGGCTTCTGCTGTAATCAGGTGGAACCGAATTGCAGGCGGGTGTTCGGGGGTTGGAGTGGCTGTAGTCAGGTGAAACCGTATTGCAGTCGGTCGTTCGGGGTTGGTGTAGCTGTAGTCAGGTGAAACCGAATTGGAGGCAGTAGTACGGAGTTTGGGATGGATGTAGTCAGGTGAAACCGTATTGCAGGCAGAGTTAGTTGTCTCGTAAGCAACTAAAGCCCTCCGAAGTCCCTTCGAGCAGACAGTTATTGTCTCGCAAGCAACTACAACTCTCCGAAGTCACTCCGAGTAGACCATTAGATGTCCCGCAAGCAACTACAGCCCTCCGAAGTCCCTTCGAGCAGACAGTTATTGTCCCGCAAGCAACTACAACCCTCCGAAGTCACTCCGAGTAGACCATTAGATGTCCCGCAAGCAACTACAGCCCTCCGAAGTCCCTTCGAGCAGACAGTTATTGTCCCGCAAGCAACTACAGCCCTCCGAAGTCGCTCCGAGTAGACCATTAGATGTCCCGCAAGCAACTACAGCCCTCCGAAGTCACTTCGAGCCCTCCGATAATTAGCTCATGAGCAACTAAGACCTGAGGGAGCTTGCATTACGACTCGGAAACTTCCAAGATCCCCCAACTTTCGTTTGCGTATCCGTCCCTGGGCGGGTTTCTCTTGGCCCCGGGAAATGGTAAACTTCAAGATGTAGCGAAAAACGATAATGCCCGCCGTAGCGGTATGCCGAACTTCGCTAATCGCGAAGCCGCAAGTCGGCGTTCGCTGCGGACAACCCGTTTTTCCCGGAAGGAGCGCGACACCCGCCATGGCCAAGGTCAAAACGAAATTCGCCTGCACCGAGTGCGGAACGGAATCGCCCAAATGGATGGGCAAATGCCCGGGCTGCAACGAGTGGAACACGATGGTCGAGGAAACCGAGACGGAAGTCAAGGCAATCGTCGGAAGAAGCGAATTGCACCGGGCGAAAGAAAAAGCCCAACCGATCATACATATAGAAAGTAAGAAAGAACCGCGCATTCTGACGGGCATGGCCGAGTTGAACCGGGTGCTCGGGGGAGGGCTCGTCCCCGGCTCCCTGCTCCTTGTCGGCGGCGATCCGGGCATCGGCAAGTCGACTCTCTTGCTCCAAACCGCTTATTCGCTCTCGAACAAAGGATTGAAAGTGCTATACGTCTCGGGAGAAGAATCCGTGCGCCAGACGAAGCTTCGCGCGGACCGTCTCGGCGCGCTGAACGACAAGCTGTACGTGCTATGCGAGACGAACCTCGAGACGATCGAGGAAGCCATTGCCGAGGTGGAGCCGGACTTCCTCGTCATCGACTCGATTCAAACCGTCTACAGGCCGGAAATCGCTTCCGCGCCCGGCAGCGTCGCGCAAGTCCGCGAGTGCACCGCCCACTTCATGAGAATATCGAAGGTGAACGGCGTCGCGACCGTGCTCGTCGGCCATGTCACGAAGGAAGGCGCGATCGCCGGCCCGAGGCTACTGGAACATATGGTGGACTGCGTGCTTTATTTCGAAGGCGAAAGGCATCATACTTATCGGATTCTTCGGGCGGTTAAGAATCGTTTCGGCTCGACGAACGAAATCGGCATTTTCGATATGGCGGAGGAAGGCCTCCGCGAAGTGACGAATCCGTCCGAGTTGTTCCTGTCGGAAAGGCCGCTCGGCGTCTCCGGCTCGACCGTCGTAGCCAGCATGGAGGGCACGAGGCCGATGCTCGTCGAACTGCAGGCGCTCGTCGCCCCGACGCATTTCCCGTCGCCCCGCCGCATGGCGTCCGGCTTCGACCATCACCGCATGTCGCTCGTCATCGCCGTCCTCGAGAAACGAATGGGCATGCTGCTGCAAAACCAAGACGCTTACTTGAACGTGGCCGGCGGCGTGAAGCTTGACGAACCGGCGGCGGATCTCGCCGCGATCGTCAGCCTCGCGTCCAGCTTCAAGGACGCGCCGACCAAGCCGTACGACGCGATCTTCGGAGAGGTCGGACTGACGGGAGAAGTGAGGGCCGTCTCGCGCGCGGAGCAACGGGTCAAGGAAGCGCACAAGCTCGGATTCAAACGGGTCATTTTGCCGGAGACGAGCATGAAAGGGTGGCAGCCGCCCAAAGACATTCAGCTCATCGGGGTCACGACGGTCGCGCAAGCGCTCAAAGCCGCATTGGAATAGGGGGTATCGTTTGACATAATGAAAGAACATAAAGAAAGAGACCCTAAAGACACGAAAGAGAAAGAACGCAACCAGCAAGAGAAAACGATGAATTTGCTGCTGCAGATGGTCGCGCCGGGAACCCCTTTCCGCGACGGATTGGAGAACGTGCTTCGCGCGAAGACGGGGGCGCTTATCGTCGTCGGCTACAGCCCCGAAGTGATGGAAGTCGTCGACGGAGGTTTCTCCATCAATTGCGATTTCAGTCCGAACTACTTGTACGAATTGGCCAAAATGGACGGAGCGATCATTCTCAACGAAGACGTGAAACGCATTCTGTACGCCAATACGCAGTTGATCCCCGATCCGTCGATTTCCTCGTCGGAGACGGGCATCCGCCACCGTACGGCGGAGCGGGTCGCGAAGCAGACGGGCAAGCTCGTCGTCTCCATCTCGCAGCGCCGCAACGTCATTACGCTATATCAAGGCAATCTTCGCTACGCCCTCAAGGAAATGGGCGTGATCCTGACGAAGGCGAACCAAGCGATACAGACGATGGAGAAGTATCGGGCCGTGTTCACGCAAGCGCTCACGAACTTGTCCGCGCTGGAGTTCGAGGAAATGGTCACGATGCACGAGGTGGCTTACGTCATCCAACGAGCCGAGATGATGCTGCGAATCAATAACGAGATTAACCGTTACGTGCTGGAGCTCGGCAACGAAGGCCGGCTCATCTCGATGCAGAAGGAAGAGCTGGTCGGCTCGGCCGAAGAAGAAGCTTGGCTGCTGCTCCGGGACTACGCCAAGGACGACGCCGAGAACAAGGTGAAGGAAATTCAAGCGGCGATCCGCAAGCTCAGCTCGGAAGAACTGCTCGATTCGGGCTTGCTGATCCGTCTTCTCGGCTATCCGTCGCTGAACTCCGTCGTCGAGGAAGGGCTCCTGCCGCGCGGTTATCGGATGCTGAGCAAGATCCCCCGCCTGCCGAGCATCATCATCCACAATCTCGTCGATCGTTTCTGCGCTTTGCCCCATATCGTCATGGCTTCGATAGAAGAACTCGACGAGGTGGACGGGATCGGGGAGGTTCGCGCGCGCGCGATCAAGGAAGGTCTCAAACGGATACAAGATCAGGTGTTTATTGACAGACAGATATAAGGGGAATACAATTGGTAATGTTCTTAGCGGCCGTTCCCAATCGATTACCAGAAAACGCGTTCGATAACGCTTAACTTGATCGTAGATAGGGTATAGTAAAGTCGAGGTGGCATAACATGATCGCAAAATCCATACCGAACCTGTTCACCATTGGGAATTTGACGTTAGGCGTCATCTCCATTATTTTGGCGTTTAACGACGATGCGAATACGGCGGCGCTTCTCGTCATTATCGCGATGCTT
Source organism: Cohnella suwonensis (assembly GCF_042655365.1). Taxonomy (NCBI): domain Bacteria; kingdom Bacillati; phylum Bacillota; class Bacilli; order Caryophanales; family Paenibacillaceae; genus Cohnella; species Cohnella suwonensis. The sequence continues at coordinate 55,402 of NZ_JBHSMH010000020.1, read as the reverse complement.
CTCGATGGGCTGGACGGACGGGTCGCCCGCGCGCTGAACGCGCAGAGCGAATTCGGCAAGGAACTGGATTCACTGTCCGACGTCATCTCCTTCGGCGTCGCTCCGGCGTTCATCATGTACCAAGCCGGATTCCACGAAGAAGTCAATTCGGCGATGGCATGGATCGTCACGGCGCTGTTCCCGATATGCGGAGCTTTGAGATTGGCGAGATTCAACGTCATCGACGGCATCCCGGGCTATTTCATCGGATTGCCGATTCCGGCCGCCGGCGGCGTCTTGGCAACGCTCGCGCTGTTCCACCACGAGCTGCATTACTCGCTTCTGCTCATTAGCACCGTTGCTTTGTCGTTCTTGATGATTAGCAATATGAAGTATCCGAATTTCAAGAAGCTAGGCTTGCCGAAGAAAGCGATATGGGCCATTCCGCTCGTCGTCGTCGCCGCGGCCGTTTTGGCGTATATGTTCCAACAAGCGATTCCGAAAGTCATTCTGGCGCTGCTTCTTCTGTACGCGCTTTGGGGCTTAAAAAAAAACGTTGATGGCTTGTTCCCCTCCGCTCGCCGTCGCGCGAAGCGATTGAAAGCGGAGGAAGATGATGAGCAGTCGAAGCATAGCGCATAGTCGCTCCTCTTCCGAACCGAACGCCATGCCGAAAGCATCGGTAGTTTCCCCGACCGCAAGGGAGCTTCCGGTGCTTTTTTCCATTGGCGTGCGCGCTGTTCTCGATGAACGACATCATCGTCGCGATCGCTAAGGATACGCTGGAGTAGGCGTAACGTCGTTAATCATGCGCAAGAAAAAAAGCAGCCCGCGAGGGCTGCTTTTCGTTTACTCGAAAATCAAGTGAGATTAAACCATCCGAGCGTGGAGCATTTGTCCGCTTCCTTGGCGACGACGTCTTGGAGGCTAATGTCCAGCAGATTGCACATGGCCGACAGGTAAAACAAGTTTTTGCCCATTTCGCCGCGAATCGCTTCCCGGCAATTCTCGCACAAGGCGCCTTCCATATGGGACTTGGACTGCCGGTTCGCCTGATCCAGCTTCATCCCTTCGGAGAAGCCTTGATTCCGGGCGTTCAGGGCGATGCAACCGCATTCGGTGATCGACTTGGTGACGGAGCGGTTGACGGAGGCGTTCGACTGGCTGTACTTCGTGACGACGTCGAGCAGACTGCGATGACGGAGCAACAATTCCGACACCTGACTCTGAAACTCGCTGAGCGTAGGCGCGTTCATCCGTTCCACCTCGGTTACCTTTAATTGTCTTTGAACTCATTATAGAGCAAGGTTCCGCGGAATTCAAAGGAAGTTCGCGTTTTTGAGGAAACTTTAAGACAGCTTCCGGAGCGCGATTAGGTTTCGTAAAAATGGAACATACTAGTAACGGTAGTTTTGACTTATGATCCGAAAGGAAGTGAAAGACATGATGATAAGAAGAGTGATTCAAACGCTCGGGCTGCTGCTCGGAGCGCTGCTCGGGGAACAATTGATCCGCTTGCAATCGTCGCCCGACTCGCCTTGGATGGGAACTTTGCTCGGCACGTCCGGCGGCGCGGGAGGCACTTTCAGCGCGGTCGTCGGCGCCGGCGCCGGGTTTCTCGTCGCGACGTCCGTGGCTTCGCCGGTATCCCGCGCCTTGCAAAGAGGAATCGACAGGTTATCCGGTTATCCGATCGCGGAATTGTTGTCCGGCCTCGTCGGTTTGACGTTCGGACTTGCGCTATCGTCGTTCGCATACCCCTATTTGACGGATATTCCGCACGTCGGGCAAGTCGTGGCGGCGGGCGCGGCGCTGACGCTCGGTTACGCGGGCGCGCGCGTCGGCACGATGAAGAAGGACGAGCTCGGAGCGTGGTTCAAAACGCGGGGAACGGCGGAAGCGCCGAAGAGCGACGGACCTCGGTACGAAGAGCACAAGATTCTCGATACGAGCGTCATTATCGACGGCCGCATCGCGGATATTTGCAAGACGGGATTTATCGAAGGGACGCTGGTCATTCCGGAATTTGTTCTCGAAGAGCTGCAGCATATCGCCGATTCTTCCGATCTGCTAAAGCGGAACAGAGGACGCAGAGGGCTTGATATTTTGAACAAAATCCAAAAAGAGCTCGACGTGCGGGTGCTCATCTACGAGGACGCGAACGAAGAACCGGGAGAAGTCGACAGCAAACTCGTCAAGCTCGCGAAGGCGATGAAGGGCAAAGTGGTCACTAACGATTTCAACCTGAACAAAGTGTGCGAGCTGCAAGGAGTATCGGTATTGAACATCAACGACTTGGCGAACGCGGTGAAACCGGTCGTGTTGCCGGGCGAAGAGATCGTCGTCCAGGTAATCAAGGACGGCAAGGAGCATGGCCAAGGCGTCGCTTATTTGGACGACGGCACGATGATCGTCGTGGAAGGCGGCAGGGACTTCATCGGAACGACGATGGAAGTGCTCGTGACGAGCGTGCTGCAAACTTCGGCGGGACGGATGATCTTCGCCAAGCCGAAGCTATTGGAAAAAGCGCTCTAACAAGGTATGATAATAGAAATACGGGCGGGACGCGCTCTTGTGTCCCGTCTTTCTTTTTGTATAATTGATAATTCATCACCGCTATAAGGGGAATGTGCGGATGGAATGGGGAGCCGTCATCGTCGCGGCCGGACGGGGAACGCGGATGGGCGCGGCGGACAATAAAGTATTTTTGGAGCTGGGCGGACGAAGCCTGCTTGCGCGGTCGCTGGAAGCTTTCGAACGGTGCGAAGCGGTGTCTTCCGTCGTTCTCGTCGTCTCGGCGGGAGAGAGGAAGAAGGCGGCGGAAATCGTCGGCGAGGAAGGCTTCCGCAAAGTGGCGATGATCGTTCCGGGCGGCGCGGAAAGGCAGCAAAGCGTATACGAGGGGCTCGGCGCGTTGTCGACCGACGGCGTTCTCGTGCACGACGCGGCGAGGCCGCTCGTGACGCCGGAGCAGATCGAAGCGTGCATTCGGGCGGCGGAGGAACACGGCGCTTCGGCGCTTGCCGTCCGCGTGAAGGATACGATCAAAGTGTCGGACGGGAACGGATTTATCGTGGCGACGCCCGAGCGCGGCTTGCTATGGGGCGTGCAGACGCCCCAAGCGTTCTCTCGCGGGGAGCTGATGGCCGCCCACCGGCAGGCGAGCGAAGAAGGCGCCGCCGCGACGGACGACGCGATGCTGCTCGAGCGGCTCGGCAAGAAGGTCGCGATCGTCGAAGGCGATTACGCGAATATCAAAATCACGACGCCCGAGGATTTGCCGATCGCGGAGCTGTTGCTCGCGAGACGCCGGGAAAGGGAGAGCGCGACATGATCAGAATCGGACAAGGGTTCGACGTACACCAATTGGTCGAAGGCCGGCCTTGCATGATCGGAGGCGTTAATATACCGCACGTGAAAGGGCTTCTCGGCCACTCCGACGCGGACGTTCTGCTGCACACGATCAGCGATGCCGTACTGGGGGCGCTTGCGCTGGGCGACATCGGCAAGCATTTTCCGGATACGGATCCCGCTTTCAAGGACGCGGACAGCGTAAAGCTGCTGGAGCGCGTATGGGCGCTCGCGAAGGAGCGGGGCTACAAGCTCGGCAACGTCGACGCGACGATCATCGCCCAAGCGCCGAAGATGGCGCCTCACATCCCGGCCATGGTCGCCGTCATCGCGCGCGCGCTCGAAGGCGAGGAATCGCAAGTGAACGTCAAGGCGACGACGACGGAATGGCTCGGATTCGCGGGACGCGGCGAAGGCATCGCTTCGCAAGCCGTCGTGCTGCTCGTCAAAGAGTAAGCGGGCGGAATCTACATAGTACTTGTTCAAAAAGACCGATTTTCAGCACCGAGAAGGTTGAAAGAAGCTAGGGAATGAGGATCGGAGCGTAGGCAAACCTACGTGAGAACCGGAAGTCCCGGCTGAATTCAAGATTCGATGTCGAATAAACTTCTTGATTCACTTCGTGATCAAAATCGGGCTTTTTGAACAACCTCATATCGCATGGAAAGCATGGGAGGAACGACAATGACCACACCAGTACGCGTACGCTACGCGCCAAGCCCGACGGGGCATCTGCACATCGGCAACGCGAGAACGGCGATTTTCAACTACTTGTTCGCGCGCCATCACGGCGGCGAATTTATCATCCGCATCGAGGACACGGACGTGAAGCGCAACGTCGCGGGCGGAGAAGAAAGCCAACTGAAGTATTTGAAATGGCTCGGCGTCGATTGGGACGAAAGCGTCGACCGCCCCGGCAAATACGGTCCGTACCGGCAGACGGAACGGCTCGATCTCTATAGCGCTCATACGGCCCAATTGCTGGAGCGAGGCATCGCCTATCCTTGTTACTGCATGGAGGAAGAGCTGGAGCGGGAGCGCGAAGAGCAATCCGCCCGAGGCGAAACGCCGAAGTATTCGGGCCGTTGCCGTCATCTCGGAGAGACCGATCGCGCGGCGTTCGCCGCCGAAGGACGCGTGCCTAGCGTCCGCTTCACCGTTCCGACAGACCGGACGTATACGTTCAACGATACGGTCAAAGGCGAAATCTCGTTCCGTTCCGACGACTTCGGCGATTTCGTCATCGTGAAGAAGGACGGCATTCCGACGTATAACTACGCGGTAGCGGTGGACGATCACCTGATGGAGATCTCCCACGTTCTTCGGGGCGAAGACCATATTACGAATACGCCTCGCCAGCTCATGGTGTACGAGGCGTTCGGTTGGACGCCGCCCGAATTCGGTCATATGACGCTCATCGTCAACGACCAGCGCAAGAAGCTGTCGAAGCGGGACGAGTCGATCATCCAGTTCATCTCGCAATACGACGATCTCGGCTACTTGCCGGAATCGCTGTTCAATTTCATTACGCTGCTCGGTTGGTCTCCTGAAGGGGAAGATGAGATTTTCGGGCGCGAGCAATTGATCGGCATCTTCGACGAGAAGCGACTTTCGAAGAGCCCGGCCGTGTTCGACACCGCCAAGCTCAATCACCTGAATCAGCATTACATGAAACAAGCGACGTCGGAGCGCGCGCTCGAGCTGTGCCTGCCGCACTTGAAGGCGGCCGGCAGGCTCGGCGCCGATCCTGCCGCGTCCGAGACGGAATGGGCGACCGCGCTCGTGGCGTTGTTCCGCGACCATCTGCGGTTCGGCGCGGAGATCGCTCCGTTGTCCGATTTGTTCTTCCAGGATAAGCTCTCGTTCGACGACGAAGCGAGCGCCGTGCTCGCGGAAGAGACCGTTCCCGCCGTATTGGGCGGTTTCCTCGCCGCGGTAGAGGAAGCGGGGGAAGCCGGCTTCACGATCGAGAACATGAAGTCGCTCATCAAGTCCGTGCAGACGACGACGGGCGTCAAGGGCAAAGGGCTGTTCATGCCGATCCGCGTCGCGCTTACCGGCCAGACGCACGGACCGGATTTGAACGGCACGATCTGGCTGCTCGGCCGCGACCGCGTCGTCGCGCGTCTGCGGGATCGCCTGTAGGCCGCCGTCCCGGGTCTCTTGTCACCCGCCGGGCGTTGCATTATACTTGAGCTAATATCGAACATGCGCGAAGATCAGGAAAGTACGTTTCGCTGAAGGAATGCCCAGAGAGGGCGGACTTGGCTGGGAGCCGCCTCATTCCCGCGAAACCGAATGCGCCTGGGAGCCGCGCCGCCGATCGGACTTCCGAAGGTAACGCGATGCGTCGCATCGCCGTTTCGCCGGAACGTCTCGGGTAGGCGGAGCCGGGTGGAACCCGTTAACAACCATGAAGGAGCGATCGACTACCCCGCAAGGGTCGGCGACGGCTCAAGCAGAGTGGAACCACGTCACGACGTCTCTGCAGCGATTACGCTGCGGGGACTTTTTTTAATGGATCAGAAAGTATAAGTTTCGACTTCCTTATACTGATCTGATCCCTACGCAAAGCTACTCCGACGTCCGTAGGACGCCGAAGGCGTTTTTGCTTGTTCGCAGCATCAACGTCCGGAGTCAATCACGCCTCTCGGATTCGAGCGAAATAACATCGATGCGCTATTTTGCGACGGATGATTGAAATAGTTGGAGAATAGCAGTTATTGCACCAATGCTGTGTTGCTAATCCGCCGCTACTGGCCCGATTTAGCCGAGTAGCCGGAAAAAATTGGGCTCATCCGTCTTCCTTTCCAATCGGGAACCGGTGTCGCGGTTCTATTCTGGGAATCATCAGAGAGTTTTAGGGGGGATCGTCATGGGAGCATGGAGAACGATCAAGTCCGATATCGAGGCGGTGTTCGAGAACGACCCCGCCGCCCGCAACTGGTTCGAGGTCGCGTTTACGTACGCGGGCTTGCATGCCATATGGGCGCATCGCGTCGCCCATTTCTTTTTTCGCCGGAAGCTGTTCACGATCGCCCGCATGATCTCGCAGATCAGCCGCTTCTTCACGGGCATCGAGATCCATCCGGGCGCGCGGATCGGCAAGAAGCTGTTCATCGACCACGGCATGGGCGTCGTCATCGGGGAAACGTGCGAGATCGGGGACGAGGTCGTCATTTATCAGGGCGTCACGCTCGGCGGCACGGGCAAGGAGAAGGGCAAGCGGCATCCGACGATCGGCAATCGCGTCGTCATCGCGTCGGGGGCGAAAGTGCTCGGCTCGTTTAAGGTGGGCGACCATTCGAACATCGGGGCGAACTCCGTCGTCCTTCGCGAAGTTCCGCCGAACAGCACAGTCGTCGGCATACCCGGCCGCATCGTCAAGCGCGACGGGAAGAAGATCGGAGACCGGCTCGACCATACGAACCTGCCCGATCCGCTCATCGAGACGTTCCGGTTCATGCAGAAGGAAATCAACGAATTGAAGCAAGAAGTCGAACGCCTGAAAGCCGGCGGCCAGAATGGGAACGCTAGTCCCGAGGAAAAGGAGCCAACCAAAAGTGAACTTGAAAATATACGATAGCATGGCGAGGGAAGCGGTCCCTTTCGAACCGCGGGAGCCGGGCAAAGTGAACATGTACGTGTGCGGACCGACCGTATACGACTACATCCATATCGGGAACGCGCGTCCGGTCATTTTCTTCGACGTCGTGCGCCGTTATCTCGAATCGATCGGCCTGCAAGTGAATTACATCGTGAACTTCACCGACGTCGACGATAAAATGATCCGCAAGGCGAACGAGCTCGGCATTACGGTGCCCGAGCTGGCGGAGAAATTCATCGCGGCGTTCAACGAAGATCGCGACGGTCTCGGCGCGAGACGTCCGACCGTCGCTCCTCGCGTAACGGAGACGATTCCGGAAATCGTGGCCTTCATCCAAGGGCTCGTCGACAAGGGGGCCGCGTACGAGAACGGGGGCGACGTGTACTTCCGCACCGGCTCGTTCCCGGATTACGGCAAGCTGTCGCACAAAAACCTCGACGAGCTTCAGTACGGCATCCGGATCGACGTCGACGAACGCAAAGAGAACCCGCAGGACTTCGTGCTGTGGAAAGCCGCCAAGCCGGGGGAAATCCATTGGCCGAGCCCGTGGGGAGACGGCCGTCCGGGCTGGCACATCGAGTGCTCGGCGATGGTGCAGAAATTCGCCGGGGACACGCTCGACATTCACGGCGGCGGCCACGACCTGCAGTTCCCGCACCATGAGTGCGAGATCGCGCAATCCGAATCGTTGACCGGAGAGCCGCTATCGCGTTATTGGATGCACAACGGATTCGTCAACATCAACAACGAGAAGATGTCGAAGTCGCTCGGCAACGGCGTTAACGTCCGCCAGCTGCTGAAGAAAACGAGCCGCTACGCGATTCGTTACTTGATGCTCGCCACGCATTACCGGAGCCCGCTGAACTTCAGCGACGAGACGATCCGCCAAGCGGAAAGCAGCGTCGAACGGCTGACGAATTCCCGCGACAACGTGAAGCACAGGCTGTCCACCGTCGCGCAAGGAAGCTTGGCGCTTCCGGGGGATGAAGCGCTTCGCGCGCGGCTCGACGAGCTGCGAACGAGCTTCCGCGAACGGATGGATGACGACTTCAGCACGCCGGACGCGATTACCGCGTGGTTCGGGCTCGTCACGGAAGCGAACGCGTACTTGAAGAAGGAAGCGGTCAGCGAATCCGATCTTCTGCTCCTTCTGGAGAGAATAGGCGAGATGGACGCCGTTCTTGGCCTGTTGCCGGCTCAAGCGGACGACGGCGGATTGCTGGACGAAGAAGTCGACGCGCTGATCGCCGAGCGCACGGCCGCCCGCGCGAACCGGAATTTCAAGCGCGCGGACGAAATCCGGGATTTGCTGGCGGGCAGGGGCATCGCGCTGGAGGATACGCCGCAAGGGATCCGTTGGAAGCGCAAATGACGGATCGCGCGAGCGGCAAGACCTTGCCTCCCGTCGTTGCTCCCGTCGTTCCCTCCGACGTACCCGTGAACCTGCTGTCGCCGGTCGTGCTCGCGTACGTCGGCGATGCCGTATTCGAGATTTACATTCGTCAGAAACTCGTGGCGGGCGCGAGCCGCAAGCCCCACGAGCTGCACCGCGCGACGACCGGCTTCGTGTCCGCGGCCGCGCAGGCGAAGCTGCTTCAACGCTGGATGCCTACCCTGTCCGAAGAAGAGGCCGACATCGTCAGACGCGGCCGCAACGCCAAGTCCGGCCAGCCGCCCAAGAACGCGGACCCGGGCGATTACCGTCACGCCACGGCTCTGGAATGTCTCGTCGGATACTTGTATTACCAAGGAGCCGGAGAGCGACTGGAACGGTTGGTCGGGATGGCATTCGAGACCGAGGATAAGATCAATGACCTTGCCGGCGATAGCGAGCCGGAATAACCGATAAAGGAAGATGAGCAATGAGCAGCAACAAAGATTATCCGAGGATGTCCGGAGGGCGCCGGACGGAGGACGGCAAGCCGTTCCCGCCACGCTCTCAAGGCGAACGCAAGGGCGGATGGAACGGCTCCGTCGCCGGAGAACGCGGTCCTCGCCGGGACGATCGGCGCCCTTCGCATCCGGTCGCCAAGGAATCGGCGGCGGACGCGGAGCAATGGACCGCGGACAGCGCGCTGAAGGGCGACGAGGAATACTTGGCAGGGAAACATCCCGTGCTGGAGGCGCTGAAAGCCGGGCGCGCGATCAATAAAATCTTCGTATCCAGCCAAGCGCAGCGCCATCTGGTACAGCCGATCATGGAAGAAGCGAAAGCGCGCGGCATCGTCGTGCAGCAGGTCGATAAGCCGAAGCTGGACAGGCTCGTTCCCGACGTGCAGCACCAAGGCGTCGTCGCGCAAGTCGCGGCCGCGGCTTACTACGAAGTGGACGAGCTGCTTGCCCGCGCCGCCGAACGCGGCGAACCGCCGCTCATCGTCCTTCTCGACGAAGTCGAAGATCCTCATAATCTGGGCTCCATCCTGCGGACGGCGGATTGCACCGGCGTTCACGGCGTGATCGTGCCGAAGCGCCGCAGCGCGGGATTGACCCCGGTCGTCGCGAAGACGTCGGCGGGCGCCGTCGAATACGTGCCCGTGGCGCGCGTCGCGAATTTGACCCAGACGATGGAGAAGCTGAAGGAAGCGGGCCTCTGGATCGCCGGAGCCGACGTAGGCGCGAAGCAAGGCTTCTACGAGACGAACTTGACCGGGCCGCTCGCGATCGTCATCGGCAACGAAGGCCAAGGACTGTCGCGCCTCGTGAAGGAACGTTGCGACTTCATTCTTTCGCTGCCGATGGTCGGCAAGATCAATTCCTTGAACGCCTCGGTCGCGACCGGCGTTATTCTGTACGAGGTCGTACGCCAGCGGCAAGCGAAATCGGCCAAGGGAAATGGCTGAACAACGGAAATTCCAAAGGGAAGACGTCCTTCTCGTCGACGGGTACAACATGATCGGAGCCTGGCCGGAGCTCGCGGCGATGAAGAACGACAAGCTCGAGGACGCCAGGGACATGCTGATCGACATGCTGTCCAATTACCAAGGGTATGCGGGACTCGTCGTCATCGTCGTGTTCGACGCGTTCCGCGTGCCCGGCTCGGGCAAGCAATACCGTCTCCGGAAGAAGTTCCGGGTCGTCTACACGCGGGAGCGGGAGACGGCGGACGAGTGCATCGAGAGGCTCGTCGGCGAATGGACGTCCGTCCGGCGGAACGTCTACGTCGCGACGTCTGACCTCGTCGAGCAGCACGTCGCCTTCGGCAAGGGCGCCCTTCGGGTGCCCGCGCGCGAGCTTAGAATCTCCGTGCGGCAGAGCGCGACCGAAATTCGGACGGAACTCGACAAAACCGTGCAACTGAAAAAGAACCCCCTCGGAGGCTCGCTTCCCGACGACGTGCTAGGCAGGCTCGAACGGATGAGGCGGGGGCTCGGGGAAGGGTAATCGGAAGAGGTTGTTCAAAAATCCCGATTTTGATCACGAAGCGATTCAGGAAGTTTATTCGACATCGAATCTTGAATTCAGCGGGGACTTCCGGTTCTCACGTAGGTTTGCCTACGCTCCGATCCTCATTCCCTAGCTTCTTTCAACTTTCTCGGTGCTGAAAACCGGTCTTTTTGAACTCTCCTCATTTCCGTTACTTTTATTTACAATTTTGCCACCGGCACGACGCGCCGAAAAACGCCCGAATCCATTGACGCTATGCGGAATTTCAAGTATATTGGATTTAGTTTGGTAGTTTCGGAGGTTCCAGTACGCCCAATGCAGACCGGAGGGGATTTCGTGAGCGTCGACTTGGAGAGGCTGGACACGCGCGAGTATGACTTCAAGGCCGACGAGGATCTCGTGGAGTCCGTTCGCTTCGGAGATAGCGAAGCTTTGGAATATTTGATTCATAAATATCGAAATTTCGTGCGGGCGAAAGCGCGCTCTTACTTTCTGATTGGGGCGGAACGGGAAGACATCGTGCAGGAAGGCATGATCGGCCTGTACAAGGCGATCCGCGATTTCAGAGGGGACAAGCTGGCGTCGTTCAAGGCTTTCGCTGAGCTTTGCATTACCCGACAGATCATTACCGCCATCAAGACCGCCACCCGGCAGAAGCATATTCCTCTCAATTCCTACGTTTCCCTCGATAAGCCGATTTACGACGAAGATTCCGACCGGACGCTGCTCGACGTCATCTGCGGCTCCCGCGTATGCGATCCCGAAGAAATGATCATCAACCAAGAGGAGTTCTACGGCCTCGAGGACAAGATGTCGGAAATCTTGAGCGATCTCGAGCGGAAGGTGCTCATGCTTTACTTGGACGGACGATCCTATCAGGAAATCGCGGTCGATCTCGACCGGCACGTGAAGTCGATCGATAACGCGCTGCAACGGGTCAAGCGAAAGCTCGAGAAGTATCTCGAGGTTCGTGACCTCGCCCACTGACGCGGACATAATCGTTACGTTTACCGCACTCCTACTTACTTAAGCGGCAGCCGAGCGTCAACGGGCTGCTTTTTTCATGCCCGTTAACGCCCGCACGGCTACCAATCGCTATCTTTTTTCGCTTAAGAGGGTTAAGGCGGGCCCGAAGTTGGAAGAATAGAACGAGGATGCTAGACCCCGGCATGAGGTTTCTCCGCGGTTGCTCATAATTGCCAATCCACCATAACCGACAGTTTTCGTTGACATCGCATAAGCGCCTGTGCTAAATTATTTTAGTAACCTTAACGTGGTTTCTTATGCGCTGGCTCTGAATCATCGGCGAAACACCAGGAATTGTTGTCTTGATGCCTTTCGCATCGGCCCAGTTCCTCACGCGGCCTTGGTTCGCCAAGCCGAGTTTCCGCTGAATGGTTGTATTTTTATGAAGTTATGATCCCAGGAGGTGGAAGGGATGCGTGTAATCATCACTCTCGCTTGCACGAGCTGCAAGCAACGTAACTACACGTCGAGCAAGAACAAACGGACTCACGCCGATCGCATCGAGTTGAAGAAGTTCTGCAAATTTTGCAACGAACATACTCCTCATCGCGAAACGCGCTAACTCCTAGGAGGAATGAACGTGACTTTCCTGGCCAAAATGAAACAAAGCTTTGGGTCATTTTTTTCGTTCTTCGCCGACAGTTGGAACGAATTAAAGAAAGTCCGCTGGCCCAACCGGAAAGAGCTCGTCAGCTACACGGTCATCGTTATTGTGACAATACTGCTGGTAACGATCTACTTCTGGGGTCTGGACATCGGTATTTCATCCCTCGTCGATCTGATCATCTGACGCAGGAACCAAAGGTGGCTTTTCCATGGAGAAAAGATGGTATGTAGTGCACACGTACTCCGGTTACGAGAACAAGGTTAAGGCGAACTTGGAGAAACGCGTGGAATCTATGGGTATGCAGGACAAGATCTTCCGTGTGCTCGTACCGATGGAAGAAGAAATCGTCAACAAGGACGGCAAGAAAAAGACGGTTATGCGTAAAGTATATCCCGGCTACGTTCTCGTCGAAATGATCCAGACGGACGATTCGTGGTACGTTGTCCGCAATACGCCCGGGGTTACCGGCTTCGTCGGTTCCACGGGGTCGGGTTCGAAACCGACGGCGCTCCTCCCCGAGGAAGTAGAAGGAATTCTGCGTCACATGGGTATGGACGAGCCGAAGCCGGTCATCGAATTCGAGTTGAAGGAGAACGTCCGAGTGAAGGTCGGGCCTTTCGCGAACTTCGTCGGTTCCGTAGAAGAAATTCTCGCCGACAAGAGCAAGCTTAAGGTGCACGTCAACATGTTTGGCAGGGAAACCCCGGTTGAGTTGGAATTCACTCAAGTGGAAAAAATATAGAACCTTCGGGTTCAGGGTTTCTTGAAAGAGCGGGAGGGGCGAAAGCTTCGTTAAACCGCATTACGGGTCAGGGAGGTGTGCAACATGGCAAAAAAGGTCATCAAGATGGTAAAGCTGCAAGTTAACGCGGGTAAAGCTAACCCTGCGCCGCCAATCGGTCCTGCGCTCGGTCAAGCCGGCGTTAACATCATGGCTTTCTGTAAAGAGTTCAACGCTCGCACGGCCGATCAAGCGGGATTGATTATTCCGGTTGTCATTTCCGTATACGAGGACCGTTCCTTTACGTTCGAGACGAAAACTCCGCCGGCTGCAGTATTGCTGCGCGTAGCTGCTGGTATTCCTAAAGGATCCGGCGAACCGAACAAAAAGAAAGTCGCTACCGTAAAACGCGCGAAAGTACGCGAAATCGCGGAGCAAAAAATGCAAGACTTGAACGCTGCTTCCGTCGAAGCGGCAATGCGTATGGTCGAAGGTACGGCTCGCAGCATGGGCGTCGTGATCGAAGACTAATCGCCTGTTGCCTCGGCGACGGGGCGCATGCGTAACGCGGTCGCTTGCGACCGCTTGTGGGAGGAAACTTCCGTTAAAACCACAAAAGGAGGAGAACAACTTGGCTAAACACGGTAAGAAATACGTAGAATCCGCTAAGCTGATCGACCGCGATGCGACTTACGAATCGTTGGAAGCAATCGAGCTCGTGAAGAAAGCGGCAACGGCTAAATTCGACGAAACCGTCGAAGCGGCTGTCCGTCTCGGCGTCGATCCGAGAAAGCAAGACCAAGCAGTGCGCGGCGTAGTCGTCCTGCCTCACGGCACCGGCAAAACGCAACGCGTCCTCGTATTCGCGAAAGGCGACAAGCTGAAAGAAGCCGAAGCGGCTGGAGCGGATTACGTAGGGGATGCTGACCTCATCGCTAAAATCCAACAGGGTTGGTTCGAGTTCGACGTCTGCGTCGCGACTCCGGACATGATGGGCGAGGTTGGTAAACTGGGCCGTATTCTCGGGGGCAAAGGCTTGATGCCGAACCCTAAAGCGGGCACCGTAACGAACGACGTTACGAAAGCCATCAACGAGATCAAAGCCGGTAAAATCGAATACCGTCTGGACAAAGCCGGACAAATTCACGCTCCGATCGGTAAAGCATCGTTCGACTCGACTAAACTCGACGAGAACCTGAAAGCTCTGATCGACGCGCTGAACCGCGCTAAGCCTGCATCGTCCAAAGGCGTATACCTGAAAAACATCTCGATCTCTTCGACGATGGGACCAGGCGCACGCGTTAACGCTGCGGTTTACCGTTAATCGACTGGCCCTAGGCCAAGCGAAGCTCGGTAAAATTTGTCCTTTGACATCGGTTGTCCCCGGTGATAAGCTGATGTAGCTGATAAACGAATATGGATACCGTAGACCGTAGGTGCTACACGCGAGCGTTTAACGGGACAGCCTAGCTGCCGTTCGATCGTCGTGCCGCTTAATTTCCTACCGAGGTGTGTGGATAGAGCTTCTTCCCTTGACCGGGCGTTTCGGCGTCCGGGCTCGGGCACAAGATCATGTCATGCCTCCGTGAGTCCGCGGGGGCATTTCTTATGTCTCCGGGACGCTCGGGATGAATATACGGTAAACCGAATCTCATAGGAGGTGTACACAATGGCAAATGCAAAAATCATCGAAGCCAAGCAACAGGAAGTCAACGCGATCGCAACGAAATTGCGCGAAAGCAGCTCCACGATCGTAGCGGATTACCGCGGTCTGAACGTGGCGCAAGTGACTTTGCTTCGTAAGCAATTGCGCGAAGCCGGCATCGAATTCCAAGTGTTGAAAAACTCTTTGGTCAGCCGTGCGGCGGCAAGCGCTGAACTGAGCGACCTTGATGCGGTTTTGACGGGTCCTACCGCTATCGCGTTCGGTAAAGACATTGTCGCTCCCGCGAAAATCCTTAGCGATTTCGCGAAGAAAAACGATGCTCTTCAAGTCAAAGGCGGTATCGTCGAAGGACGTTTCGTCGACGCGGCTCAAGTGAAAGCGCTGGCCGACTTGCCTTCCCGCGAAGGCTTGCTGTCCATGTTGCTTAGCGTTCTCCAAGCTCCGGTTCGCAACTTCGCGCTCGCCGTCAAAGCGGTCTCCGAGAAGAACGAAGCAAGCGCGTAAGGCCATTCCGCCGAAGGCGGTCTAACAAAAAAACAAAAGATCCAAGCGATCTTACACTATGGAGGGTATACAAATGAGCAAAGAGCAAATCTTGGAAGCCATCAAAACGATGACTGTTCTCGAACTGAACGACCTGGTTAAAGCAATCGAAGAAGAATTCGGCGTAACGGCTGCGGCTCCGGTTGCAGCAGGCGGCGCTGTCGCTGTTGCCGAAGTAGAAGAGCAATCCGAATTCGACGTTGTTCTGGTTGACGCTGGCGCTTCCAAAATCAACGTTATCAAAGCGGTTCGCGAAATCACGGGCCTTGGCTTGAAAGAAGCGAAAGACCTCGTAGACAACGCTCCAAAAGCAGTTAAAGAAAAAGTGGCTAAAGAAGAAGCCGACACCGTTAAAGCTAAGCTTGAAGAAGCTGGCGCTAAAGTAGAAGTAAAATAAGAAGCGGAATCATCAAACCCCTTGAAGATTTTCTTCGAGGGGTTTGTTCATGCGAAAAATGGTTTATGATGAGTAAAGATGCCGCCTAGGCGCGACGTTGGAGGAACTGCGGTGAACGATCATTACTATTCGAGTCAGCCGAAGTCGGCAAGCGACAAGCAAGTGATCGAAGCGACATTGCGAGGTCATAAGCTGAAGTTGACGTCGGATGCGGGCGTGTTTTCGCGGGACGGGGTGGACTACGGAAGCCGGGTGCTCATCGAGCATATGGACATTCCGCAACAAGCTAGCGTCTTAGACGTGGGTTGCGGCTACGGTCCGATCGGTTTGATCGCCGCCCGCCTTGCGCCGCAAGGACATGCGACGCTGATCGACATCAACGAGCGCGCGGTAGGGCTCGCGACGGCGAACGCCAAGGCGAACGGGATCGAGAACGTAATCATCGCCCAAAGCGATCTGTATTCCGCCGTCGTGAATAGGACCTTCGACGTCATTCTCTCCAATCCGCCGATCCGCGCGGGCAAGGCAGTCGTGCACCGGTTGTTCGCGGAATCGTTCGACCGGCTCAATCCGGGCGGGACGTTCTGGATCGTCATCCAGAAGAAACAAGGCGCGCCTTCCGCGAGAGCGAAGCTCGAGGAAATTTACGGGGAAGACGCGGTCGAAGAAGTCGGCAAGGACAAGGGGTACAGAATCATTCGTTGCAAGAGAACATAGAATTAAAATAATTTGACTTGACATTTTCGCTGTGGTATTATAAAGAAATGTCAGTATTAAGATGGGCTATTTGTCTTTAGTAGTAAAAAGTGTTTAGCCCGCGCCTTTCCACGGAATAAAACCGAGTTCGATGGCGTATAATGGGTTTGTTTTGGGGTGAAGGCAGGAGCGTTTGCCATTGTGCCGCCTACCGGCGCATAAGGGCTTTTCTTTATTTGTGTGTTGAAGCAGACTTAAGGGGTGAGGTTAAGTTGGCAGGACATCTTGTTCAGTATGGCCGCCGTGCACGGCGCAGCTACGCCCGCATTAATGAAGTGTTGGAAGTCCCGAACCTGATCGAGATCCAGCAACAATCGTACCAGAAGTTTTTGGACGAGGGGTTGCGGGAGATTTTTCAGGACATTTCGCCAATTTCGGATTTTACCGGCAATCTCGTGTTGGAGTTTATCGACTACAGCCTCGGCGAGCCGAAGTATTCGGTGGACGAATCGAAGGAGCGCGATGTCACGTTTGCGGCTCCGCTTCGCGTGAAGGTGCGGTTACTTAACAAGGAAACGGGCGAGGTTAAGGAGCAAGAAGTATTCATGGGCGATTTTCCGCTCATGACCGAAACGGGTACTTTCATCATCAATGGTGCGGAACGCGTCATCGTCAGCCAATTGGTGCGCTCCCCAAGCGTCTATTTCAGTACGAAAGTCGATAAGAACGGCAAGAAAAACTATACCGCGACCGTCATTCCGAACCGCGGAGCTTGGCTCGAGCTCGAGACGGACGCGAAAGATATCATTTACGTGCGGATCGACCGTACGCGCAAAATCCCCGTAACGGTACTGCTCCGGGCTTTGGGTTTCGGAACGGACGCCGAGATTTTGGATTTGCTCGGACAAGACGACTTCATCCGCAACACGCTAGAGAAAGACAATACCGATTCCACGGAGAAAGCGCTGATCGAGATTTACGAGCGTCTTCGTCCGGGCGAGCCGCCGACGCTCGAGAACGCACGCAGCTTGCTGATCGCGCGTTTCTTCGATCCGAAGCGTTACGATCTCGCGAACGTCGGTCGTTATAAAGTAAACAAAAAGCTTCACATTAAGAACCGTCTTTTCAACCAACGCTTGGCCGAAACGCTCGTCGATCCGTCGACGGGCGAAATCATCGCCGAAGCCGGACAAATGATCGACCGCAGGCTGCTGGACCAAATCCTCCCGGCCCTCGAGAAGAACGTCGGCTTCAAGACGTATCGCGTTACCGGCGGCGTCTACGAAGCGGAGGACATCCCTCTGCAAGCGATAAGCGTATTCTCTCCGATCGAAGACGGCAGAATCGTGAAAATCATTTCCAACGGCATCATCGACAAATCGGTGAAGAACATCACGCCGGCGGATATCATTTCTTCGATTAACTACTTCATGAACTTGCTGCAATCGATCGGCAACACCGACGACATCGACCACTTGGGCAACCGTCGTCTGCGTTCCGTAGGCGAATTGCTGCAGAACCAATTCCGTATCGGCTTGTCCCGTATGGAACGGGTCGTTCGCGAACGGATGTCGATTCAAGACCAGAACGCGATCACGCCGCAAGCGCTGATCAACATTCGTCCGGTCATCGCCGCGATCAAGGAGTTCTTCGGATCTTCCCAGCTGTCGCAGTTCATGGACCAGACGAACCCGCTCGCGGAATTGACGCACAAGCGCCGTCTGTCCGCGCTCGGACCCGGCGGTCTGACGCGCGAACGCGCGGGCTTCGAAGTCCGGGACGTTCACCACTCCCATTACGGCCGGATGTGCCCGATCGAGACGCCGGAGGGACCGAACATCGGTCTGATCAACTCCTTGTCCACGTTCGCGCGCATTAACGAATACGGCTTTATCGAAGCGCCGTACCGCAAAGTCAATCCGAACACGAACCAAGTGACGGACGAGATCGTCTACATGACGGCGGACGAAGAAGATAACTACATCATCGCGCAAGCGAACGCGCTCCTGAATCCCGACGGCTCCTTCGTCGAAGAGAACATCATCGTCCGGTACAACAAGCAAACGGACAACATTCTCACGATGCCGAGCGACCGCGTGGATTACATGGACGTCTCTCCGAAGCAAGTCGTTTCCGTCGCGACGGCGATGATTCCGTTCCTCGAGAACGATGACTCGAACCGCGCGCTCATGGGATCGAACATGCAACGTCAAGCCGTGCCTTTGCTCATTCCGGAAGCGCCGTTCGTCGGCACCGGCATGGAGCATAAGTCGGCGAAGGACTCCGGGGTATGTATTGTATCCAAATACGACGGTTATATCGAACGCGTTTCCGCCAATGAAATCCAATTGCGCCGCGTCGAGATCATCGAAGGCAAAGAAGTCAAAGGCGACATCGTTAAATACAAGCTTCAAAAATTCATGCGTTCCAACCAAGGCACGTGCATCAACCAACGTCCTTTGGTACGCCGCGGAGATATCATCAAGAAGGGCGATATCATGGCGGACGGTCCTTCCACGGAAACCGGCGAGCTCGCTCTCGGCCGTAACGTCGTCGTTGCGTTCATGACGTGGGAAGGTTACAACTACGAGGATGCGATCCTTCTTTCCGAGAAGCTCGTCCGCGAAGACGTCTACACTTCGATCCACATCGAGGAGTACGAGTCCGAAGCGCGCGACACGAAGCTCGGGCCTGAAGAGATCACCCGCGACATCCCGAACGTCGGCGAGGACGCGCTTCGCAACCTCGACGAGCGCGGCATCATCCGCGTGGGCGCGGAAATCAGCGCGGGCGACATTCTCGTGGGCAAAGTTACGCCTAAGGGCGTGACGGAGCTGACGGCCGAAGAGCGCCTTCTGCACGCGATCTTCGGGGAGAAGGCTCGCGAAGTCCGCGACACCTCGCTCCGCGTTCCGCACGGTACGGACGGCATCGTCGTCGACGTGAAAGTGTTCACGCGGGAGAACGGCGACGAGCTTCCTCCTGGCGTCAATCAATTGGTTCGCGCTTATATCGCCCAGAAGCGGAAAATCTCCGAAGGCGATAAAATGGCCGGACGCCACGGCAACAAAGGGGTTATCGCCCGCATCCTGCCGGAAGAAGATATGCCTTTCCTGCCGGACGGAACGCCTGTACAAGTCGTTCTGAATCCGCTGGGCGTACCTTCCCGGATGAATATCGGCCAAGTGCTCGAAGTTCACTTGGGCATGGCGTGCAAGCTCCTTGGCATCCACGCCGCTACGCCGGTATTCGACGGCGCGACGGAGCACGACGTCTTCGATACGCTCGAAGAAGCCGGCATGCAGCGCAACGGCAAATGGCTTCTGCGCGACGGACGTTCGGGCGAACTGTTCGAACGCGAAGTCACCGTCGGCGTCATGTACATGATCAAGCTGGCGCACATGGTCGACGACAAAATCCATGCCCGTTCGACCGGTCCTTACTCGCTCGTTACGCAACAACCGCTCGGCGGTAAAGCGCAATTCGGCGGACAACGTTTCGGGGAGATGGAAGTATGGGCGCTCGAAGCATACGGCGCCGCTTATACGCTCCAAGAAATTCTCACCGTCAAATCGGATGACGTCGTTGGACGCGTAAAAACGTACGAGTCGATCGTAAAAGGCGAGAACGTACCGGAACCGGGCGTACCGGAGTCGTTCAAGGTATTGATCAAAGAACTCCAAAGCTTGGGCATGGACGTGAAGATCTTGTCCGGCGACGAGCAGGAGATCGAGATGAAGGAAATGGACGACGAGGACGATACCGCTGGAGATAAGCTCAATCTGAATCTCGAAGGTTCCGAAGTCGGCGTTGAATAAAGCAATTTCACGCCGGGCCTTCGGGGCCGTCGCGTAAAGATCCGAAATCTTAGCAACGATGAAGGAGGGCTTGCTCCTTGTTAGACGTCAATAACTTTGAGTTCATGAAAATCGGTTTGGCTTCCCCAGATAAAATCCGGTCTTGGTCGAGAGGCGAAGTCAAAAAACCGGAAACGATAAACTATCGCACGCTGAAGCCGGAGAAGGAAGGGCTCTTCTGCGAGAAAATCTTCGGACCGACGAAAGACTGGGAGTGCCATTGCGGCAAGTACAAGCGCGTTCGTTACAAAGGCGTCGTCTGCGATCGTTGCGGCGTCGAAGTCACCCGCGCGAAAGTACGCCGCGAACGGATGGGACATATCGAGCTTGCCGCTCCGGTATCCCATATCTGGTACTTCAAAGGCATCCCGAGCCGCATGGGTCTCGCGCTAGACATGTCCCCGCGTTCGTTGGAAGAGATTATCTACTTCGCTTCCTACGTCGTTACGGATCCGGGCGATACGCCTCTCGAGAAGAAGCAGCTTCTTTCCGAGAAGGAATACCGCAGCTATCGCGATAAGTACGGTTACGCGTTTCATGCCGGCATGGGCGCGGAAGCGGTCAAACGCCTCTTGCAGGATATCGACCTCGACCGCGAACTCGAAATGCTGAAGGAAGAGCTTCGCACGGCGCAAGGCCAACGCCGCAACCGCGCGATCAAGCGTCTGGAAGTCGTCGAATCGTTCCGCAACTCCGGCAACCTGCCGGACTGGATGATTCTCGACGTGCTGCCGGTCATTCCTCCGGAATTGCGTCCGATGGTTCAATTGGACGGCGGACGTTTCGCGACGAGCGACTTGAACGATCTCTATCGCCGGGTCATCAACCGGAACAACCGTCTGAAGCGCCTTCTTGACCTGGGCGCACCGGACATTATCGTACAGAACGAGAAGCGGATGCTCCAAGAAGCGGTCGACGCCTTGATCGACAACGGCCGCCGCGGCCGCCCGGTAACGGGTCCCGGCAACCGTCCTCTGAAATCCCTCAGCCACATGCTGAAGGGTAAACAAGGGCGTTTCCGTCAGAACTTGCTCGGTAAACGGGTCGACTATTCCGGCCGTTCCGTTATCGTCGTAGGTCCTAGCCTGAAGATGTACCAATGCGGTCTTCCGAAGGAAATGGCGCTCGAGCTGTTCAAACCGTTCGTGATGAAGGAGCTCGTGCTGAAAGGCCTTGCTCACAATATCAAGAGCGCGAAACGCAAAGTCGAACGCGTAAGTCCGGAAGTATGGGACGTGCTCGAGGAAGTCATCAAGGAGCATCCGGTGCTTCTGAACCGCGCGCCTACGCTTCACAGACTCGGTATTCAAGCGTTCGAACCGATCCTCGTCGAAGGACGCGCGATCAAGCTTCACCCGCTCGTCTGTACGGCATACAACGCCGACTTCGACGGCGACCAAATGGCAGTTCACGTGCCGTTGTCCGCGGAAGCCCAA
Organism: Cohnella suwonensis; assembly: GCF_042655365.1. Lineage (NCBI taxonomy): Bacteria > Bacillati > Bacillota > Bacilli > Caryophanales > Paenibacillaceae > Cohnella > Cohnella suwonensis. Next base: position 34,132 of record NZ_JBHSMH010000020.1, on the reverse strand, counting down.
GCGGAAGCCCGTTTGCTTATGCTCGCGTCGGGCAACATCTTGAACCCTAAAGACGGCAAGCCTGTCGTTACGCCGTCCCAGGATATGGTTCTCGGTTGCTTCTACTTGACCATGGACAACAACAAATCGTACGGCACGGGTCTTCGCTTCGCGAACGTCAACGAAGCGGTATCCGCGTACCAACGCGGTACGGAAGGCATCTCCTTGCATGCCCGCGTCATCATTCCGGTCAAAGAACTGAAAAAGAAGACGTTCACGCCGGAACAGCAAGAAGCGTTGATCGTGACGACGATCGGCAAAATCATCTTCAACGAAATTTTCCCGGACACGTTCCCGTACATCAACGAAGCGACCAAAGCGAACTTGGTGAAGGGTACGCCGGACAAATACTTTATCTACGACAAAGGCGCGAATCTCGACGCATTTATCGAAGATCCCGCGATTCCGGGAGCCGTAGGCAAAGAATATCTGGGTAACATCATCGGCGAATGCTTCCGCATTTACCACACGACTAAGACGTCCATGATCTTGGACAGCATCAAACAGCTCGGCTTCACGTACTCGACGCGCGCGGGCATCACGATCGGCGTGGCGGACGTTATCGTTCCTCAAGAGAAGAAAGACATTCTCAAGAAGTCCGAAGAACGCGTATCCGTCGTCGCGACCCAATACCGCCGCGGTTTGATCACGAACGAAGAGCGCCGCGACCGCGTTATCGAGATCTGGAGCAAAACGAAGGACGAAATTACCGAAATCCTGATGAAGTCCATGGATCGCTACAACAACATCATGTTGATGGTAGACTCCAAAGCGCGGGGCAACAAATCGCAAATCACCCAATTGGGCGGTATGCGGGGTCTGATGGCCAACCCGTCCGGTCGAATCATCGAGTTGCCGATCAAATCGAACTTCCGCGAAGGTCTGACCGTACTCGAGTACTTCATCTCGACGCACGGTGCCCGTAAAGGTCTTGCCGATACGGCTCTCCGTACGGCCGACTCCGGTTACTTGACCCGTCGTCTCGTCGACGTCGCTCAAGACGTCATCGTCCGCGAAGACGATTGCGGTACCGATAAAGGGATTACCGTATCCCGCATCGAGGACGGCAAAGAGGTTATCGAGGATCTGTTCGACCGTATCGAAGGCCGTTACGCTTTCGAAACGATCCGCAATCCGGAGACTCGCGAAATTATCGCCAACCGCAACGATTTGCTCGACACGCCTAAAGCGGAAGAAATCATCCGCTCGGGCATCAAGAGCGTGCAGATCCGTTCGGTGCTTAGCTGCCGTGCCCGCCACGGCGTATGTAAGCTCTGCTACGGACGCAACCTGGCGACAGGCAAGAAAGTCGAAATCGGCGAAGCGGTCGGCATCATCGCCGCCCAATCGATCGGCGAGCCGGGAACGCAGCTCACGATGCGTACGTTCCATACCGGCGGCGTAGCCGGAGACGATATCACGCAAGGTTTGCCGCGTATTCAAGAGCTCTTCGAAGCGCGCAATCCGAAAGGTCAAGCGATCATTTCCGAGATGGACGGCGTCGTCAAGGAAATCCGCGAGACGAAAGACCGTCGCGAGATCGAAATCCAAGGCGGAGCGGAGTCCAAAGTGTATCCGGTCAGCTACGGTTCCCGTATTCGCGTTACCGAAGGCCAACAGGTCGAAGCCGGCGACGAGCTTACGGACGGATCGATCGACCCGAAAGAAATGCTTCGGATCAAAGGCATTCGCGGCGTGCAGAACTACATTCTGCAAGAAGTACAACGCGTATACCGGAACCAAGGCGTAGAAATCAACGACAAGCACATCGAAGTCATGATTAAGCAAATGCTTCGTAAAATCCGCATCGTCGATCCGGGCGATACGGTGCTGCTCCCGGGTGCGTTCGTGGATCTTCACGAATACGAGTCCGCGAACCGCGACGCGATCCTGTCCGACAAAGAACCGGCGGTCGCCCGTCCGGTGCTGCTCGGGATTACGAAAGCGTCGCTCGAGACCGATTCGTTCCTCTCGGCCGCGTCTTTCCAAGAGACGACCCGCGTATTGACCGATGCCGCGATCAAAGGCAAAGTCGACCGCTTGCTCGGCCTCAAGGAGAACGTCATTATCGGGAAACTCATCCCTGCGGGTACGGGGATGGCGCGTTACCGCAATATTCGCGTCGTGTCGCCATTTGACGAACCGACCGATGAATCCGCGGAACTCGAACCGGTGGGCGTGGAGTAATAGGATGGCTTGAAAACGATAGAGGACGCCCGCGAGGGCGTCCTCTTCTCTATTTGAAATCTCCTTATTTTACGCTGGTCGATGTTCTTGACACACCCAATTCGAAGTGATAATATATCCTAGTGTGTGCCAGACGTGCGTCGTTATGACGTACATCGATACGGCGCGATCCAAGGCAAAGTGCGACATTGCTACGGAAGCGGACGGCCCTGCCGAAGCTTTCGTTGAGGAATAAGACTACCGGGTTTGATGCGGCGAAGCAGAAGAGAAATTCTCTCATGAGTTGTCGGTCGGGCCCTTTCTCGTCTCTCAAAATGAACCACCTGGATCTGTGGGCTTCGCAAGCCGATATCGGTTAAGTCGTTTACTCATCATTTTTATATCGACAAGGGGAAGGGGGTGGCAACATGCCAACAATTAACCAGCTCGTTCGCAAGGGCCGTCAATCGAAGGTCACGAAATCCAAATCGCCTGCTCTTCAAAGAGGCTTCAACGCGTTGAAACGCGTAGAAACCGACTTGAGCGCTCCGCAAAAACGCGGCGTGTGCACTCGCGTAGGAACAATGACTCCGAAAAAACCGAACTCCGCGCTTCGTAAATACGCAAGGGTTCGTCTGACGAACCGCGTTGAGGTTACTGCCTACATCGGCGGTATCGGTCACAACTTGCAAGAGCACAGCGTCGTACTCGTACGCGGTGGCCGGGTTAAAGACTTGCCAGGGGTTCGTTACCATATCGTTCGCGGCGCGCTTGACACTGCGGGCGTTAACAACCGTAAGCAAGCTCGTTCCAAATACGGTACGAAAAGACCGAAAGTCAAAAAATCCTAATAAGCGCATAAGCGGCGGTTACGCCGCATGAAGCGCACACAACCGAGAAAGGAGGAACTCCGATGCCACGTAAAGGACCGGTTCCGAAACGGGATGTACTCCCGGATCCGCTGTACAACAGCAAACTAGTCACTCGCCTCGTCAACCGTATCATGATCGACGGTAAGAAAGGCGTAGCTCAACAACTTCTGTACGATGCATTCGAATTGATTAAAGATCGTTCCGGCAAAGATCCAATGGAGGTCTTCGAAGCTGCGATCAAGAACATCATGCCGGTGCTGGAAGTTAAAGCACGCCGCGTAGGCGGCGCGAACTACCAAGTGCCTATCGAAGTTAAGCCTGAGCGTCGCACGTCCCTTGGACTGCGCTGGCTCGTTAACTACTCCCGCAACCGCGGCGAGAAAACGATGGAAGAGCGTCTGGCTGCCGAAATTCTGGATGCATCCAACAACACGGGTGCAGCCGTCAAGAAGCGTGAAGACACTCACAAAATGGCGGAAGCGAACAAAGCATTCGCTCACTACCGCTGGTAGGATTCGTTTAGCGCAAGACAATCGAAGGGAGACTGTAACATGGCTAGAGAGTTCTCCTTGCAAAATACGCGCAATATCGGGATTATGGCGCATATTGACGCTGGTAAAACCACGACCACTGAACGGATTTTGTTCTACACCGGACGCGTTCATAAAATCGGCGAAGTGCACGAAGGCGCCGCTACGATGGACTGGATGGAACAAGAGCAAGAGCGCGGCATCACGATCACGTCTGCCGCGACGACCGCTCAATGGAAAGGTCACCGCATCAATATTATCGACACTCCGGGTCACGTTGACTTTACGGTAGAGGTCGAGCGCTCCCTTCGCGTATTGGATGGAGCCGTTGGCGTATTCAGCGCCAAAGAAGGTGTAGAACCGCAATCCGAGACGGTATGGCGCCAAGCCGACCGTTACGGCGTACCGCGTATCGCGTACGTCAACAAAATGGATATCATCGGCGCGGACTTCCTCAACGTCGTTAAAGACATGGGAGAACGCCTGAACGCTAACGCGGTAGCAATTCAATTGCCGATCGGCGCGGAGAACGACTTTAAAGGCATGATCGACCTGATCGAACGGGTTGCTTACATCTATAAAGACGATCTCGGCAAAGAACCGGAAACGGTAGCGATTCCTTCCGAGTATGAAGCGCAAGTCGAAGAACTTCGCGCGGTTCTGGTCGAGAAGGTCGCCGAGCTGGACGAAGAGCTGACGATGAAGTATTTGGAAGGCGAAGAGCTTTCCATTGCCGAAATCAAAGCGGCCCTTCGCAAAGGCGTCTGCGAAGTGAAAATCTTCCCGGTCGTCTGCGGTTCTTCTTACCGCAACAAAGGCGTACAGCCTATGCTGGACGCGGTCATCGATTTCCTTCCTGCTCCCGTCGACGTTCCGGACATCAAAGGTATCCTGGACGACGGTACGGAAACGGTTCGTAAATCTTCCGACACCGAGCCGTTCGCGGCGCTCGCATTCAAGATCATGACCGATCCTTACGTTGGTCGTCTGACCTTCTTCCGCGTTTACTCCGGCGTACTGAGCGCAGGCTCTTATGTCGTCAACGCGACGAAGGGCAAACGCGAACGCGTCGGCCGTATTCTGCAAATGCACGCGAACAGCCGTCAAGAGATCGATCAAGTGTACGCGGGCGATATCGCCGCTGCCGTCGGATTGAAAGATACGACGACGGGCGACACGCTTTGCGACGAGAAACATCCCGTCATCCTCGAATCGATGAACTTCCCGGAGCCGGTTATCCAACTCGCGGTCGAACCGAAAACGAAAGCCGACCAAGATAAAATGGGTATCGCTCTGCAGAAGCTCGCGGAAGAGGATCCTACGTTCCGTGCCCACACAGACGAAGAAACGGGACAAACGATCATCTCCGGTATGGGCGAGCTCCACTTGGAGATTCTCGTTGACCGCATGCTTCGCGAATTCAAGGTCGAGACGAACGTCGGTAAACCGCAAGTCGCTTACCGCGAGACGTTCCGTCAAGCCGCGAAAGTCGAAGGCAAGTTCGTTCGCCAATCCGGCGGACGCGGTCAATACGGCCATTGCTGGATCGAATTCGAACCTCGCGAACCTGGCGAAGGCTTCTTGTTCGAGAACAAAGTCGTCGGCGGCGTCGTACCTCGCGAATTTATCGCGCCGGTACAAGCCGGTATCGAAGAGTCGATGAAGAACGGCGTTCTCGCCGGCTTCCCGCTCGTCGATATCAAAGCGACGATCTTCGACGGATCGTACCATGACGTCGACTCCTCGGAGATGGCGTTCAAAATCGCCGGATCGATGGCGCTTAAAGCAGCGAAGGACAAATGTAATCCTTGCTTGCTCGAGCCAATCATGAAGGTTGAAGTAACGGTTCCGGAAGAGTACTTCGGCGATGTTATGGGAATGTTGAGCTCCCGTCGCGGACGCATCGAAGGATCGGATATGCGTTTCGGCGCACAAATCGTCCGTGCGAAGGTGCCTCTCGCCGAGATGTTCGGTTACTCCACGACGCTTCGCTCCGGTACGCAAGGCCGCGGCGTATTCTCGATGGAACTTTCCCACTACGAAGAAGTGCCTAAGTCGATCTCGGAAGAGATCATCTCTAAACACAAAGGCGCGTAAATCGGTAGCAAGCGGACGGGACCGGGAACGCCAACGCGCGATTCCCGGCCCGCCACCTATATAAACTTGTAATTATTAAGGAGGAAAAGTATCAATGGCAAAGGCTAAATTCGAACGTAATAAACCCCACGTTAACATCGGTACGATCGGTCACGTCGACCACGGCAAAACAACGACTACGGCTGCTATCACTTCCGTATTGAACAAAAAATACGGCAGCGGCGCTGCTGTTGCGTTTGACCAAATCGACAAAGCTCCAGAAGAGCGCGAGCGCGGCATCACGATCTCCACGGCTCACGTTGAGTACGAGACTCCTAACCGTCACTACGCTCACGTTGACTGCCCTGGACACGCCGACTACGTTAAAAACATGATCACGGGCGCTGCTCAAATGGACGGCGCTATCCTGGTCGTATCCGCTGCTGACGGCCCTATGCCGCAAACGCGCGAGCACATCCTGCTCTCCCGCCAAGTAGGCGTTCCTTACATCGTCGTATTCTTGAACAAATGCGACATGGTTGAAGACGAAGAACTTCTTGAGCTGGTTGAAATGGAAGTTCGCGACTTGCTCAACGAGTACGAGTTCCCGGGCGATGACACTCCAATCATCCGCGGCGCTGCTCGTGAAGCACTTGCTAACCCAGAAGGCCCTTGGGCTGACAAAATCATCGAGCTGTTCGAAGCTATCGACAGCTACATCCCGACTCCTGAGCGCGCAACCGACAAGCCATTCTTGATGCCGGTTGAGGACGTGTTCACGATCACAGGTCGCGGTACGGTTGCTACGGGTCGCGTTGAGCGCGGTATCATCAAAGTAGGCGATGAGGCTGAAATCATCGGTCTGCAAGAAGAAACTCGCAAATCCGTCGTAACGGGCGTTGAAATGTTCCGCAAATTGCTCGACCAAGCGCAAGCTGGCGACAACATCGGCGCATTGCTTCGCGGCGTTGACCGTAAAGACATCGAGCGTGGCCAAGTTCTCGCGAAACCAGGTTCGGTTAAACCGCACACTGAGTTCACGGCTCAAATCTACGTTCTGACTTCCGGCGAAGGTGGCCGTCACAAGCCTTTCTTCACGGGATACCGTCCACAGTTCTACTTCCGTACGACGGACGTAACTGGCATCATCAACCTGCCAGAAGGAACTGAAATGGTTATGCCTGGTGACAACATCACGGTAACCGTTCAACTGATCTCCCCGATCGCTATCGAAGAAGGAACTCGCTTCGCTATCCGCGAAGGCGGCCGTACCGTTGGTGCAGGCGCAGTAGCTTCCATCCAAAAATAAGCGACCTTCGAGTCGAAAAAGGCTGTCTCGGCATTATGCCGGGACAGCCTTTTTGTGATAAAGGCGGAGACCCTCAGAAATCGAATATCTTCAGCGTGCATAGGATCGTAGCTACGCCACCGCTCGATATCGTCGCGACCGATAGAAATATTTTTTCCGGCGGCAACAGCAGTCCCCCCAAGGAAATGACGAGAACGTCCATGAGTAATATGAGGATACCGACGTTCATTCTCATTCTCGGAGCGAGCAGTTTGGCGAGAAGGTCCATTCCTCCGGAGCTTGCGTCGTATCTTAATAAGATGCCGAATCCGACTCCGATGCAGAGGCCGGCCGCGACGGAAGCATCGAAGGGATGGCTCGTGACGTATCGGCTCCAAGGCCGTATCGATGAGAAAAGGTCGGTGAAGCAGGAGAGGGAGATCATGCCAAGGAGACTGTACAGGAAGATCGTCTTATCCTTAAACCATGCATATAGGAAGACGGGGGCGCTGAAGACCAGCAGGACGATGCTGACTTTAACGCCGAGCACGTAGTTAAGGATGAGGGCCAGTCCGATGAATCCCCCGTCCAACACCTTGTTCGGCATCAAGAAGAAATTAATGCCCATAGCGATCAATAGGCATCCGATTCCGATGCCCATTATTTTATTGATCAAATGCATCCGATGACCATTCCCCTCAACCAGCCTGTCTTATCTATATGTAAGAACGGACAAGGATTGAACTGGAGAATGGAAATCGTTGGGCGATCGGTCGTTAGTGAGCCGTTCGGATGGAATCCTCGTAAGGATCCAAGTAAAGCTTATTCTGCGAATCTACTTGCGCGAAATAGATCTTTTCCGGTTTCGTTCCGAGCGAATGCAATTTCGCGTAGAGCCAATTTTCGTTGAGACCGATTTTACGGAGGGAGTCCTCAAGTACTTTGCCATCCATGATGACGGCCATGCTCGGTTTCTCCGCATTGACCTGCAGCTGAAGATCGGCGGGGGTAAGCGGTTGATGTTCTTTCTTGAGCATGACGTTTAGTTCCCCGCTCGTGTCCATGATGGCGAATTCGACCGTCGCGATGTTGTAAACGTCCTTCATCCGTAGCATCTCCATTAATTCGTCCGAGGTGATTCGTTCCTTACGCATGTTCTTTTCGAGAATCTTTCCGTTCTGAATGATGACGGTGGGAGTCCCGTCGAGAAGATTGCGTGCTTTTTTGCTTTTTAATTGAAGGAACTCGATGCCAAGGGAGATGGCTGTCCATACGACGATCGCGATGATGCCGAGACCCCATTCCGAATCCGTATCCAGCGATAGGTACGCGGCCATGTTCCCGATGGAGATACCCGTGATGTATTCGAACAACGATAATTGCGATATTTGCCTTTTGCCGAGTACCCGGGTGAGGATAAACAAGATCAGTACCGCCATCAACGTGCGCAGCGTAACTTCTAACCAATCGGGCATCTGGATCCCTCCGCCAAAGTGAGTTCCGACGATCACCGAATCAGTTTCCCCAAAGCCTCGAAAGTTGATGTACGTGAGATCGAAACGGACCGCGAGGAATGGACAACACTGACAGACGAATAATAATTAACTTTATGTTGCAATCGACTGGGCAGATCGCTATAATAGTGAATGTTGGTCTGTGACTGTGCGTTGATGTGAGAGGTTGCCGACACACCCGGCCCCTTTGCCATAAAGGATGCCAACAGGTGATTGTCGGGTTATTCTCGCGGAGTATGTCCGATTCCAAAATTGGGCGAATGAAGGAGGGAATTCTATGGCTAAGCAAAAAATCCGTATCCGTTTGAAAGCCTACGACCACCGTATCCTGGATCAATCCGCGGAGAAAATCGTAGAAACGGCAAAACGTACTGGTGCAGGTGTTTCTGGACCGATCCCGTTGCCGACCGAGAAGCAGATCATCACGATCCTGCGCGCGGTGCACAAGTACAAAGATTCGCGTGAGCAGTTCGAAATGCGTACGCATAAGCGTCTGATTGATATCGTCAATCCTACGCCGCAAACGGTCGACGCTCTGATGCGTTTGGACCTGCCGTCCGGCGTTGATATCGAAATCAAGCTGTAATCTTAAGCTTTACCATCATTGAGATTGATCAAGAAAAGAGGTGTCAACATGTCAGGAATCTTGGGACGTAAAATCGGGATGACGCAATTCTTCACGGCTGACGGCAACGTAGTGCCTGTTACCGTCGTAGAAGCGACTCCGAACGTAGTATTGCAAAAGAAAACTGTGGATAACGATGGATACGAAGCAGTTCAGCTTGGTTTCGCGGACAAACGCGAGAAGCAAGCGACTAAACCAGCCATCGGCCACGCGAAAAAGGCCGGCACGGCACCCAAGCGCTTCATTCGCGAGGTTAGCGGCATCGATGCTGCTAGCACGGAAGTTGGACAAGAGCTTAAAGTTGACCAATTCTCCGCTGGCGATGTTGTTGACGTAACGGGAGTATCCAAAGGTAAAGGAACGCAAGGCGCCATCAAACGTTGGGGCTTCCAACGCGGCAAGATGACGCACGGTTCCAAATACCACCGCGGTAACGGCTCGCTCGCGACGATTCGCGACGCAAACCGCGTACCGAAAGGCAAAAAAATGCACGGTCGCATGGGTAGCGAAACGATCACGGTACAAAACCTCGAAATCGTTAAAGTCGATGCAGAGCGTAACGTATTGCTGATCAAAGGTTCCGTACCGGGCGCTCGCAATAGTTATCTCAAAATCCGCTCGTCGGTGAAGAAATAATTAACGAAGGTTTCAGGAAAGGAGGACCACCTCATGCCGAAAGTATCGGTATTTAACGTAGAAGGCAAGGAAGTCGGACAATTGGATCTGGCGGAAGGGATTTTCGGACTTGCTCCGAACGTTCACGTTCTGCACAGCGCCGTATTGCTCCAACAAGCTTCGCTTCGCTCGGGCACGCACGACACGAAAGGTCGTTCGGAAGTTCGCGGGGGCGGACGCAAGCCGTGGAAACAAAAAGGAACGGGCCGCGCTCGTCAAGGTTCCATTCGTTCGCCGCAATGGAAAGGCGGCGGTATCGTATTCGGACCAACGCCTCGCAGCTACGGCTTCAAGTTGCCGCGCAAAGTTCGCCGCTTGGCGATCAAATCCGCGTTGTCGAGCAAAGTGCAAGGCAACCAGCTTATCGTTCTCGATCAACTGAGCTTGTCCGCGCCTAAAACGAAGGACATCGCGAAGATCCTGAACAACCTCAAAATCTCCCGCAAAGCGCTCGTCGTTACGGCTGATTTTGACAACAATGTGGCCCTGTCCGCGCGTAACATTCCTGGCGTGAAATTCGTTTCCGCAGAAGGAATCAACGTACTCGACGTGATGAAGCATGATCAACTGATCATCACGAAAGACGCGGTCGCTAAAGTCGAGGAGGTGTTCGCGTAATGAAAAATCCTCGCGATCTGATCAAACGGCCGGTCATTACCGAACGTACGAGCGAGTTCATCGAACAACGCAAATACGTGTTCGAAGTCGATCTTAAAGCTAACAAAACCGAGATCAAACAAGCGATCGAGTCGATCTTCAAAGTGAAGGTCACCGGCGTCAATACGCTCAGAATGCCTGCTAAGCCTAAGCGCTACGGCAGACACAGCGGTTATACGTCCGAATGGAAAAAAGCCATCGTGCAGCTTTCCGCAGACAGCAAACCGCTCGAGTTCTTCGAAGCTTCCGTATAATAAGTCTCTAGAGTAAGGAGGGAATCCACTTGCCAGTCAAAAAGTTTAATCCGATTACGGCCAGCCGTCGTCAAATGACGATCGCGACGTTCGAAGAAATCACGGCAACCGAGCCGGAGAAATCTTTGCTCGCGCCGCTATTCAAACGCGCAGGCCGCAACAACCAAGGTAAAATTACGGTTCGTCACCACGGCGGCGGACATAAGCGTAAATACCGGATTATCGATTTCAAGCGCACGAAGGACGGCATTCCCGGCCGCGTGGCTACGATCGAATACGATCCTAACCGTACGTCTTACATCGCCCTGATCAACTACGCGGACGGCGAGAAAGCTTACATTATCGCTCCAAAAGGCCTTAAAGTAGGCGACGAGATTATGTCCGGTCCAACGGCCGACATCAAGATCGGCAACGCGCTCGCGCTGGAGAACATTCCGGTCGGTACGGTTATCCACAACATCGAATTGAAGCCGGGCAAAGGCGGCCAATTGGTTCGCGCAGCCGGCACGAGCGCTCAACTGCTCGGCAAAGAAGAAACTTACGTCACGATCCGCTTGACTTCCGGCGAGATTCGTCGCATCCTCAAAACTTGCCGCGCCACGATCGGTACGGTAGGCAACCAGGATCACGAGTTGATCAACGTAGGTAAAGCAGGACGTACCCGTTGGTTGGGCAAGCGCCCTACCGTCCGCGGCGTCGTCATGAACCCGAACGATCACCCGCACGGCGGTGGCGAAGGCCGCGCTCCGATCGGACGCAAATCCCCGCTGTCTCCTTGGGGTCAGCCTACGCTCGGTTACAAAACTCGCAAGAAGAAAAAAGCTTCGAGCAAATACATCGTTCGTCGCCGCAGCAAGTAACAAACTGTCTAGCGGCGTGAACGGCAACTTCTCAAGCCGCGTTGAAGGGAGGAGCATTCCATGGGTCGCAGTTTGAAAAAAGGACCTTTCGTGGATGGATATCTTCTGAAGAAAGTGGAAGAACTGTCCGGTTCGAACAAGAAGGTCGTCATTAAAACTTGGTCCCGTCGCTCGACGATTTTCCCGCAATTCGTGGGTCAAACGTTCGCTGTATACGACGGACGCAAACACGTTCCAGTGTACGTATCGGAAGACATGGTCGGTCACAAGCTTGGCGAGTTCGCGCCTACGCGCACGTTCAAAGGCCACACGGACGACGACAAGAAAACCGGCAAAAGATAATTTAACCCTACGAAGTGGGGTCGGCACGGCGGCTTGAGGCCGCGGCGCGACCGCACGAACGTAACGTAAGGGAGGAGGTACACCGATGTCTCAGCAATCGAAAGCCGTCGTGAATAACATTCGCATCCCGGCTCGCAAAGTCCGCTTGGTCGTAGACCTGATCCGCGGCAAGAAAGTCGGCGACGCGATCGCGATTCTGCGCCATACGCCTCGTTCGGCATCTCCGGTAGTGGAGAAACTGCTGAACTCCGCAATCGCGAACGCAGAGCATAACTTCCAGCTCGACGTGAACAAATTGGTCGTGTCCGAGGCCTTCGTGAACGAAGGAGCTACGATGAAACGATTCCAACCTCGTTCCCAAGGTCGCGCATTCAGCATCTTAAAGCGTTCCAGCCATATTACGCTGGTCGTATCCGAGAAATAAGGAGGGACAACGTGTGGGTCAAAAAGTAAATCCCGTCGGTCTTCGCATCGGCATTATCCGTGATTGGGAATCCAAATGGTATGCTGACAAAGATTTCGGCACCCTTCTTATCGAAGATGTCAAAATCCGCGAATTCCTTAAAAAGAAACTCAAAGAAGCTGCGGTTTCCAAAATCGAAATCGAACGCGCGGCTAACCGCGTTAACGTTACGATTCATACCGCTAAGCCGGGTATCGTTATCGGTAAAGGCGGCTCCGAAGTCGAAGTGCTTCGCGGCCAACTGACGAAACTGACGAACGGCAAAAAAGTGCACATCAACATTTCCGAGATCAAAAACCCGGAACTGGACGCTATCCTCGTTGCCGAGAGCATCGCGCAACAACTGGAACGCCGCGTTTCCTTCCGCCGCGCAATGAAACAAGCGATGCAACGCACGCAACGCGCCGGCGCAAAAGGAATCAAAACGTCGGTTAGCGGTCGTCTGGGCGGAGCGGAAATTGCTCGTCAAGAAGGATACAGCGAAGGCACGGTGCCATTGCACACGCTGCGCGCCGATATCGATTACGGTACTGCGGAAGCACATACCACTTACGGCCGCATCGGCGTTAAAGTATGGATCTACCGTGGCGAAGTCCTTCCGACGAAGAAAAGAGCTGCTGAGGAAGGAGGCAACTAATCATGTTGGTCCCTAAACGCGTCAAACACCGCAAAGTACACCGCGGTAAAATGAGAGGTAACGCTAAAGGCGGCGCTGAAGTACACTTCGGCGAATACGGCCTGCAAGCGATGGAGCCTTCTTGGGTAACGAATCGTCAGATCGAGGCTGCTCGTATCGCGATGACTCGCTACATCAAACGGGGCGGTAAAGTTTGGATCAAAATTTTCCCTTCGAAACCGATCACCCAAAAGCCTCTCGAGGTTCGGATGGGTAGCGGTAAAGGTAACGTAGAAGCTTGGGTTGCCGTTGTGAAACCGGGCAAAGTATTGTTCGAACTCGCAGGGGTATCCGAGGAGATCGCACGGGAAGCAATGCGCCTTGCGGCACACAAACTGCCGATCAAGACGAAGTTTGTGAAACGTGAAGAACTGGGTGGTGAAGCAAATGAAAGCCAGTGAATTTCGCAACCTGACTTCGGCGGAATTGGAACAGAAGATCGCCGGCTTCAAGGATGAGCTGTTCAACCTCCGCTTCCAACTGGCTACTGGCCAACTGGATAACCCGCATCGCCTCGGCGACTTGCGGAGAGAAATTGCCCGGGCTAAAACCATTTTGCGCGAGCGTGAACTCGGCATCGGCTAATACCCGAAACAAGCCCTGAAGATCGATTTCAGGAAGGAGGATTACCATGAGCGATCGCAACAACAATCGTAAAGTGCAGATTGGTAAAGTTGTCAGCGATAAGATGGACAAAACGATTGTGGTAGCTGTCGAAACGTACAAAAAACACAGTCTCTACCACAAACGGATCAAATACACGAAGAAATTCAAAGCGCATGACGAAAGCAATCAAGCGCAAATCGGCGATACCGTTAAAATCATGGAGACCCGCCCGCTGTCGAAAGACAAAACGTGGCGTATGGTCGAAATCGTCGAGAAAGCCGTACTGGCCTAACCCGCTGCGAGCGTATCAAGGCTGAGATTCAGCCGTTAAGATCGTCAGCATTCTCACTTGTGGATTGAAAGGAGGACCTTGCGATGATTCAACCGTTTACGCGTTTGGCAGTTGCCGACAACTCCGGCGCTAAAGAATTGATGTGCATCCGCGTGCTTGGCGGTACTGGACGCCGCGTCGGACATATCGGTGATATGATCGTATGCTCCGTTAAACAAGCAACACCAGGCGGCGTTGTCAAAAAAGGCGACGTAGTCAAATGCGTTATCGTTCGCACGAAGCGTTCGGTACGCCGTAAAGACGGATCCTATATCGCGTTCGACGAGAACGCTGCGGTTATCGTTAAAGAAGACAAGAGTCCGCGCGGCACTCGGATCTTCGGACCAGTTGCCCGTGAGCTTCGCGAACGTGACTTCATGAAAATCATTTCCCTGGCACCGGAAGTTATTTAATGCTCCGGTACGCACCGATGGAGAAACACTCAAGGAGGTGTACCCATGCCCCGTCTGAAAAAAGTGCTTGAATCGCACAACAATAAATTGCACGTGAAGAAGGACGATAACGTTATCGTCATCTCCGGCAAAGACAAAGGTAAGAAAGGTCGCATTATCGCCGCTTATCCGCGCGAGAACCGCGTCCTGGTGGAAGGCGTAAATATGGTCAAGCGCCATACTCGTCCGAACCCGACGAACCCGCAAGGCGGTATCATCGAGCGCGAAGCGCCGATTCACGTATCGAACGTGATGCATATCGATCCGAAAAGCGGCAAGCCGACCCGCGTCGGCAACAAAACGCTCGATAACGGCACGAAAGTCCGGGTAGCGAAACGCTCCGGAGAAATGATCGACTAATCGCGATTAGAACGGAAAGGAGGTCACTGTGACTCATGGCAGCAAGAATGAAGGAACGTTACCTGAATGAAATTACTCCTGCTCTGATGCAGAAGTTTAGCTACAAATCCGTCATGCAAGTGCCGAAGATCGAAAAAGTCGTCATCAACATGGGTGTCGGCGAAGCGGTTTCCAACTCCAAAATCATCGATTTCGCAGTTGAAGACATGCAAAAGATAGCCGGTCAAAAACCGGTCGTCACTCGCTCGAAAAAATCGATCGCGGGCTTCCGCCTGCGCGAGAACTTGCCGATCGGCGTTAAAGTAACGCTTCGCGGCGAGCGGATGTACTACTTCCTGGATAAATTGTTCAACATCTCTCTCCCGCGCGTACGCGACTTCCATGGCGTGTCGACGAAATCGTTCGACGGCCGCGGAAACTACACGCTGGGCTTGAAAGAACAATTGATCTTCCCGGAAATCGAGTATGACAAGATCGATAAAGTTCGCGGGATGGACATCGTCATCGTAACGACTGCACAATCGGACGAAGAGGCGCGTGAGCTGCTCACCCAATTGGGTATGCCGTTTGCGAAGTGACGATAACCCCTGTCAATGAGCAAAAGGTTACCTAATGGAGGTGTGAAAGCAAGTGGCAAAAACGTCGATGAAAATCAAGCAACAGCGTGCGCCGAAGTTTAAGGTCCAAGCTTACACGCGTTGCGAACGTTGCGGTCGTCCGCATTCCGTTTTGCAAAAGTTCAAGATCTGCCGGATCTGTTTCCGAGAGTTGGCATATAAAGGCCAGATTCCTGGCGTTAAAAAAGCGAGCTGGTAATCAGCCTAGTTCGGGAAGGAGGTTTACCCCATGGTTATGTCTGATCCAATTGCAGATATGCTGACGCGCATTCGCAACGCGAATCTGGTGCGTCATGAATCTGTGGAACTGCCTGCGTCTACGGTGAAGAAGCAAATTGCTGAAATCCTGAAACGCGAAGGCTTCATCCGCGACGCCGAGTACGTCGAGGACAACAAACAAGGCCTGATCCGTATCTTCTTGAAGTACGGACCGAATAACGAGCGCGTTATTACTGGCTTGAAACGTATTAGCAAACCCGGATTGCGTGTTTACACGAAATCCACTGAAGTTCCGCGTGTGCTGGGTGGCCTCGGCATCGCGATCATTTCTACATCCAAAGGCATCGTAACCGACAAGGAAGCTCGTCAAGGCAAATCCGGCGGCGAAGTGCTCTGCTACGTTTGGTAATTTAACCGTCATACGATTGGAGGTGTACCTATGTCCCGTATTGGACGCAAACCGATCCAGGTGCCTAACGGCGTGAACGTGAACCTGGACAACAACGTCATTACGATTAAAGGTCCTAAAGGATCTTTGTCCCGTGCCCTGCACGGCGATATGAAAGTCTCTTACGAGTCTGATGTCATTACAGTTGAACGTCCTTCCGACAACAAGCTTCACCGCTCGTTGCACGGAACGACGCGCAGCATCGTAGCTAACATGGTTAACGGCGTAACCGACGGTTATGTCAGAAACCTTGAGCTGGTAGGTGTGGGTTACCGCGCGAGCAAGTCCGGCGATAAGCTGGTACTGAACGTTGGTTACTCCCACCCGGTTGAAATCGTGCCTGCTAACGGCATCGAATTCGACGTTCCGGCACAAAACAAAATCATCGTTAAAGGGATCGATAAAGAAGCAGTCGGCGAGACTGCTGCTAAGATCCGCGCCGTTCGTCCTCCAGAGCCTTACAAAGGCAAAGGCATCAAGTACGAAGGCGAACGCATCCTTCGCAAAGAAGGTAAAGCAGGCAAGAAGAAATAAAGAAATCCGTTGCGGGTGGTTAAGAGCTGCCTAGATGCAACAACGAGAAGGGAGTGTCCTTTCGGATGATAACTAAAGGCGATAAAAATAAAGCCCGTTTGAAGCGCCACCTTCGGGTGCGCAAGAAAATCACCGGGACTAACGAGCGTCCGCGTCTGTCCGTGTTCCGCTCTTCCAAGCACATCTACGCTCAATTGATCGACGACGTTCAAGGCGTTACGCTGGCAAGCGCGTCGACAATCGACAAAGAGCTTACGGAAGCAGGAAACGGCGGCAGCGTGGAATCCGCGGCTAAAGTCGGAACGTTGATCGCTCAACGCGCGAAAAGCAAAGGGTATGAGAACGTCGTGTTCGACCGCGGCGGTTACCTCTATCACGGACGTATTCAAGCACTGGCTGACGCAGCTCGCGAAGCCGGCTTGCAGTTTTAATTCACTTTCGAAACAAGGAGGTAAACGACTTGCGTGTAGATCCGAATACATTGGAACTTACGGAAAAAATGGTTCAAATCAACCGCGTTTCCAAAGTCGTCAAAGGCGGACGTCGCTTTAGTTTCAGCGCCCTCGTCGTTGTCGGCGACGGAAAAGGCTGGGTTGGCGCCGGAATCGGCAAAGCTTCCGAAGTCCAAGATGCAATCCGTAAAGGCGTCGATGACGCCAAGAAAAATCTCGTGTTCGTACCACTCGTTAAAACAACCATTCCGCACGCCGTTACGGGACAGTTCGGCGCCGGCAAAGTGTTGCTGAAACCAGCTTCCGAAGGTACGGGCGTAATCGCGGGCGGTCCTGTCCGCGCTGTGCTCGAACTGGCTGGAGTCGGCGATATTTTGACGAAATCGCTGGGATCCTCCAACTCCATTAACATGGTCAATGCGACGTTGGAAGGTCTTTCCCGACTGAAACGCGCCGAAGACGTAGCGAAACTGCGCGGCAAAACCGTAGCAGAGCTATTCCGTTAAGGAGGGGAAACAGATGGCACAGCTTCAAATCACCCTCGTACGCAGCTTGATCGGCCGTCCGGAGAATCAACGCCAAACGGTGAAATCTCTCGGACTCGGCAAACTGCACACGACCGTCGTTAGAGAAGACAATGTCGCGACTCGCGGCATGATCAACGCGGTAAGCCACTTGATCGAAGTTAAAGAAGTTTAAGCACAAAACGATTATTTCTCAAGGAGGTGCGACGTACGATGAAATTGCATGAGCTATCTCCGAACGAAGGTTCGAAGTTCACCCGTAAACGCGTTGGACGCGGCGCGGGTAGCGGTCTCGGCAAAACGTCCGGTCGCGGTCACAAAGGGCAAAACGCTCGTTCCGGCGGCGGAGTTCGTCCCGGTTTCGAGGGCGGCCAAAACCCGTTGTACCGTCGGGTACCGAAACGCGGATTTAACAACGATCGTTTCGCGACGGTTTTCGCGATCATTAATCTTGATCAGCTGAACCGCTTTGCGGCCGGCACGGAAGTTACTCCGGAATTGCTTCTCGAAGAGGGCATTCTGAAAAATCCGAAAGACGGAATTAAAGTTCTGGGCAATGGCGAACTGAAAGTTGGGCTTACCGTTAAAGCACACAAGTTCTCCCAATCCGCTGCAGAAAAAATTCAAGCCGCCGGCGGTAAAACCGAGGTGATCTAATGTTCGCGACCGTCACAAACATTTGGAAAGTTGGGGACCTTCGTTCGAGGATCCTCTTCACTCTTTTCATCCTGTTCGTCTACCGTGTCGGTTCCTTTATTCCGGTTCCGAACATTAATAAGGACGTTCTTGAGCAGTCCGGTTCCGCGGGTGCAGACCTCTTCGGCCTTCTCAACACGTTCTCCGGCGGTGCGCTGTTCAACTTCTCCATCTTCGCGTTGGGGATTACGCCGTACATTACGGCTTCGATCATCGTTCAACTCCTTTCCATGGACGTCATTCCGAAGTTCTCGGAATGGCAGAAGGAAGGCGAGAACGGCAAGCGTAAGCTGGCCCAAATCACCCGTTACGGCACGATCGTTCTGGGCTTGATCCAAGCTTTCGCTACCGCTATCGGCTTTAACCGGATGTACAGCTACGAAATGGTACTCGATCCGAGCACGGCAACGTACTTGACGATCGCTATCGTTTTGACGGCGGGCACCGCGTTCCTGATGTGGCTGGGCGAGCAGATCAACGAGAAGGGTATCGGAAACGGGATCTCGATCCTGATCTTCGCGGCGATCGTCGCCTCGATTCCGAAACACGCTCGCGACATTTACTCCACCTTTTTCACGGATTCGAGCCAAGTGTTCATGAGCATCGTGAAGGTAATCATCATCCTGCTCGTAATCGTCCTGATTATCGCAGGGGTTATCTTCATCCAACAAGGCGTTCGCAAGATTCCGGTTCAATACGCAAAACGGGTTGTCGGACAGAAAATGTACGGCGGCCAATCGACGCACATTCCTCTTAAAGTGAATGGCGCCGGCGTTATTCCCGTCATCTTCGCGGTATCGCTGCTCATGTTCCCGATTACGATCGCCAACTTCTGGTCGAATCACGATTGGGCGCGCTGGATCATCAACCATATGTATTACGACAAGCCGCTCGGCATGACGCTGTACATCTTGTTGATCATCGGCTTTACCTTCTTCTACACCTTCGTTCAATTCAATCCGCAGCAACTCGCGGACAACATGAAGAAGAACGGCGGCTACATCCCAGGCATTCGCCCGGGCAAGCCGACGGCCGGATTCCTGATGCGGGTTATCACGCGCATTACGCTGGCCGGAGCGATCTTCCTGGCGCTGATCTCGGTTCTTCCGGTGTTCTTCGGATCGTTGGCGGACTTGCCGAAATCGGTACAGCTTGGCGGCACGTCCCTTCTCATCGTCATCGGCGTTGCGCTCGAGACGATGAAGCAGATCGAAAGCCAGCTGATCAAACGTCACTACAAAGGGTTTATCAATAAGTAACCTACCGAACGGGCAGGAGGAACAGCGATGAACATCTTGTTTATGGGGCCTCCTGGCGCCGGTAAGGGCACGCAGGCAGAGCGGATCGTCGATCAATTCGGCATTCCGCATATCTCTACCGGTGATGCGTTTCGTTTAGCCATTAAGCAAGGCACGCCGATCGGAAAGAAAGCCAAGGAGTACATCGACCAAGGCCTTCTTGTACCGGACGAAGTGACGAACGGCATTGTACGCGAGCGTATCGCGGAACCCGATTGCGCCAACGGATTTCTGTTGGACGGATTCCCGCGGACGATCGCTCAAGCCGAAGCGCTCGACGGCATGCTCGCCGAGATGGATCGCAAGATCGACCATGTCATTAACCTGAAAGTGGACCCCGGCTTCTTGCTGGCCCGCATTACGGGAAGATTGATCTGCAGAACTTGCGGTGCGGCGTATCACGTAGTTAACAACCCTCCGAAGCAGGAAGGCATCTGCGATAAGGATGGGGGAGAGCTGTACCAGCGTCCCGACGATACGGAAGATAAAGTGGCTACCCGCCTTGACGAGTATACGTCCAAGACGGCACCTCTTCTTGCGTATTACGGCGCTAAAGGATCGCTCCGCGAAGTTGACGGGGAGAAGGATATCGACGAGGTTACGGCCGACATCGCATCCCTTCTTAGAGGGTAACCGGCTATGATCGTAATCAAGTCCGAGAAAGAACTAAACCTCATGCGCGAGGCGGGAAGAATCGTCGCGGAAACGCATCGCTTGATGAAACAAGCGGTCGTTCCCGGCGTGAGCACCGCCGAGTTGGATCGGATCGCGGACTCGTTCATTCGCAGTCAAGGAGCCGTTCCATCGTTCAAAGGCTATAACGGATTCCCGGCCAGCATATGCGCTTCCACGAACGAGGAACTCGTTCACGGGTTTCCCGGTCCGCGGAAGCTTGTAGAAGGCGACATCATCAGTATCGATATCGGCGCACAGTACAAAGGCTATCACGGTGATTCCGCTTGGACCTACGGCGTCGGGAGCATTTCCGGCGAAGCGCAGCGTTTGTTAGACGTTACCGAGGCTTCGCTCTATGCGGGCCTTGAGTTGATTCGTCCGGACGTCAGGCTTTTCACCGTATCCCATGCGATACAGAAGGTTATCGAAGACGCGGGCTTTTCGGTCGTCAGGGAATACGTCGGTCACGGCGTAGGCGCTGAACTTCACGAGGAGCCGCAGATTCCGAACTACGGCATTCCCGACCGCGGTCCGCGGCTCAAACCGGGAATGACGCTGGCGATCGAACCGATGGTCAACGTGGGAGAGCGTTACGTGAAGACTTTATCCGACAACTGGACGGTCGTCACAGTCGACGGTTCGCTGTGCGCGCATTTCGAGCATACGGTTGCCGTAACCGAAGACGGGTACGAAATCTTAACCCGTGCGTAAGCTAGGTGATCATATGACGGTAAACGTGAAGTTGGAACCCGGAGATATCGTGAGAAGCCGGCGTGGAAAAGACGAAGGGCAATTGGCCATCGTGGTCGCCCTCGTCGATGAGCGATTCGCGCTCGTGGCCGACGGCGACAAACGCCGGTTCGATCGGCCCAAACGCAAAAACGTGCTGCATCTCGAATCGATTGGGGAACGAAGCGACGAAGTCGCGAACAACCTTCGCGACACCGGACGCGTGACGAACGCGAAGCTTCGTTACGCGATCGGCGTAATCGAACAACGGCTCGAAGCGCATGCTGAAGAGAAAGGAGAATGACGGTTGGCCAAAGAGGACGTCATTGAGGTAGAAGGAACGGTAATCGAACCGCTACCGAACGCCATGTTCAAAGTGGAACTCGAGAACGGACATCAAATTCTTGCGCATGTTTCCGGCAAGCTGCGCATGCACTTCATTCGGATTCTGACGGGGGACAAAGTGGTTATCCAGTTGTCGCCGTACGATCTGACCAGAGGACGCATTACTTACCGGAAATAATTCAGATTCAAAACCCGCCGGCTGCTGGCGGAAGCTAACATTCGGCCGCACAATTAAGGAGGGTATTATCATGAAGGTGAGACCTTCGGTCAAGCCGATTTGCGAGAAATGCAAAGTCATTCGCCGCAAAGGCAACGTGATGGTTATCTGCGAGAACCCGAAACATAAACAAAAACAAGGCTAACGTAAAAGGAGGTGCCCCCTAATGGCACGTATTTCTGGTGTTGACCTCCCGCGCGACAAGCGCGTGGAAATCGCTCTGACGTACATCTTCGGAATCGGCAAGTCCACTTCCCAAAAGATCCTCGCGTCGACGGGCGTCAATCCCAACACTCGAGTTCGCGATCTGACGGAAGACGAGCTGGCTCGCCTTCGCGAGACGATCGACAAAGAACTCAAGGTTGAGGGCGACTTGCGTCGCGAAATTGCACTAAACATCAAGCGCCTGATCGAGATCGGTTCTTATCGAGGCCTCCGTCACCGCCGCGGTCTTCCGGTTCGCGGACAACGTTCTAAGACCAACGCGCGCACGCGTAAAGGTCCACGTCGTACTGTAGCGAACAAGAAGAAGTAAGAAGGGGGGATAACAAACATGGCACAAAAGGGCAAGAAAGTCGTACGTACCAAGCGTCGTGATCGGAAAAATATCGATTCTGGCGTAGCGCATATCCGCTCTACGTTTAACAATACAATCGTGACGATTACGGATCCGCACGGTAATGCGGTTTCCTGGGCTAGCTCCGGTAACCTTGGCTTCAAGGGCTCCCGTAAGAGCACGCCATACGCAGCACAAATGGCGGCTGAATCCGCCGCACGCGCTGCAATGGAACACGGCATGCGTTTGGTTGAAGTTTCCGTTAAAGGACCTGGCGCCGGCCGCGAGGCTGCTATCCGTTCGTTGCAAGCCGCTGGCCTTGAAGTCAGCATGATCAGAGACGTCACTCCGATCCCGCATAACGGATGCCGTCCTCCAAAACGCCGCCGCGTATAACATCGTTGCATGTGTGGTATCAAACAAGAACAACTTGAGAATAATGGTTGTAACGGTTAGGCATACTACATGGTTTACCCCATAAACATTTCTCCTTGTTAAAGGCTGAACCCTATGCTTGGGTGAACGACAGGCAATGCGCAACGTCAGCGACGTTTTGAAGGAGGTTTTGGTTGTGATTGTGATCGAGAAACCGAAGATCGATTCCGTGGAGCTTCATGATGACAAGAGATACGGACGTTTCGTCGTCGAGCCGCTTGAACGCGGCTACGGCATGACGCTCGGCAACTCTCTTCGCCGCATTCTGCTGTCGTCCCTTCCGGGCGCGGCGGTCGTATCGGTGCAAATCGACGGCGTGCTTCATGAATTCTCCACGATTCCGGGTGTTATCGAGGATGTTACGCAAATCATCCTCAATCTGAAGCGGCTTTCGCTTAAGATTCATTCCGACGAGGAAAAAGTGCTCGAGATCGACGCGGAAGGCGACGGCATCATCACTGCCGGCGATATTCGCGCGGACAGCGATGTGGAAATCCTTAATCCGGATTTGCACATCGCGACGCTGGCTTCCGGCGCGCGTCTGCACATGCGGATTTTCGCCAGAATGGGCCGCGGATACGTGCCTTCCGATCGAAACAAGAAGGAAGATCAGCCGATCGGCGTTATTCCGATCGACTCGATCTATACGCCGATTACCCGCGTGAACTATCAGGTCGAGAATACGCGCGTCGGTCAAGTCACAAACTATGACAAGCTTACGCTTGAAGTTTGGACCGACGGCAGCATTCGTCCCGAAGAAGCGGTTAGCCTCGGCGCGAAAATCTTGACGGACCACTTATCCTTATTCGTCGGTTTGACGGACGAGGCCAAAGATACCGAGACGATGAAGGAGAAGGAAGAGGACAAGAAAGAGAAAGTTCTCGAGATGACTATCGAAGAGCTCGATCTTTCCGTTCGTTCCTACAACTGCCTCAAACGTGCCGGCATCAATACCGTTCAAGAGTTGATCACGAAAACCGAAGAAGACATGATGAAGGTCCGCAACTTGGGCCGCAAGTCTTTGGAGGAAGTACAAGAGAAACTCGAAGAACTCGGATTGGGCCTGCGTTTCGAGGAATAACATCGTTAAAGCAGAAGTGACAATGAAACGTAGCGCCGCGGGCGTTACGCCTTTCATTGCACGAGTGAGGGGAGGAAAAACAAATGGCTTATCAAAAACTGAGTCGCGACTCCAGCGCGCGGAAAGCTCTGTTCCGCGATCTGACGACCGACCTGTTCCTGTACGAGCGCATTCAAACGACCGAAGCGAAAGCGAAAGAAGTTCGCTCCATCGCCGAGAAGTTGATTACGCTTGCTAAGCGCGGAGACCTGCACGCTCGTCGTCAGGTAGCTGCATTCGTGCGTCGCGAGAGCCTTGACGGCAGCCAAGACGCCATCCAGAAGCTGTTCTCCGAGCTCGCTCCGCGTTACGCGGAACGTCCGGGTGGATATACTCGCATCCTGAAGCTGGGACCACGCCGCGGAGATTCGGCTCCTATGGTGTATCTCGAGCTCGTAGATCGCGCGTAAGAACGGTGCAAAGCAGGATGCATACCCGAGCAGTCGACAATCCCGAGACTAGTCTCGGGAGGTCGACGACCAGGGAAGGATGGGCCGAATGGAAGCATTCGGATCATCCTTTTTTTGTGGCCTCGGCCGCTAACGTGAGGAAGGTGCCGATATGAGAAATCTCGTTTTGATCGTCTGTTACGACGGGACGGACTATTACGGCTTCCAAAGTCAGCCCGGCGGCAACACGATTCAGGATAAGCTGGAGGACGCGATCGAAAAGCTGACGGGAGAAAGATCCCATCTTGTCGGTTCAGGCCGTACGGACGCCGGCGTTCACGCCAGATATCAAGTCGCGAACTTCCGTACGCCGTCCCGCATTCCGATCGATCGATGGGTTTTGGCTCTGAATTCCAGGCTGCCGAGCGATATCGTCGTACAATGCGTCTATGAGGGGAGCGACCGTTTCCATGCGCGCCATGGCGCGTTAAGCAAAACGTATCGCTACACGATCAACTGTAATCGTATACCGGACTTGTTTCGTCGGAGATACGAATTCCATCATCCGACTCCGCTCGATCTACAGGCGATGCGCGAAGGACTCGGCCATCTGATCGGTACGCATGATTTCTCTTCGTTTACGTCTCCGCTTTCGACGAAGCCTAACCATATCCGTACGGTTATAAGTGCCAGGCTCGACCTCGAAGATGGCTCCGACATACGCGATCAGTATCCGGTTTCGGATCACTGGGCCAAGTGGGATGCTAAGTACGGCGAAGCCAAACGCAGAGGCGTTATCCAGTTGTACATTACCGGTACGGGATTCCTCTACAATATGGTTCGCATTATTGCCGGTACGTTAATTCAAGTCGGCGAAGGAAAGAGAACCGCTTCCGATATGGGCGATATACTGGCGGCGAAAGACCGGGCGAAGGCCGGACCGACGTCCGTCCCGCATGGGCTTTCTCTCTGGGGAGTCGATTATGAGGAACTGCCTATGAATATGGATGATTAAAGGAAAATTACTTGCAAATCACTATGGGTTCATGTACAATAAATTTTGTGCCTTCTGCGTGGCTACCCACGGCCCCAGCGTAGCGAGGTCACATTTTTTGGCGCGCTTCGCGCATTCGGTTCTCAATCGAGTCCGGTCGACGAAGTGATCGCTTGTACCCATCCATCAAACCGACAATTGATTTGAACGAGAAAGTCATGCGTTCCCATACAAAGCAGGGAATTAACCCGAAGGAGGATCTTTCATGCGTACAACCTACATGGCCAAGCCGCTTGAAGTCGAGCGCAAATGGCATATCATCGACGCCGAAGGCAAAACGCTCGGTCGTCTCGCTAGCGAAGCTGCAGCTTTGATCCGCGGCAAGCACAAGCCTGAATTCACCCCTCACATCGACACGGGAGATTTCGTCATCGTGATCAATGCGGAGAAAATCGTTCTGACCGGCAAAAAATTGCAACAAAAGAAATACTACACGCACTC
This sequence comes from Cohnella suwonensis, assembly GCF_042655365.1. Lineage (NCBI taxonomy): Bacteria > Bacillati > Bacillota > Bacilli > Caryophanales > Paenibacillaceae > Cohnella > Cohnella suwonensis. The sequence continues at coordinate 8,597 of NZ_JBHSMH010000020.1, read as the reverse complement.
CCACTATCCGGGCGGTCTGAAAACGACGACGGCTCAAGAGATGATCAACCGTAAACCGGCTCGCATCATCGAACTGGCTGTCTACGGCATGTTGCCGAAAAACAAGCTCGGTCACCAGCTTCAAGGCAAGTTGAAAGTGTACGCAGGAACCGAACATCCACATCAAGCCCAACAACCTGAAGTTTACGAACTTCGCGGATAAAAAAGGAGGACTTTCGAATGGCTCAAGTGCAATATTTAGGAACGGGTCGCCGCAAGCACTCCGTTGCGCGGGTTCGTCTCGTGCCGGGTGAAGGCCGCATCGTTATCAACAAACGCGAAATCAACGAGTATTTCGACCTCGAAACGTTGAAATTGATCGTTAAACAACCGCTTAACCTGACCGAAACGGTCGGCAAATACGACATCATCGTTCTTGCTCATGGCGGCGGTACTTCCGGTCAAGCTGGCGCGATCCGTCACGGTATCTCCCGCGCTCTTCTGAAAGCAGATCCGGAGCTTCGTCCGGCGCTGAAGAAAGCCGGATTCCTGACTCGCGATCCGCGTATGAAAGAACGTAAGAAATACGGCTTGAAAGCCGCTCGTCGCGCTCCACAATTCTCCAAGCGTTAATATTCATTTCATCAACATGCCTTTCTCCCATTGCGAAACCGATGGCGGGAAAGGCATTTTTTGTTTCCCGGAATGAGTGGGATTTATGATAAGTATAGATTGAACAATCGAACGGTTGAGCGTATAATAAGTGGTATTCATACTAAATTACTTGGATTTCAACGGAGGTCATTCGAATGAATCTGATTGAAAAAGAAAACTTGATCCGCCAAAAAGCGGAAGAGTTCGAAAACGCGTCGCCGGAGACGGTTATTAAATGGGCGATCGAGACGTTTCCGAACCTAACGTTCGCTTGTAGCTTCGGCGCGGAAGACGTCGTGCTCGTGGACATGATCCAGAAAATCAGCCCGTCTACCGATATTTTTTACTTGGACACGGATTTCCACTTCAAGGAGACTTACGAGACGCGCGATCGCATGGAGGATAAGTACAACCTGAAGTTCGTCCAAGTGAAACCGAAGCTGACGCCGGAAGAGCAAGCGGCCGAGCATGGCGACGAGCTGTGGAAAGCCGATCCGACGGCATGCTGCAACATTCGCAAAGTCGAGCCGCTCACGCGCATTCTTTCCCAATACGACGCCTGGATTACGGGCATTCGCCGCGATCAAGCGCCGACTCGCGCCAACGCGAAGAAAGTCGAATACGACACGAAGTTCGGTCTCGTAAAGTTCAATCCGATCGCTTCCTGGACGTCCGAGGACGTATGGAACTACATTCGCGCCAACGATATCATTTACAATCCGCTTCACGACCAGAATTATCCGAGCATCGGCTGCGAATATTGCACGAAAAAAGTCATGCCGGGCGAAGATCCTCGTTCGGGCCGTTGGGCCGGCAACGAGAAGACGGAATGCGGACTTCATAAGTAAGATAACCCACAATCCCCACATGGATTCAAAGGAGCTACTCATCTCATGAGCGCAATTCAACCGCATGGCGGACAATTGATCAATCGGATCGTCGAAGGCAAGGAACGCGACGAATTGCTGGCAAAAGCGGCGACTTTGCCGGTCATTCCCGTTAACGCTTGGGCAATCTCGGACTTGGATTTAATCGGCGTCGGCGCATTCAGCCCGCTGACGGGTTTCCTTAACGAAGACGACTATGTCTCCGTTGTCGATAACATGCGTCTCGCGAACGGCTTGCTTTGGAGCATTCCGGTCACCCTGGCGGTCACTTCCGACCAGGCGGCGGCTTTGTCCGTAGGCAAGCAAGCGGCTCTCGTCGGAGAGAGCGACGGCATCGTATACGGCATCATCGACGTGGAAAGCATTTACCAGGCGAACAAGAAACACGAAGCCGTGAAAGTGTTCAAGACGGATGATCTCGAGCACCCGGGCGTCGTGAAGCTGTTCGACCGTCCGAACACGTACGTGGGCGGATCCGTTCGAGTGCTGAACCGTCCGGTGCCGGAGAAATTCAACGAGTTTTATTTCGACCCGGCCGAGACGCGCCGCATTTTCGCGGAGAAAGGCTGGAAGTCGGTCGTCGGGTTCCAAACCCGCAATCCTGTTCACAGGGCGCACGAATACATTCAAAAAGCGGCGATGGAAATCGTCGACGGTCTCTTCCTGAATCCGCTAGTCGGCGAGACGAAATCGGACGACGTGCCGGCTAACGTGCGGATGAAGAGTTACCTGGCGCTGCTGGAGAACTATTATCCGAAAGACCGCGCGTTCTTGGGCGTATTCCCGGCCGCGATGCGGTACGCGGGTCCCCGCGAGGCGATCTTCCACGCGCTCGTCCGCAAGAACTACGGTTGCACGCACTTCATCGTCGGACGCGACCACGCGGGCGTCGGCGATTACTACGGCACATACGAAGCGCAAGAATTACTGAAGTCGTTCGCGGCGGAAGAACTCGGCATTACGCCGCTGTACTTCGAACACAGCTTCTTCTGCACGAAATGCGGCAACATGGCCTCCAGCAAAACTTGCCCGCACGACAAAGAGCACCATCTGACGCTTTCCGGCACGAAAGTGCGCGCGCTGCTGCGCGACGGCATCTGCCCGCCTCCGGAATTTTCTCGTCCGGAAGTGGCGCAAATCTTGATCGAAGGCATGGCCGAAGCCAGCAAAACGTACGCGATCTAAAAATCATAAAAATCCATCTTGTCCCATAGGATGTAGGGAGCTTTCCCTGGGACGAGGTGGATTTTATTGTTTAACGGGCTTAAGGAAAGAAACGGCCGGCACCGGAGAAGACCGTTGTACCCGCGCGGACGCCTGATCGTATTGATGACCCGCAGGGCGATGCTCAGACTTGCGATCGTCGGTTGTTTAATGCTGCTAACGGTAGCGGTGTTACTGAGCGAAATTCCGTCTTCGCGGACGTGGTCGCACTGGAGCTTGCCGTTGTCGGGCAAAGTCATCGCTCTGGATGCCGGGCACGGCGGCCCCGACGGAGGGGCGGAGAGCCGCGACGGAGTGATCGAGAAGGACTTGAATTTGGCGATCGTGCTCTATTTACGGGATTACTTGCAGCAAGCCGGAGCGGTCGTGCAATTGACCCGGGAAGGGGATTACGACCTGGCTTCCCCGAACACGAAAGGCTATTCGAAGCGCAAGACGGAGGATTTACTGGAGCGAGCGGACCGCGTATCGAAGCTGGAGGCCAGCTTGGCCGTCAGCGTGCATATGAACAGCATCCCCTCGCCGCGCTGGTCGGGCGCCCAGACCTTCTATTCGCTGAACAACGGGGACAGCCGGCGTCTGGCGACGATGATCCAGTCGGAGCTTCGCGGCGTTCTGGGCAACACGCAGCGAATCGCCAAGAGGACCGATACGATTTACTTGCTCAAGGCGTTGAAGATGCCGACGGCGCTCGTCGAAGTCGGTTTTCTTTCCCACCCGGAAGAAGCCGAGCTCCTCGCAGACGAGCAATATCAACGCAAGGTGGCCGGGGCGATATACAGGGGGATCTTGCGCTACATGAACGGTGAAACGGAAAAGCCTGTGCTATAATAGGCGTGAAGGTTATCGTCAGTAAGAATGAGATTGGAGGTCGTCGTCTTGGTCACCAGAGAATCCATTATCGAAGCATTGCAATCCATACAAGAACCTACGCTCAAGACAAGCATCGCGAGTCTGGGGCTCGTACGCGACATCGTTGTGCGGGAAACGTCGGTATCGTTGTCCGTCGTTCTTCATCCCGATAGCATGGCACGGTCCGCGGACGTCGATCGCGCGATCGCGGAAGCCTTATCGAAGACGAACGCGCCGGCGCCTCATCTGCGCGTACGACAGATGTCGGAACGGGAAATCGCGGAGACGGCGGCAAAGCTGCAACCGCAAGCCCAGGCACAGGCTGCTCAAGAGAAGAAAGCTCCGATCAAAGGGCATGGAGCCGGTCTCGAGAACGGAACGATTCTGCATCCGGACAGCGGCGTCGAATTCATCGCGATCGCAAGCGGCAAAGGCGGCGTCGGCAAGTCGACCGTCACCGTGAACTTGGCCGTGGCGCTGGCGCGCTTAGGCAAGCGCGTCGGTTTGATCGACAGCGACATCTACGGCTTCAGCGTGCCGGATATGATGGGGATCGAAGAGCGGCCCGAGCAAGCGGGGGATAAAATCATTCCCGTCGAAAGATTCGGCGTCAAAGTCATCTCGATGGGCTTCTTCGTCGAAGACAACAACCCGATCGTCTGGCGCGGACCGATGCTCGGTAAAATGCTGAGAAACTTCTTCGCCGAAGTGAGCTGGGGAGAACTCGATTTCCTGTTGCTCGATCTGCCGCCGGGGACGGGGGACGTCGCCCTCGACGTCCATCAGATGATCCCGCAGAGCAAGGAGATCATCGTCACGACGCCTCACGCGACGGCCGCGTTCGTCGCTGCCCGCGCGGGCGCGATGGCGATCCGCACCGAGCATGAGATTCTGGGCGTCGTCGAGAATATGTCCTACTTCGAGAGCAAAGAAACAGGCAATAGGGAGTACGTGTTCGGCAGAGGAGGGGGCGGACGCCTTGCGGAGACGCTGAATACGGAGCTATTGGCGCAATTCCCTCTCGGCGCGCCGGACAATCATCCGGCGGAACCCGATTTCTCCCCGTCTGTATACAAGGCGGACTCGGCAATCGGGCAAGAATATTTGAACCTCGCCCGCTCGGTCATCGAGCGTTGCGGCAAATAAACGAAAAGCGGTTGGACGAATCATCGTCCAACCGCTTTTTTTCGTCGCGATTACGACGACGGGATCAACCGCCGCCATCTCCGCCGCCATCTCCGCCTCCGCTGTCTCCGCCGCCCTCGCTACCGCCGCCTTGCTCGCCTTTTTTCTCGTCTTTCTTCTCCGTGCTCGGCGTAAGTTCTTCCTTGACCACGCTTTGCAGCAGTTTCATGATTTCAAGCTTGAATAGCGGATTTTCCATCGATTCCGTTACCGAACTCATGATCAGCTTGCGCACATCCGTCGTTTTCATCGAATCCGTCATGATCTTAAGCATCTCGGGCGACTTGAACATATCGACGAGTTCTTTCTGATACATCGGGTCTTTCATGAGATCTTTGTGAATCTGCTTGTTGTCCTTGCTGACCGCTTTGGCGAACTCGCCCGCGAACTTCGGGTCTTTCATGATTTTCTCGAGAACGGTCGAGTAATCCGGAGAAGTCAGCACGTCTTTGACGACTAAACGGACTTGGGCTTGGTCGGAAGGCGTCAGGCTTTTCATCTGTAGCGTGCTTTCGCCGTATTGGGCGGTGGAAGCTTTCTCCATCGCCTTCTGGGCTTCTTCCGAGCCGAGTATGTCGATGACCATCGATTTCACTTCTTTATAGCTCATCTGGCCGCCGCTGCTTCCGCCGGATTCGGCACCGCAGGAGGCAAGCAGCAACGACATGACGGACAGCAGTACGAGCAAGCGCAAACGAAGAAGCATACCGCACAGCTCCCTTTCCTTCAGTAGGGTGATGGCTGTAGTATGCTTCGACAACCTTGTGAATATTAGGGGCTTTACATGGCTTTTTGGTCTGTTCATGGTAAAATGATGATGATTATGCAGAGGAGGTAACTGTGCTTTGAATTTACGCAAATGGATGAGATTATTCGGTGCCACCATACTGATCGGCGCTCTCGTGACCGTAGTCGGAAGCGTGTGCATACAGTTGGCCAATCCCGATTTTAGAGACGTGGAAGCGGGAGGATGGCTTTCCTATATTCTCATGATGGCTTTGATCGGAATGACGTTCGGAGCGTTTTCCCATATGGGCTTCTTTGCCTATATGATGTTGAATTACATCGCCAGAAGCATTTTCAAACGGCCCATGACTTGGGTGACCATCCAAGGCTTCATCACGGCTTTCATTCTATTCGAGATCGGCTACTGGACGTACGACACGAACTTCCCGGAACAAACGTATTGGGCCGTGCCTCTAGGCCTCTTGGTCGGTTCTTTGCTCGTCGGTTGGATGAAGACGGGCCAGACGAGCGCGGGAGCATGGGTGCCGACGATCTTCTTCCTGATCGCGATCACGACGTTGGAGTCTATACCCGTATTTAAGTTAGGGAATATCTCGTCGCTGATGTACCAAATGATCCCGCTGTTCGTCTGTAACGCTTACCAAATCATGAGATTGCACCGGATACTCGCTTCGGAGCCCGCAGCGGCGCCGGTCGCGGCGGCTACTAAGTAAAATAAGGGGAAGCCAGCTCGTTCCAAGCGGAGCGGTCCTCGACCGTTTTGCCGTTCGTTTCCGTCTGGTTGATCATTTGCGATACGGTGACGAATTCATAGCCTTTGGCCCGAAGCTGATCGATGATGGTCGGTAACGCCTCGTGCGTTTGCTTGCATGAATCGCTGGCATGCAACAAGATGATGTCTCCGGGGTGAGCTTTGCCGACGACTTTGTTAATGATGATGTCTACGCCCGGGTTTTTCCAATCGAGGGAATCGGTATCCCATTGGATGACTTTATAGTTCAGGCTTTCGGCGATACGCAGCACGCGCTTGTCGAAATCTCCGTTCGGCATCCGGATCAAGTTCGGGGACTTGCCCGTCATTTCCCTTAAAATGCCGTCGGCGGTCGTGATTTGCTTGCGGATTTCTTCGTCGCTATACTGGCTGTAGTTGTCGTGCTTGTGGCCGTGGCTTCCGACTTCGTAACCCGCGTCCGTGATTTTCTTGACGATGTCGGGATGGGTCTTGCTCCATGGGGACGAGAGAAAGAACGTCACGTTCTTGACGCCTTTCGTCTTGAGGATGTCGAGAATCGGCTCCGCGCGCTTGTCGCCCCAACTAATATCGAACGTCAAGGCGATGACCTTGCGCTCCGTCGGCACGCTGTATACGGCGGCCGGAGGATGGGGCGCGAACACGCTGAGGTTGTTTTTTTCCACCCAAATAACCGCGATGGATAGAATGGCGGCTACCGTAAGGAAAAAGATCTTTTTGATGCGCCGTCCGTCGAAAACGAAAAAATGATTCATGGGACTTTGAACTCCTTTCGGGTATGGAAGATAGCGTCCGCGCCGCGGGGGGACGAACGATCGAATCGCTTGTACTACCAATGTATGCTTGACCCATACAGATATTCATAAGGCATGTCTATGCGAAGGGAGAACGGCGATGTTCGCACGCAAGCGGTTAAAAGAGACTTGGAAGGAAATTCGCCCTTATTTCATTTTTGCGGCGATGCTGTTTTTCGCGGGAGTCGTGATCGGAATGACGCCCGACGCGCCGACGGAATTTTTGAAGGAACAGATAAAGGGCTTGGCCTCGATCGCGGAAGACGTCAATCGTTCCGATCATCCCGAGCGGACGATGTTCTTCCTCGTGCTCCTAAACAACATCACGGCTTCTCTGCTGGCGATGGGATTCGGCGTGATCGCGGGTATCATGCCGATCGTCATGCTCGTCACGAACGGCCTTGTCGTCGGTTTCCTGATCCAAAGAGTATCCGGAGCGGGAGAAAGCACGTGGGAACTCGTATTGAAGGGGTTATTGCCGCATGGCCTATTCGAATTGACGGCCGTCTTCTTGGCGTGCGCGTTCGGCATGCGGTTCGGCGTCACTCTATTGAAGGGGATCTTCGGCTCGGCGTTTGGAAAGAAGCTCCCTTGGCAGCCCTTCGTCAGCACGGCTACCGGCGCGGTTCCCGCGTTGATCGCGATTTTCGCGTTGCTGCTTATCGGCGCTGGCGTCGAGAGCACGATCACGAATTGGTTATTGAACTAAAGTTTCGCGGGTGCGGTCGATTCTGTCATAAAGTCGGCGAAAGAAGAGCATAACAGTAGGACAAAAGCCGCCTATTCACGGAAGGAGCCGCATCCTATGCTCGGAATGATGTTTACGGAGAAGGAATGCAAGGAATTCGATTATTTGTTGCGCAAAGAAATGGACGAGATGCTTCTCGACATGGGGGACCGCCGTTTGGACGGTCCCGTGAAGGAAGCGATCTCGAAGCGATACAAGATCATCTTCCGGATGTACGCCAGAATCGCGCCGCCGCGGGAGTTGTCCAGGTACGCGACGGGGCTTCGCATGCAAAGATAAAACATCGGATAAAGCTTCTTAATAAAGATGTGCAAAAAGGCTTGACTTAGGCATTCGTTCTATGGTAAATTATCTTTCGCCCCAGTAAGAACGGGCCGCAGCGAGCGAAGTAATGAAATGGCAACGGAAAAAATTAAAAAATAACTGTTGCAAAGTACTAACAAGCTGTGATATATTATTCAAGTCGCTGTTAACGCAGACGACGAGGAAATAACGAAACAAAACGAATCACAAATTGTTCTTTGAAAACTGAACATTGAGCGTAAGAAACAAACAATCGTCGAAGTCGACTTTCGGGTCGGCGGAGACAAACCAGCAGTGAATGAGCCTCAAAAGGCTCTGTAATATCTGCGATTTCGACTGACGCGACCCTTCGGGACGCTAACGTCGAAGCGCTTATTATGGAGAGTTTGATCCTGGCTCAGGACGAACGCTGGCGGCGTGCCTAATACATGCAAGTCGAGCGGATCTTCTCCTTCGGGAGAAGGTTAGCGGCG
>NZ_JBHSMH010000019.1:0-506 GCF_042655365.1 Cohnella suwonensis | reverse complement strand
CAGCGAAATAAAATCCTGCCGTCTGCTGTGGAATTCTTGTTTCACGAATTTACGCAATCGTATACGTCTATCAAGGACTACCGTGGGTATCGATTACTTGCCGTTGACGGTTCGGATTTGAATATTGCAACTGACTCTGCGGACACGGACACCTATTTTCAAAGTCAACCGAACACGAAAGGCTTTAACCTTCTGCATTTGAACGCAGCCTATGACTTGTGCAACAGACTTTACGTGGATGCCATTGTTCAGCCACGAAGGTTGTGCAACGAGGGAAGGGCGCTGGCTGCTATGGTTGACCGCTCCCCCATCAAGGGAAAAACCATTGTTACTGCCGATCGCGGTTATGAAAGTTACAACAATTTCGCGCATATTGAACGCAAAGGGTGGAACTATGTCATACGGGTAAAGGATTTGGATTCCAATGGTATTCTTTCGGGCTTACGTTTGCCATCTAGCGGAGAGTTCGATCTGGACGTTCATCTAACACTCACCAAAAAACAAAC
>NZ_JBHSMH010000018.1:0-39419 GCF_042655365.1 Cohnella suwonensis | reverse complement strand
TGCACCAAAAAAAACAAACGGCACAGGGCTTTTTCCCATGCCGTTTCGGACTCCATTTTTATTCCCGGTCTTGTCTTTGAGCTTAACTTAATGACATTGCGCCGGCAGGCGGTCTTTTTATCGTTCCCGCTTTCCATTTTCGCGCAAGCATAACGAATCCTCCAACAATGCACACTAATCCCTGACGTCCAAAAGCGAACAGGAGGATTTCCGCCCATGATGCAAGCGATGACCGCCAAAGAACTCGAGTATATCGCAGATTCCATGTCCAACGAAGATTTATTGATCAAGCAGTGCACGGTCGCCGCCGCGACGATCACGAACGCCCAGTTGAAGCAGGCATGCACGCACATGATCGACGTCCACACGCAGCATTACAATACGCTGCTTAGCTCCGCCCAGCAGCATCAGCCGCTTGCGCCCGCCCAACCCCAAGCTTAAGGAGGTATCGACGATGATGAATCAAACGACTTTGCCCGACGAGGATATGGCGTATACGATTTTGAGCGATTTAAAGCGGGTTACGAGGGAATACGCCACGGCCGCGACCGAATCGGTATGCCCGGATATTCGCCAGATGTTCACGCAGCTTCTGAACGATACGTTGAAGATGCAAGGCGAGCTCTTTACCGCGATGCAGTCGAACAACATGTATAACGCTTCCTCCCAGGTGCTGAAGCCGGAAATCGACAAACAGGTCAAGCAATATCAGCAGACGCAGCAGAAGACGAACCAATTCGTTCAGCAGACCCGCGCGGCGCAAGCGCAATTCGCGCAATCCGCGGCAACCGGACAAGCTTCCCAAATGATGCAGTAGCTCGCTTGAAGGCGACTCAAGTTGCCAAGAAATACGCGATCCCCGGTCGGCTAAGCCGATTCGGGGATTTTCTTAAAGTTACCCTAATTAACTTTTCACGCAGCCTGTATTTGATGTATGATGTAGAGTAATTCAGGAGGGATCACGATGAACGAGTTCAAATTAAGCATCTTGGATTTGCTGAAGGAAGACGCCCGTTTGACCGCGTCCACGATCGCGACGATGCTCGGAGCGAAGGAAGAGGACGTCGCCGCGGCGATCGCGGAGATGGAGCGGGACCACGTCATCGTGAAATACGCGACGGTCGTGAACTGGAGCAAGGTGGACGACGAGAAAGTAACGGCGCTGATCGAAGTCGAATGCACGCCTGAACGAGGCCGCGGCTTCGAGAGCATCGCGGAACGCGTCTACTTGTATCCGGAAGTGAAATCGGTTTACTTGATGTCCGGCGCGTACGATCTGCTCGTCGAGATCGAAGGCAAGAACCTCAAGGAAGTCGCGTCGTTCGTGTCCAACAAGCTGTCGACGATCGAGTCGGTCATCTCTACGAAGACGTTTTTCATTTTAAAGAAATATAAGCAGGACGGTATTATTTTCGAAGAGTTCGAGGACGATCACCGATTGCTTGTCACGCCATAACCCGGTTCGAAGACGTTTCCGGAGCCCACCGTAAAGGAAGAGATGACCGATGATTAAAGACGAGGAAAAGCCGCTTATCCCCCAAACGATACAACAGCGGAGCGGCGGTATGCAAAGTTACCTGGCCGCGAGCGCGCGAGCGATTCCGCCGTCGGGCATCCGACGCTTCTTCGATCTGGTAAGCGCAAGCAAGGATAAGGACATCATCTCGCTCGGCGTCGGCGAACCCGATTTCGTGACGCCTTGGCGGGTAAGGGATGCCGCCGTCCATTCGCTCGAGAAGGGTAAAACTCAATATTCGCCGAACGCCGGGTTGCTCGAACTTCGAGAAGCGATCGGACAGTACTTATCCAATCAATTTCAATTGACATACGAACCGGCCAACGAGATGATCGTCACGGTCGGCGGCTCCGAGGGCATCGATCTGGCACTGCGCGCGCTTATCGAACCGGGAGACGAGGTGCTCGTTCCGGAGCCGAGCTATCTGCCTTATTCGCCGATTACGACGCTGCTCGGAGGCGTTCCCGTCGGGATCGAGACTTTCGCGAAGGACCAATTCAAGCTGACGGCCGAGAGTCTAAGAGCGGCCATCACGCCGAGGTCGAAAGTGCTTATTCTCTGTTATCCGAGCAATCCGACGGGCGCGATCATGACTTTCGAGGAAATGCTTCCGATCGCCAAAATCGTCGAAGAAAACGATTTGATCGTGATTTCCGACGAAATCTACGCGGAACTTACTTTCACCGGAGGCAAGCACGTAAGCTTTGCTTCTCTTCCCGGCATGAAAGACCGCACGCTTCTCGTCAGCGGCTTCTCCAAAGCGTTCGCGATGACCGGTTGGCGTCTGGGGTATGCGTGCGGACACCCCGATCTCATCAGCGCCATGATGAAAATCCATCAGTACACGATTATGTGCGCGTCTACGATGGCGCAGGTTGCGGGGATCGAGTCGCTGACGAAGAGCGGACTGGAAGAGAAAGACCGCATGATGGAATCGTACAACCAAAGACGCAGGCTTGTCGTGAAGGGCTTTCGGGAGATGGGGCTCGAATGCCACGAGCCGCATGGCGCGTTCTATGCGTTCCCATCGATTCAAGCGACCGGCCTGACGTCCGAGCAGTTCGCCGAACGGCTGCTCCTCGAAGCGAAGGTCGCCGCGGTGCCGGGACACGTGTTCGGTAAGGGCGGGGAAGGCTTCCTGAGATGCTGTTACGCGACATCCGTCGCACAATTAACGGAGTCTCTGGATAGAATTGATAAATTCCTTAAGAAACTGGCTTAGCGTCGATAAGTTTACAAAATGGATGTTCTTTTTCTAAATGTTTTGCTATAATAACCATGGTTTTTAACCCGCCGAAGGAAGCAATACGTCATGAGAAGGGGGAAAAGGACATGGGTTCGGCAAATCGTATTCATCCGACGTCCGACCATGAAGTCACGCCCATCGACTCTCATTGCCCTGATCGGGTCGCGATTTTAACGGAAGAAATCGATCGTCTGCGCAAGGAAATGACGGATACGTTCCTCCAGGAGCACTCTTTCGTCTCGGATTCCGTCATGGCCCTCAGCCGCAGGCTCGACTTGAAAATCAACGAATACATGAAGCAGGTTCAATTAAGTCGGGAGGAGGTCCGGTGACACGTCACCGGCCTCTTTTTTAACGAAGCGGGGCGAAGAACGAATGAAACTATATACGAGAACGGGCGACGAAGGACAGACCTCCGTTATCGGCGCGCGGGTGCGGAAGGACGACGAGCGCGTGGAAGCTTACGGGACGATCGACGAGCTCAACAGCTTCGTCGGCCAGGCGGCGTCGGTGCTGGTTCGGTCGGGTTCGGCCGCGTTGGAAGAGATGGCGAACCGACTAATCTTGATCCAGCACGAGCTGTTCGATTGCGGCTCGGACTTGAGCTACGCCGAGCCGGCGGCGGAGAAGATGAAGGTCTCGCCGGAAATGACCGGACGGCTCGAGCAATGGATCGACGAATACGAAGCGGCGACGCCGCCGATCGCAAGGTTTATTTTGCCGGGAGGCAGCGAAGCGTCTTCGCTCTTGCACGTGTGCAGGACGGTAGGCCGGCGGGCCGAAAGAAGGGTCGTCACTCTTGCGGCGTCGCAAGCTTGCCCCGACGAAGTAAGTAAATATTTGAACAGGCTGTCGGATTTCTTCTTCGCGGCTGCCAGGGCGGCGAACGCCGGCCTAGGGGTGCCGGACGTCGAGTACGAGCGCGGCGCGCAAGTGTTCCGCCGAAGGACGTGAAGGCATGAACGAACAACAAAGCGGCAACCCGGAGCCGCAACAATATTACGAGCCGATCGAGATCGTGGCGAACGCGTCGGATCACGGGAGAATGCTTCGGGACGTGCTGCGCAAGCGCGTAGGAATCTCCCGCAGGCTCATGGTCAAGCTGAAGTCGTCGAACGAAGGGCTTAGCGTTAATGGGGACAAAGTATGGAGCAACCATGTTCTCGCCGAAGGCGACGTCATTCGTCTGAGGATCGAGGCCGAGGAGTCGGAAACGATACTGCCCCAGCCGATGCCGCTCGACATCGTCTTCGAGGACGCCCACCTGCTCGTGCTGAACAAACCCGCGGGATTGATCGTCCATCCGACGACGGGCCATTATTTGAACACGCTGGCGAACGGCGTCATTCATTATTGGCAGCAGCGGGGAGAGAAAATTCGGTTCAGGCCGGTTCACCGGCTGGACGAGCATACGTCGGGCCTCGTCGTCGTGGCCAAGCATTCGCTCGCGCAGCAGCAGCTGTCCGCGCAGATGATCGAAGGCAAAGTCGCGAAGGAATATCGGACGTTCGTCTACGGCCGGCCTCCGGAACCGGAAGGACGAATCGATTCGCCGATCGATAGATCCGACGAAGATCCGCATCGGCGCGTCGTCCGACCGGACGGGCAGCCCTGCTTGACCTATTACCGGATCGCCCGAGCTTACGAATTCGGCGACGGGGAGAGCGTAAGCGAGCTCGACGTTCGCCTCGGGACGGGGAGAACGCATCAGATTCGCGTGCATATGACGTCGGTCGGGTGTCCGATCGTCGGAGACTCGTATTACGCCGACGAGCGTTGGGAGAAGTCGATCGTCGCGTCCCGTCTGGGCGATGTCATCGGCAGACAGGCGCTGCATGCGGCGCGGCTGGGTTTCCTGCATCCGATCACGGGAGAGCCGATGACGCTGGAAGCTCCTTTGCCGGAAGATATGAGCCGATTGGAACAGCGGTTGATCAAGTTGGAAAAAGGGGAATAGATCGTGGCTAAAGCATTGAAAATGTACCATTTGCCGACCTGCAGCACCTGCAAGGGCGCGATCAAAGCGCTGAAAGAGAACGGCTGCGAGCTTGACCTGCGCGACATTCGCGAGACGCCTCCGAGCGCCGAAGAGCTCGGCGCGCTTATTCGCATGAGCGGCCTTCCGGTATCGAAGTGGACGAATACGTCGGGCGACGCCTACCGGGAACAGGGGCTGAAAGACAAGATGCCCGGCATGTCCGACGAGGAGAAAATCCGGCTGCTCGCTTCGAACGGCATGCTGATCAAACGTCCGATCTTGACGGACGGCGCCAAGGTCACGATCGGCTTCAAAGAAGCGGACGTCGGTCCGGCATGGTTCGGCCGATGAGCGGCGCATTCCGATCAAGCCGGATCGACCGTCTCGGCTCCGCGATATTCGCGGAAGTGGCAGGCTGGAAGAAGGCCGCGCGCGACAAGGGATTGCCGGTCGTTAATCTCGATATCGGCAGCCCCGATCTGCCTCCCGTCGAGCCGCTGCGCCGGGCGTTGTCCGAAGCGAGCCTGCGTGCCGACGTCTATCGCTACCCGGGAACGGAAGGGACGGAAGCGTTCCGGGCGAAAGTCGCCGAATGGTTCGCTTGCCGATTCGGCGTAGAGCTCGATCCCCAAGCGGAAATATTGTCGCTAATGGGGACGCAGGACGGACTCGCCCATCTGCCGCTGGCGATCAGCGATCCGGGAGACGCGGCGCTGCTGCCCGATCCGGGCTATCCGGTCTACGGCGCGGGTCTCGCCGTGGCGGGAGTCGAAGCGATTCCGTTGCCGCTGCTCGCCGAGAACGGCTACTTGCCGGATTTCGAATCCATACCGCAGTCGGCATGGGATAAAATCAAATTCATGATCTTGAACTATCCGAGCAATCCGTTGTCCGCGACGGCGGATCTCGCCTTCTTCGAGAAGGCGGTTCATACGGCCCGCAAGCGCGGCGTATTGCTCGTGCACGATAACGCGTACAGCGAGATGGCGTTCGACGGCTTCCGGCCGCCGAGCGTGCTGGAAATTCCGGGCGCGAAGGACGTGGCGGTCGAGTTACATTCCTTGTCCAAGTCCTATCATCTCGCGGGCACGAGGCTCGGCTTCGCGGTCGGCAACCGCGAGGCGCTAGCTTCTCTGCGCGCTCTCAAGAACAACATCGATTTCGGCGTGTTCCTTGGGGCGCAAGAAACGGGCATAGCGGCGCTCGAGGCGGATATTCGCTCGCCTCGGCCTATCGGCAAGCTGTACGAACGCCGGAGAAACGTATTCGTATCCGCGCTTAGAGCGAGCGGTTGGGACGTGGAGACGCCGAAGGCGACGATGTTCCTATGGGCGGCCGTACCCGAGGGCTGGTCGTCGCGGGCTTTCTCCCAAGCGCTGCTGTCGTCGACGGGAGTCGCTTCGATTCCCGGCAACGCGTTCGGCGCCAGGGGAGAAGGTTACGTCAGGCTCGCGCTCGTCGAAGCGGAAGACGTATTGTCGGACGCCGCCAAGCGGATCGGCGCTTTCATTCGAAGCGCGGAACCGACGAAATGATCGATCATGGGAGGGAAACCGAATGCCGGAACAAAGAGTAATGCTCGTCGACGGGATGGCCTTATTGTTCAGAGGATACTTCGCGAACGCGTACGGCGGGTACATCCGGAAGACGAAGGACGGCTTGCCGACGAACGCGGTGTTCGGCTTCGTCCGGTACTTGCTGGACGCTTGCCGGACGTTCAAGCCGACGCATATCGTCTGTTGCTGGGATATGGGAAGCAAGACGTTCAGAACGGAGAAGTTCGCGGATTACAAGGGGAATCGTCCCGACGCTCCCGCGGATCTGATCCCGCAGTTCGACCTCGTGAAGGAAGTCGTCAGCGCTCTGGACATCGTTAACGTCGGAATGGCGGGCTACGAAGCCGACGATTGCATCGGAACGTTGTCGATGCAGCTGAGCGAGCATATGGATGTCTACGTGCTGACCGGTGACCACGATATGCTTCAGCTCGTAGACGAACGGGTCAAGGTCGTCATCATGAAGAAGGGGCCTTCCAACTACGCTGTGTACGACCCCGCTCTTCTTCTCGAAGAGAAGCAACTGACGGCGAAGCAGTTCATCGATCTGAAAGGCTTGATCGGGGACACGTCGGACAATTATCCAGGCGTGAAAGGGATCGGCGAGAAAACGGCGACGAAGCTGCTCGTCGAATACGCCTCCATCGAGGGCATTCTGGACAATCTCCATGCCCTTCCGAAAGGGGTAAAGGCGAAGATCGAAGCGGGTGTCGAGATGCTGCATCTTTGCCGGGAGCTCGCGACGATCAGCCGCGAGGCGCCGGTCTCTTGCTTGCCGGAAGAGTGCGTCTGGCAGCCGGACGCCGCGAAAATCAACGCGTTGTTCGAGAAGCTGGAGTTCGGCAGCCTCGTGAAAGAAGTGTCGCGGCTGATCGCCGTATCTTAAAAAGCGCTCAGAAGACTCAAAGTTAAATCGATATACGAATCGCCTCCTCGAGATGAAGCGTCGGCATCGCTTGCCGTGCTATAATCGCGAGGAGGCGCGAAGCTCTTTGCGATAATCCCGGGCGGTAGCCCGGGTTATTTTTTTGAACGTTTTGCCGAAGTGGGAGAAATTGTCGAAGCCCGAGCGCTCGGCGATTTCGGTGACGGACAAGTCGCTTTCGCGAAGCAACCGCTGCGATTCCTTGACGCGGGTGAGGTTCACGTAATCGATCAACGCGAATCCGGTAACCTCCTTAAACAGTCTGCTCAAATAATAAGGACTGATGAAGAAGCGTTCGGCCAGATCGGGAACGCGAACCGGTTCGCGGAAGCTCTCGTTGAGGTATCGCGCCACTTCTGATATTTTGCGCCGGGTAGGATTGTCGGACGCGGTATCCGGCACGATCGGGTTCTCGGAAGATTCGAGACAACGGGCCGCGAGCGCGAGCAATTCGGGAACCGCCTGCCGGAGCAGCAGATCGAACCCTGTTTGCTTTCCGGACAATTCCGTAATGATCCGTTCCATCAGCCGTCCGGCCGCTTCGCGAATCGCGGGAACAGGCTTAAGCACCGGACTCGGCCCGCCGAAAGGACTCAGCAGAAAGTCGGCGTGATCGCGGAGTCGTTCGGCTACGAAACGATCGTCGATATGGACGACGATGCGCTCGTGTTCGGGCGGTCCGGATTGCAACGTGCGGTGAATGACGTTCTTGTCGATAAAGACGAGGTCGCCGGGCTCGACTTGGAAGGCGGTATCTTTAATGAAATAAGTCCTCGATCCGGACAGGAGGTAATAAATCTCGTAAAAAGGATGGAAGTGGTTGCCGGCCATATCGAACGGATAGCTTCGCTTGACGTACTCCACGTACAACGGTTCGGTATAGCCGCCATGCCTTAATAGTTCGGGCGCGTTCATCGCGTCTCCGCTCCTTTCGATTCTCGACTTCTTGATTATAGCAAAATAAGCGGGATTTTGTTCGATTATCGCAATAATGAAGGCGTATTCGATTCTCGTTTGCTTTATGGTTAAGTCAGAGATTAACCAATTCGAGCAAAAGGGTGAGCGATGATGAACAAGAAGAAATACGTATTGGTCGGAACCGGCGGAAGGGCGGAGTTTTTCTACTCGGCGATCGCGAAGGATTTCCGGGAATCGGCGGAGCTGCTCGCGTTCTGCGACACGAACCAAACCCGGATGGACTACGCCAACCGGCAACTGGCGAAGCTGGGCTACGGCCCGGTACGAACGTATAAGGCGGAAAGTTTCGACGAGATGATCCGGACGGAGAAACCGGACGCCGTAATCGTAACCAGCGTCGATAGAACGCATCATACTTACATGATCAGGGCGATGGAGCTAGGTTGCGACGTCGTGACCGAGAAGCCGATGACGGTGGACGAACGGAAATGCCAGGACATCCTCGACGCGGTGCAACGAACCGGTCGCAACGTCCGGGTAACGTTTAACTACAGATACGCTCCGCACCATACGAAAGCCCGCGAGCTGATCGCCTCCGGCGCGATCGGCAAAGTGACTTCCATTCATTTCGAGTGGTTGCTCAACACGCAGCACGGCGCGGATTATTTCCGCAGATGGCACCGGGACAAAAGAAACAGCGGGGGCCTGCTCGTCCACAAGTCGACGCATCACTTCGATCTCGTCAATTTTTGGATCGGCTCGGAGCCGGATACCGTCTTCGCTTTCGGAGATTTGCTGTTCTACGGCAAGGAGAATGCGGAGGAGCGGGGCGTCGCGAAATTCTATGATCGGTCGACGGGACATCCGAACGCGCAGGAAGATCCTTTCGCGTTGCACATGGACCGGCACGAAAGCTTGAAGGAGCTGTATTTGGACGCCGAGCACGAGGACGGCTACCGCCGCGATCAGAGCGTGTTCGGGGACGGCATCAACATTGAAGACACGATGGGCGTGCTCGTTCGGTACAAGAACAACGCGATCATGACGTATTCCCTGAACGCCTACTTGCCTTGGGAAGGCTACCGGATCGCCTTCAACGGAACGAAAGGGCGCATCGAGATGACGATCGTCGAGCAATCGTACGTGAACGCGGGCGGAGACAAGGCGATGGAAGGCGCGTTGAAGAACAAGGAAATCAAAGTGTTCCCGATGTTCGCCGCTCCTTACAAGGTCGAGATTGAGGAAGGCGACGGGGGACACGGCGGAGGAGATCCGGTGTTGCTTAACGATATTTTCGGCACCCCGCTGGAAGACCGGTTCAAGCGCGCCGCGAACCACGTGGACGGAGCTCGTTCCATTCTAACGGGCATCGCGGCCAACCGTTCGATCCGGACGGGACAGGCAGTGAAAGTTGATGATTTAGTCAAATTCCATTAAGAGGAATTCAAAAAGCCCGATGATGATCACGAAGTATTTCTAGGAGTTTTCTCGACATCGAATCTTGAATGCTGCACGGGACTTCCGGTCCTCATGTAGGTTTGCCTGCACTCCGGTCCTCATTCCTAGCTTCTTTCAACCTTCTCGGTGCTGATCACCGAACTTTTTGAATATGCAATTAAAGGAGCACAACCGAATGAAATCGTACATGGACGACAATTTCATGCTGAACAACGCCGTATCGGAACGGCTCTATCACGAATTCGCGGCCAAGCAGCCGATTATCGACTACCATTGCCATTTGAATCCGCAAGAGATCTACGAGGACAAGCGTTTCGCGAATTTGACGGAAATCTGGCTTCACGGCGACCATTACAAGTGGCGGGCGATGCGGGCGAACGGCATTTCGGAGCCGCTCGTCACGGGCGGGCCCGGCGTCGGCGATTACGACCGGTTCGCGGCGTGGGTCAAGACGGTGCCGCAGACGCTCGGAAATCCGCTTTACCATTGGTCCCACTTGGAGCTTCGCCGGTATTTCGGCATCGAAGAGCAGATCAACGAGAAGAACGGACCGGTCATTTGGGAGAAAGCGAACGCGGCGCTCGCGTCGGAGCGTTTCTCCGCCAGACAACTGATTCGCGACCAGCGGGTCGAGGCGATCTGCACGACGGACGATCCGACGGATACGCTGGAGTACCACGAGGGCATCCGCAAGATCGACGGCTTCGGCTGCGTCGTGCTGCCGTCGTTCCGTCCGGACAAAGGACTGGAAATCCGCCGCCCGACTTTCTTGCCTTGGGTCCGGAAGCTCGAGGCGGCATCCGGCAGGAAAATCGGCGATTACGCGCAGTTTCTCGCGGCGATGGACGATCGGATCGACTTCTTCGCGAACGCCGGCTGCATCGTGTCGGACCACGCGCTCGACCGCGTACTCTACGCGGAGACGAGCATGGAAGAGGCTTCGGCGATCTTCGCCCGCGCCATGGCAGGGTTTGCGTTGTCCGAGGAAGAGGAGAGCAAGCACAAGACGTTTACGCTCGTTCATCTCGGCCGCAAGTACGCCGAGAAGGGCTGGACGATGCAATTGCACGTCCATGCTTCGCGCAACAACAATAGCGGTAAATTTGCCGTCTTGGGCGCGGATACGGGCTTCGACTCGATTCACGACGGACAGCTGGCTTACCCGCTCATGAAACTGCTCGACGACATCGATGCCGGCGGCTCGCTGCCTCAGACGATACTGTACTCGCTCAATCCGAAAGATTATTTCGTCCTCGGCTCGTTGATGGGGAGCTTCCAAGACGGATCCGAGCCCGGCAAAATCCAACTGGGCTCGGCCTGGTGGTTCAACGATACGAAGAACGGCATGCTGGAACAGCTGGACGCGCTCGCAAATCTTGGGCTGCTCTCTCGTTTCGTCGGGATGCTGACGGACTCCCGCAGCTTCCTCTCGTACCCGCGCCACGAATATTTCCGCAGAATCCTCTGCGACATGATCGGGGACTGGGTCATCAAGGGCGAGGCGCCCGACGATATGGAACTGCTCGGGAGCATGGTGGAAAACATCTGTTACCGCAACGCCAAAAACTATTTCAAGCTGTAAATAAAGCCCGTTTAACCGACAGGATCAACCGTGGCCTCGATCATTCAGCTTATCTATGTTCTGACCAATTGCAAATAGTACAGTTATTTTTCCGTTTCTTAGAGCGGACAGCAGGTTAGTTGCGTAATAAGCATTTATTTCCGCCCGTTCTGACGTATTCCGTTCATACGCTTGAAAAGAATTGCACATTCTGCATCTAATTTTTGGAAACAGCGAATATTACGAGAAATAGATGCTCATTGTGCAACTATAGTCGGCAGGATCAGAAATCGGATCGGGAGAAGGTGCAAAAGCAGTAGCAGGAAACAGCGGAGGCGGTGGGCTTTCCGCTCCTGCAAAAAAACCTCGATGCCGCCGCTAAGACGGGATCGAGGTTTTATTCGCTGCGAGGCGTTACGATCGCTCGTTCTCGCTGTGGACTTCGTGATCGCCCGGATAGCCGCGATCCAGCCCGGCATGAAGCTCCCGGTTCTCGTAGCTGAACGGGTTCGGCGGCCGTTGATCGTCCCGCCACGGGGTGCTCTTGCCGAGCGTCTCGGAGAATTCCGCCGAGAAGCCGTAAGGGCCTTCGGGAAACTCCTCGGGCGCGAGATCGTTGCGCCGGGATTCGACCGTCTTGAGATCGGTCGTCGCTTGCTTGCGCTCCTTGCGAAACGGGAACATGCCGGAAACCTCCATTCGCGATCGGATTTCCGTTAGGTTGCCCGCGACGTACGCTTTTAGTCGGTGAAATTCACCGCGCCGAGCACGAGGGACAGGAACTGGGCCAGTTCCGCGGCTTCTTCCTCGTTGATCCGGAACACCGATTCCAGCACGCCCTCTTCTTCCAGATCGTCCGGGCCCAGCACGGCGCTGCGGCCGAACATCATATCCGTAACGAGCTTCTTCCCGTAGAACCGGTTGGTCGTCAGGATCGCGAGATCGAACCGCTTCAAGCCCGGCGTGACGAACGTGACGAAGCGGGTCGTCGTTTGCTCGGTCGAATTTGACAGGAAGTCGTAGTCTTTCATGTTCATACGGAATGAGTCCTCCTCCAATTGATTCTCTTATTATAATTGAACGCGCGGGTATTGCCTAACGTCCCGCATTTTGATAATCTGTAGTTGTTCATGTTGCACGATAGAGGAAGCACCTCATCGCCGATCGGCGGGAGGTGCTTTTTTGCGCGTTTCCGCGGACCGGTCCGCACGTTGGACGAAATCAGGATGCCGCCAAGGGCGGCCGAGGAGGAAACGGGATGCAGGTCGTGTTCATGAATCAATTCGAGAGGGTAATCGGGCAAGCGGAGGAAAGGGCGCACGTCTTCATCGGCGAGATGCAAGGCTTGTGGAGCGCCGGCTGGCGCACGTTGGAACAGGGCGCTTCTTCCGTGGACGAACTGTGGTACGAAGGAATGAGCTGGGAAGAACTGCTCGCTTCTTTCCGGCACGGCGTCGCCTGCAAGATGAAAGATGGCTTCCGTCCGCTGCTCGATGGCATGCTGGAGGATACGCCGTTCTGGGAGCGCCGTCCGGCGCTGCAACAGCTGCTGCAATGTTACGCGGACGGCCAGGACGCGGAAGAGACCGCATCCTCGCTGCGGGCATGGCGCAGGGCGAAAGCGACCGAAGAGAAGCGTTCGGCGTATTTGATCGCGACGAACCGGGAACTGCAACTGCTGGCGGTATACAAGCCGCGCACGTTGGAGGAGCTTGGGCAGCTTCCGGGCTTCGGCAAGGCGAAGATGGAGCGCTACGGACAAGAGATCGTCGGCATGCTGAAGGAAAAGCCTCGCGAGCGCGGGTTCCCGCTCGAAGCGTGGGTGCCGGACGCCGTGAGCGACGAGACGCTTTCTTACTGGCTGTTCCGGATGAAAGAGGAGAAGTACGGCAAGTCGCTGTCCGCAGTGAAGGAGAAGCGCTCCTTGCTGCAGGGCATTCGCGACGGCAGGACGCTGGAGGAACTGGAGGGCGCGCTGAATTGCCCGAGGCGCAAGCTCGTGGAGCGAATCGAACAGTTGGACGAGGAAGGGTATGACGTCATGACGATCGTCGATTTGGAGCTGACGGGCGTATCGCCGGACGAAGCGATTCAGATCGATTCCGCTCTCGGGCAGATCGGCGATCGCTACTTGAAGCCGCTGCTGAAGGAAGTGTACGGAGAATCCGCGGCGGACTCGAACGAGACGGAGAAGCGGTACGAGAAGCTCCGAATGGCCCGGATTCGTTACCGCAGGTCGGCTCGGGTATCGGCGGGATAATAGGAATAAGGGACCTGCCCCGTCATGCGCCGTCGCGCAGGAAGGGGAGGTCCCTTTACGTTCTCTAGCTTCGGTTCGTTGCAGGCCGTTCGGGGTTCGCATTCCGTCATAGCCAATCCTTCTTGCGGAACAGATAGAACATACCGCAGCCGATGACCGCCATCAGAGACATCAGGACGACGGAGCCGAGATGGTAGCTCATGCCGGGAATAAAGTCGAAGTTCATCCCGTAGATGCCTGTAATGAAGGTGAGCGGCATGAAGATCGTCGTCAATGCCGTGAACACCCTCATGATTTCGTTCGCGCGGTTGGCGAGGCTCGATTGGTAAGCCTCCCGCAAGTTCCCCATCAGATCGCGGTAAGTTTCGAACGTCTCGTAGATTTTGACCGCGTTTTCGTGGATGTCCCCGAAATACTTCTGCAGCTCGCTGTCGATCAGCCGGAGATCCTTCTTGTTGAGCGTGGAGATCAGCTCGCGTTGCGGGCCGAGCACTTTTTTGAGCCACAGGATCTCGCTTCGCAAGCCGATGATCTCCGTCAGATGCGACTTCTTCGTGTGCATGAGGATGTCTTCTTCGAGGTTCTCGATGCGGGCCTCGATCCGGTCGCCGACGGACAAGTAGTTATCGACGACCAAGTCGACGAGATGGTACATGAACCGGTCCGGCATGTCGACTTCCTGCTCCCACAGAATCGGCTTGACGCTTCGCAGCTCGTTGATTTTCTGGCGGGTAACGGTAATAAGATAATGGCGGCCGAGAAACATGTTCAAGGCGCGGAGGAAAATTTCCTCGTCGTCGAAGCGGATGCTGTTGATGACGACGAAGTAATGGTTTTCGTAGATTTCCAGCTTGGGCCGCTGCTCTTCTTCCGTTAGGCAGTCTTCCACGGCCAGGTCGTGAAGGCCGAATAGAGGCTGGAGGACCGCGAGGTCTTCCAAGTCGGCGTCGATCCAATAAAATCCGTTTTTAGGCGGCAGGAGTGCTTCGTTAATATCTTCGACCGGCGTGAAGACGCCGTTGTTGACCAATCTGATTTTCATGGGAATCGCTCCTTTGCATGTCCGAACGGTTCATGCAGGACGAATCCGCGTCGACGCGGGAGGTTATCGGCAATCCGGAGACGATCCGGACATCGAAAGCTCCCGTTTGGCGGAGTCGGGTCCTGCGGCTTTCGTCGACTGTCTACTCGGTCCGGGCTTATCGCCTTCCATATCCGGATTCCCCCCTTTATCATCAAGTTAGCGCGTGATTGCCAGGTCGTCTTACGACGTGTTAAGTATAAGCCCCGCGCCCGCGCCTTTCAAGGAGAATTTCGGCAATTCTCGCGGGAAAAGATGCCCTTCTCCGCGGGCGTTCCGAGCCTTGACGACCCGCCGAAATTGGAGTACATTTAGAATAGTTTACCCGACAACCGAATATGGATTGCCATCTTATCAAGAGCAGGCGGAGGGACTAGCCCTATGAAGCCCGGCAACCGGCATGTGCCACCCACATGTACGGTGCTAATTCTTGCGGAGGCGCGAAAGCGTTTCTGACAGATGAGAGGGGCGCGCGTACGATTATTACACGACCCTTACTCATTTCGGGGGTCGTTTTTATTTTGCCGTTTTCAGCACGAGACAGACGAAGGAGGAACGAACATGCCGATTAAAGTTCCGGATAACTTGCCGGCAAAGGAAGTGCTAGCGGGGGAAAATATATTCGTCATGGACGAAAGCGTCGCGTACCATCAGGATATTCGCCCGCTTCGCATCGCGATACTGAATTTGATGCCGACGAAGGAGACGACGGAAACCCAGCTGCTGCGCTTGATCGGGAACACTCCGCTGCAGGTCGAGGCGGTGCTTATCCACCCGAAAACCCATACGTCAAAGAATACTTCCGCGGAGCACCTGGAAAGCTTCTACAAGACGTTCGAAGATATCAAGGACGAACAGTACGACGGCTTGATCATTACCGGCGCTCCGGTCGAGCACCTGGCGTTCGAGGAAGTGAACTACTGGGACGAGCTGAAGGAAATCATGGACTGGACGGTCGACAACGTCACTTCTACGTTCCATATCTGTTGGGCGGCCCAGGCCGGCCTCTACCACCACTTCGGCGTGCCGAAATACGGCTTGGACGAGAAAATGTTCGGGGTATTCCCGCACACGGTAACGACGCCGAACGTCAAGTTGCTTCGAGGGTTCGACGAGACGTTCCACGCGCCGCAGTCCCGCCATACGGAAGTGAAACGCGAGGATATCGAGAAAGTGCCCGAGCTCGAGATTTTGTCCGAATCGGAGGAAGCCGGCGTCTATATCGCGTCGACAGCCGACGGCAAGCAGATTTTCGTGACCGGCCATTCCGAATACGACCCGCAATCGTTGAAATGGGAGTACGACCGGGATAAATCCAAGGGCCTCGACATCGCCGTTCCGAAAAACTACTACCCGAAGGACGATCCTTCGAAGGCGCCGGTGTCGACGTGGAGAGCGCATGCCAATCTGCTGTTCTCCAATTGGTTGAATTATTACGTCTATCAAGCGACGCCATTCCAGCTCGGCAAAGCGAATAAAAATACGCTGCCCCAGGGAGGAAGAAAGTAAGCCATGAAAATCGAAAGCCGATTAGCCCAAATCGGATCGCAGAACGATCCAGTCACGGGAGCCGTGAGCTTCCCGATCTACCAATCGACCGCGTTCCGCCATCCGCGGCTCGGCAAGAGCACCGGATTCGACTATGCCCGCACGAAGAGCCCGACGAGAACGGTGCTCGAAGAGGCGGCCGCCGACCTCGAGAGCGGCGACGCCGGCTTCGCCTGCAGCTCCGGCATGGCCGCGCTGCAAGTCGTGTTCGCCCTGTTCAGCCAAGGCGACCATCTGCTCGTCTCGCTCGATCTATACGGCGGAACGTACCGGTTGCTCGAGAAGATCATGGCCCGTTTCGGCGTTACCGCTTCCTATGTGGACACGAACGACATGGACGCGCTGGAATCCCGCCGGAAACCGAATACGAAGGCGGTGCTGATCGAGACGCCGACCAATCCGCTCATGATGGTGACGGACGTCGCCAAAGTCGCGGCTTGGGCGAAGCAGAAAGATTTGCTCACGATCGTCGACAATACGCTGCTCACGCCGTTCTTCCAACGACCGATCGAGCTGGGCGCCGACATCGTCGTTCATAGCGCCACGAAATACCTCGGCGGCCACAACGACGTGCTCGCGGGACTGATCGTGACGAAGGGCGAGAAGGTGTCCGCGGATATCGCGTTCCTGCACAACTCGATCGGCGCCGTGCTCGGCCCGCAAGATTCGTGGCTGCTTATGCGCGGAATGAAGACGCTCGCCCTTCGCATGGAACGCCACCAAGCGAACGCGACCGCGCTCGCGACTTGGCTGAAGGCTCACCCGGCCGTCGAGGAAGTCTACTATCCGGCGCTGCCGCACCATCCGGGACACGAGGCGCAGAACGCGCAATCGTCAGGCAACACCGGCATTTTCTCGTTCAAGATGAAAGACGCCAGAACGATCGAGCCGATTCTGAGGCACATTAAGCTGATCGCCTTCGCGGAGAGCCTCGGCGGCACGGAGTCGCTCATGACGTATCCGGCTGTACAGACGCACGCGGACATTCCGCTCGAAATCCGCGAAGCGGTCGGCGTGGACGACAGGCTGCTCCGGTTCTCCGTCGGCTTAGAGCACGCGGACGACTTAAGACAAGACTTGGAGCAAGCGATCGACGAAGCGTTACGCGAAATCGGCGGTTAAGCGAGAACGGGAGGACGTCAACGTGAAATACGATTTCGACAAAAGAATAGACAGGACGGGAACGGCTTCTTACAAATGGGATCAATCGGAGAAGCTGTTCGGTCACGCCGATATATTGCCGCTGTGGGTCGCCGACATGGACTTCGAAGCGCCGAAGGAAGTCGTCGAAGCGATTAAGCGGAGGGCGGATATCGGCATGTACGGCTACACGTTCCGCACTCAGGACTATTACGACGCGGTCGGCGGCTGGCTGGATCGCCGGCACGGCTGGAAGATCGAACAGGATTGGATCACGTCGAGCCCGGGCGTCGTTCCCGCGCTCAGCCTGCTCGTGCTTGCCCTGACGGAGCCGGGCGACGGCATCATCCTGCAATCGCCCGTTTACTACCCGTTCTACGACGTCATCAAGATGAACGGCCGCACCGTCGTCGACAACGCGCTCGTACTAGAGAACGGGCAATACCGGATCGATTTCGAGCTGCTGGAGCAACAGGCGAAAGCGGGCGCGAAAATGCTCCTTCTCTGTTCGCCCCACAATCCGGGCGGACGGGTATGGAAGCGGGAGGAACTGGAGCGCATCGGCGAAATCTGCGACGCATACGGATTGTTCGTCGTCGCGGACGAAGTCCATCAGGACCTTGTGTTTTCCGGACATAAGCACATTCCTTACGCATCGCTGTCCGACAAGTTCGCGCAGCATTCGGCGACTTGCATCGCGACGAGCAAGACGTTTAATCTCGCGGGCTTGCAGACGGCCAGCGTCATTATTCCGAACGCGGAAATCCGCCGCAAGTACAACGCGCTGCTGAAGACGCTGTCGATCCATATGGAAAGCTTCTTCGGCCTTACGGCCGTCGTCAGCAGCTACAACCACGGCGAAGAATGGCTCGAACAGCTGCTCGTCTACTTGGAAGGTAATCTGGACGCGCTCGTCGACTACCTCGGGAAGCATCTCCCGCAAGTCAAAGTGATCCGCCCGGAGGCGACGTACCTCGTCTGGCTGGACTGCGCCGCGATATCCGGCAAGCCGCAAGAGCTGAAGAAGCTCATGTTCGACGAAGCCGGCGTCGCGTTCAGCGAAGGCTCGGTCTTCGGCAAGCAAGGAGAGGGCTTTTTGCGAGTCAATCTCGCATGCCCGCGGTCGTTGCTGCTCGAAGCGCTGGAGAAATTCGCGAACGCCGCCAACGCGTTCGCTCGATCCGAATAAAATAGGAAAAGGCCGCGAGAATATTCGGTTTTCTTGCGGTCTTTTTGGTAATTTTGTCTATTATGAGAACGGGAATCATGCTACAATAATGGAAATCTACCACTACCCTCACAAGGATGATGGACACAGTGAACTTCCAGACGCTCATCGACAGGCTTTTACTTACGATCAAGTCGCTGATGCCCGATCGCACCTATAAGTATTTTCCGCCGGATTTCACGCTGCGTCGTCCTTCCGTCTCCTTATTGGACAAGAGTTTGCGCAAGAAAGCTTCTTGCGATCTGACGCTTTATCGTCTTGATTTCTCCCAATTGCGGGACGACATCCCCGAGGAGGTGTGGGAAAGCTTGCAAGATTGTTGCCGCAGGCACTTGCGATTGGCCGCGAGGGACGCCTTCGGCGATAGCCGGATCGTCGCCGTCGACCAAGCGGACAAGATGGACTTCATTTTGTTGACCGAACGGGAAGTAAGTCTCCCGTCCGCGACCGGGGCTGCCGACTCCGATCGATATCGCATCGAGACGATTCGTTCGGAGCTGGAAATCGGCCTTGCCGGCCACCAGCCGGAATGGCGGCACTGCATGAAAGTCATCGTCGCTACCGTCGCGATCAAGCCGGATTATCGGGCCGATGGCGCCAAGAAAGCGCTCCGGGACGGCTATCAATCGGCGCTCGCCGTCGCGACCGGCATTCTGACGCCGCAGATGGAGCATCTTCGGCAGCAGATGGAGCAGCTGCTCGAACAAGGTTCGATATCCGTATTGGCCCAGCCGATTATGAACTTGACGAGCGGAGACGTTCACGGCTGGGAAATACTGACGAGAGGACCGGAAGGTTCGCCGCTTCACTTGCCGGACGAGCTGTTCCGATTCGCGTCGCAAGCCCGCATGCTCAGCAGGCTGGAGTTTCTCGTCGTCAAGCGCGCATTGGAAGAGATCTCGGCCCGCGGCATACGCGAGCCGGTATTCCTGAACGTCACGGCGAGCACGCTTTCCCATCCGTTGTTTCTCTCCCATGTCCTCCAGTGCTTGGAGAAGCAGCAACCGCTCTGCCCGCAACAAGTGTATTTCGAGATTACGGAACGCCATCAGATTACGGACATGGCTTCCATGATCGAGATTTTGCGCAAGTACCGGAAGCACGGGTTCCGGTTCGCCGTCGACGATGCCGGATCCGGCTATTCCGGCCTGCATTGGATCGGGGAGCTCGTTCCGGAGCTGATCAAGATCGATCGCTCGGTCATTCGCCACGTGGACCGGGAAGCGGTCAAGGAATCGTTGCTGCGCGCGATCGTCACGGCCGCCCGGGAGATCAACTGCGACATCGTGGCGGAAGGCGTGGAACGCGAGGAAGAAGCCGATATGCTGTTCAAGCTCGACGTCAGCATGGGGCAAGGTTTTTATTTCGCGAGACCCGACGTCCTCCTGTACGAGCACGAACGCGGCATGTTTCAGGAAACGAAAGCCAAAATTCAGCAACGCCGCGGTTTGGTCGCCTCCTAGGGTGACTGCCGCGGTGTTTTTATGTTACGATGGGATAAGCGCTTGTGAATTTAGTTACGTACGAAGGAGGGTCCTGACATGAGTCACGTGGACCGGATATTGGAAGGCGCTTTGCAAGGCAACAGGTTGCA
Source organism: Cohnella suwonensis (assembly GCF_042655365.1). Taxonomy (NCBI): domain Bacteria; kingdom Bacillati; phylum Bacillota; class Bacilli; order Caryophanales; family Paenibacillaceae; genus Cohnella; species Cohnella suwonensis. Next base: position 19,410 of record NZ_JBHSMH010000018.1, on the reverse strand, counting down.
ATTGGAGGACATCGTTGCGTTGTACGAAAGCGATCAAATAGAGAAGATGGGGCATACGGCGAATTTGCTGATGCTCAAGAAACACCCGGATCCGATTACGACGTTCGTCGTCGGCCGCAACATCAACTACACGAACTTCTGCGACGTGTACTGCCGCTTCTGCGCGTTCTATCGCCCGCCGGGATCGAAGGAAGGTTACGTCTTGCCGGACGAGACGATTTTCCAGAAAATCCAGGAGACGGTCGACGTCGGGGGCACGGAAATCCTGATGCAAGGCGGGACGAATCCGGACTTGCCTTTCAGTTATTACCTGGACTTGCTGCGCGCTATCAAGGTTCGATTCCCGCAAATTACGATGCATTCGTTCTCTCCCGCGGAAATCCGCAAAATGCAAGTCGTCGCCGGGAACATTCCTTTGGAAGACGTCGTTCGCCAATTGCACGAAGCGGGACTCGACTCTCTTCCCGGCGGCGGCGCCGAAATTCTGGACGACCGTACGCGCAAGAAAATCAGCCGGCTTAAAGGGTCGTGGCGCGATTGGATGGACGTCATGACGACGGCGCACAAGATCGGCATGAACACGACGGCGACGATGGTCATCGGGTTCGGCGAGTCGATGGAGGAGCGCGCGCTTCACTTGCTCCGCGTGCGCGAGGCGCAAGACGAGTGCTTGAACAACGGCTACCCTTCTCCGGGCTTTCTCGCTTTCATTCCGTGGACGTTCCAACCGGACAACACGAACATGAAGCGCGAAAAAGCGACGCCGGAGGAATACTTGAAGACGCTCGCGATCAGCCGGATCGCCCTCGACAACATCGATAACTTCCAATCGTCTTGGGTCACGATGGGGCCGGAAGTAGGCAAGTTGTCGCTCTCTTACGGATGCAACGATTTCGGAAGCACGATGATCGAAGAGAACGTCGTCTCGGCCGCCGGTACGACGCATAAGGTCAACATCGAACTCATTCTTAAGCTCATCCGCGAATCCGGCAAAATACCGGCGCAACGGAACACGAAATACGAGACGATCAAAATATACAACGAGAACGACACGGTATCGAAAGACTACGTCATGCAGAATTGACGGAACGGATCGCAACGAAAAAGGAACGGCGCCTCTTCGGCGGCCGTTCCTTTTTTGTCGGTTACGGGCTTTGTTGCATCGCCTTAAGGGCGAGCGATTCGGACAGCGACGTCTTGTTCTTGCCCGAGCGCTTGGCGTCGTAGAGAGCGACGTCCGCCCCGTGAAACAGCGCTTCTTTGCCCATGCCGGCCGCATAGTCGTTCAATCCGATGCTGACGGTCACGTTCGAGCCGAGCAATGCTTCCTGGCTCGTCGCGGCGATCGACTTGCGAATGTCTTCGACGATGTCGTATACCTCTTGGAAACTCTTCTCGGCGAAGAGCACGACGAATTCCTCTCCGCCGTACCGGGCAACGATATCGTTGCTGCCGACTTTCGCGCGGGCGATCGCGGCAACGCTTCTCAGCACCGAGTCTCCGGCTTTATGTCCGAAGGTATCGTTCACCTTCTTGAAATTGTCGATGTCCATGACGGCGAGGAACAGAGACATACTTCCGGCGTCCGCCTGAACGGTCAGGTAGTCGGAATACTCGTGATAAGCCATATGGTTGTAGGTGTCCGTCAAGGCGTCGGTCTTGGCCAGCTTGTCCATCATGATCGTTCGAACGAGAAGCTCTTGGTTCGACTCGTAAGAGGTACGCAGGCGCATCAGAATTTCTTTCCCGCGGGCGAGAATGCCGAAGGCGACGCCGCAATAGATCAGGAGCAGCACCATCATGGCGAGCAAGCTCGGATAACTGACGCGTTCGTGGATGACGCCGTTGAAAGTATGAAGCAGCAAAAGCGAGACGATCGTGCTCAAGACGGCATAAAGCAATTTCTTGGATTGGAAGTAAAAGATGCTGATCATAACCGGGAAGAAGAGGAAAAACATAATATATTGCAAACCGGAGTGAATGGCGCTGATCGAGACGGTGAGGAGAGTGGCGGCGGTAATCATGACGTAATCGTGATGCTTGGACAATCGCCTAACGCCGAGCTCGGCAAGCGATATGATCAAGGTCAAGAGAATAGTCGGTCGGAAAATGTATTTCGCGACGAAGTCGCCCGCGGAAAGTTTCGTGACCATGAGAAAGGCGCATTCGACCAGGACGGACAGAAGAAGCACGATCCAATAGCTCTTCAGGAGAATGCGATTCCACCGTTCCTGATTGATTTCAAGCGAAGGCAAAGACATACGAACTTCCTTTCCGATTCAAACTCCATAAAATATACCATAACGGGAGCCCCATCGTATATCCCTTTTTGGGTCACCATATAGTTAGTATCAAGGTTTGAGCATGGAGGTGACGAGTTGGAAAAAGTGGAATTCGTCTTTGCGCACGGGAACGATACGCCTTCGCTCGAGCGGCTGGCCGCCATGCTGAACCGGACGCCCGTCGGCAACGAACCTCCGGTCGGCAGCGTGGAATGGGAGCTGTGCCGGGAGGACGGGATGATCCGCTGCCAGTTCCCTTTGGGACCCGAGCCCCAGAACAAGAAAAGCTATTGCGATCGGGTCGGAAGGGTGCTCGCCGAATATACGCTTTACGATCAGGAACCGTCGCTTCTCCGGACTTTTTTTCGCGGACGCTTCGGCTTGCGAGACGAAATGGAAACCGATCTGTTGATCGCCGAGACGGTATCGCTGTTGGACGGCGAACCGGAAGCGGGCGAGAATTGGATCGGCAGGGGGCGCGAGCGCAGGTTGCAGAAGCTTGCGATTCGCTATTCCCATTATTTAGAAGACCATGGTCGGTTGCATTTGGACGGATTTCTCCGGTTCCGGCTGGGGGATTACCGCGCGGAAGTTCAGGAGGCGGCGGAGACGGCCATAGAGGAACGAATGATGGAGCGTCAGTACCAGGAATTCATGACTTTGCTGAAGTCAATGGTGGAGTGGCAGGAGACCCGGACGTCGGCGGTTCACGTCCTTCACGCGGGAGGCCACGCTTTCCGGTTGCTGGACGAGGAAATGAGGCCTCTCGGGGAGGGAGCGGCGGATGGGGAAGACCGTGCGGCGTCGGAGGAGCGGATCGATCCGGGGGAACAGGAAGAAGAGAGCCGAGTCGTCAGCCAGCTCCTCGCGGCATCGCCTAGACAGCTTTACATCCATACGCCGGAGCCCGAATCCCAAGTCATCCGCACGATCGTCGGCATATTCGGCGACCGGGCCGCCGTGTACCCCGAGCAACCGGCGCACTGATCGGAGACGACGGCGGTATGGGGCGGCGGCCGCAATGGTGTCGGCCTTCTATTGACTCCGAGACCGCGTCTCGATATAATTTACCGTATCAATCCACAACATAATTGGAAGTTCAAAAAGTTCGGTTATCAGCTGAATTCAAGATTCGACGTCGAATAAGAGCTTCCTGATTCACTTCGTGATCGAAATCGGACTTTTTGAACAACCTTTAAAGCGATGAGAAAGACACCGATGCTGGAGATGGACGGCACAGAGAGAGGAACCTTGGCTGCAAGTTCCTTCCGAAACCGCCCGCGTCGACCCCTTTCGAGCTGCGGGATGAACGCGCGATACATTCGCGTCAGTATTCCTTGCCGGGTCATGACCGATATCCCATGCCAGAGTACCGGGCGTTTCAAGCCGGTTAATGGAGGGTGGAACCACGGGCCGCACGCAAGAGCACCCGTCCCTTTCGGGACGAGGTGCTTTTTTTTGTTGCCATATTCGAAACGGAGGAATATCCATGTCAATCCAAGTAAAACTGCCGGATGGCGCGATCCGCTCTTACGAGGCGGGCGTAACGGTCGAAGACGTCGCGTTCTCGATCAGCCCGGGCTTGAAGAAAAACGCCGTCGTCGGCAAAATCGACGGCAAGGTCGTCGATCTGAATACGCCCATCGAAGGCGACGTCGCGCTGGAGATCGTCACGCTCGACGGCAAAGACGGCCTCGAGGTCATGCGCCACAGCACGGCGCACTTGCTGGCGCAGGCGATCAAGCGCATCTACGGAGCGGATAACGTCAAGTTAGGCATCGGTCCGGTCATCGAGGACGGCTTCTACTACGATATCGACATGGAGCAATCGGTATCGTCCGAGGATCTGGAGAAGATAGAGAAGGAAATGGAGAAGATCGTCAAGGAGAACTTGCCGATTACCCGCCGCGAAGTGAGCCGCGAAGAAGCGCTCCGCATTTTCGAGGAAATCGCGGACCCTTACAAAATCGATCTGATCAGCTCGTTGCCTGAAGGCGTCGCGATCACGATCTACGACCAAGGCGAATTTTTAGACTTGTGCCGCGGACCTCACTTGCCGTCCACGGGCCGAATCAAGTCGTTCAAGCTGCTGAGCGTGGCCGGCGCGTACTGGCGCGGGGACAGCAAAAACAAAATGCTGCAGCGGATTTACGGCACGGCTTTCGTCAAGAAAGCGGAATTGGACGAGCATCTTCACTTCCTGGAGGAAGCGAAGAAACGCGATCACCGCAAGCTTGGCCGCGAGCTCAAAATGTTTACGTTCTCCCGCGAGGTGGGACAAGGCTTGCCGCTATGGCTTCCGTACGGCGCGAAAGTTCGCCAGACGCTTGAGCGATACATCGTCGACTTGGAAGAGCGCCTCGGCTATACGCACGTCTATACGCCTGTTCTCGCCAACGTCGAGCTGTACAAAACGTCCGGACACTGGGAGCACTATCAAGAAGACATGTTCCCTAAGATGGCGTTGGATAACGAGGAACTCGTCCTGCGCCCGATGAACTGCCCTCACCACATGATGGTATACAAAAGCGACATGCGCAGCTACCGAGACCTGCCGCTGCGGATCGCCGAACTCGGCACGATGCACCGATACGAAATGTCCGGGGCGCTTACCGGCTTGCACCGCGTTCGGGCGATGACGCTGAACGACGCGCATATTTTCTGCCGGATGGATCAGATCAAGGAAGAATTCACGCGCGTCGTGAACTTGATCCGCCAAGTGTACGAAGACTTCGGCATCAAGGAATACCGGTTCCGACTGTCGTACCGAGATCCAAAGGATACGGAGAAGTACTGGCCGGACGACGAGATGTGGGAAAACTCCCAGCGCATGCTCCGCGAAGTCGTCGAAGAGCTGGATCTTCCTTTCTTCGAAGCGGAAGGCGAAGCGGCGTTCTACGGACCGAAACTCGACGTACAGATCAAAACCGCGCTCGGCAAGGAAGAGACGCTTTCCACGGCCCAGCTCGACGTCTTGTTGCCGGAACGGTTCCAACTCGAGTACGTCGGGGACGACGGCAAGAAGCATCGTCCGGTCGTCATTCACCGCGGCATCATCAGCACGATGGAACGCATGACCGCGTTCTTGCTCGAGAACTTCGCGGGCGCATTGCCGGTATGGCTCACGCCGGTGCAGGCGAAGCTCATTCCGGTTAACCCGGTATACGAGCCTTACGTCAAGCAAGTGGAAGAGAAGCTCCGCTTGGCCGGCGTTCGCGTCGAATCGGATCTGCGCAACGAGAAGCTCGGGTACAAGATCCGCGAAGCGCAATTGGAGAAAATCCCTTACATGCTCGTCATCGGCGAGAACGAGTCCGCGAACGGCACGGTTTCCGTGCGCAGGCGCGGGGAAGGCGACCTCGGCGCGGAGACGGTCGAGCAATTCGTCGCCCGCATTACCGGAGATATCATTTCCAAACGCGTCGACTAAACGCTCGGCGATCGCATGAAGTTTAGCCCGCTAGCCTCGGTTAGCGGGCTTTTTACATCATCTAGTAGCAAGCGCTTTCAAAGTCGTTATTTGTCGATAATTTCCTATTAAATGGAATATATTCTCTTTTTCTCGCGCGTATGATAGAATAATAATACTTGCAATCATGTTTCCAATAGGAGTGGCGGGACGCATGAACTTTCTTCAAGATTCTAATAATCAAGAAGCGTTCTGGTCGGAAGATGAATTGTTGGGCGAATTGTATGCCCAGATGCTGAAAGTCGTGCGCCATAAGCTGTGGCACAAGAACGATGCGGGCGATGTCGTGCAGGAAGCCTGGGTCCGCATCCTCGAGAAGAGGTCGACGTTGCGGGAGAAGGACAAGCTGATCCCGTGGGCGAAAGCGATCGCGTCCAACTTGGCCTCGAACGCGAACCGGGCCAGAAGGCGGCACGAAAGCTTCGACGATCGACCCGAAGCCGAATACGCCAGCGCGCGGACGGACACCGATCCGGAATCGATGGCGGAATTGACCGAGCTGCTCGGTTTGTTGGATCCGGTGACGAGAACGTTGCTGTTGTACAAGTTCTATTACGGGCTGAAGGACGCCGAGATCGCATCTGTGCTGCAACTGCCCGTCGGCACGGTCAAGGCGCGAATCCATCGCAGCAAAGCGAAAATCAAGATCCTGTTCAAGGGGTAACCCCGCAAGCCGCGCGCATACATAAAGCATTTCCTCTCTGCCCATCCTAGGGGTGGAGGTGAGGTAAACGGTGGCAAAGAATAAGAAGCAAAAACTCGGCAACGCGAATGCCTACCAGGCGGAATTCGCTTCGGATGCGAATGCCGTCAGCAACGCGACGAGTAAAACGGCGCAGAAAAACAACCAATCGAATCGCTAATCGGCAAATAACGTCAATGTTGTGTTAAGTTTTACGAAGAAATCGATTCGAAACGATATGAATTTTGGAGAGGGACCCTAAAGGTCCCTTTCTTTTTGTCGAAATACGGGTTATAATGTGAGGAAAATTAACACAACTTGACATTTATTCGTTGGAGTGATGAGAGATGGCGCAATGGCAGCGATGGTTGAAGAGCTATCGGAAAGAAAATCGCAATTCGTGGATTTCGAGCCCGGACACCGGAGACGCCATGCCGGAACGAGATCGCTCCGCGGACGAATCGAAGCCCGAGGCGCTTAGGCGCATGATCGAGGAAGCCGTCGTTATCTCGGATCGGCTGCAAGCGGCGGTGTCTGAAGTTGATTCCAGTACGAGCCAATTGGACGAGATCGCGAACCGGACGTCCGTGCAGGAGGAGAAGCTGCGGGGGAACGGCAAGGCGGCGATGGCTCGCTTGGAGGAAGCGTTCTCGGCCTTGCAGGAAGTGTCCGCGGCTTCTCAGGAAATCCGCGGCGCGACGGAAGAGCTCAGCTCCCAAAGTCGCGAAACGCGGGATGTCGTCGTTGAAGTGTGCAAATCGCTGAACCATACCGACGAAGTGATGAACGACTTGTCCAAAAATCACGGAACGATGGAGTCGCGGGTGAACGAGCTAATCGCTCAAGCGTCGAAGATCGGCGAAATCAACGAGTTGATACAGGAAATCGTTACGCAGACGTCGCTTCTCGCGTTGAACGCGGCTATCGAAGCGGCCCATGCCGGCGAGCATGGGAGAGGCTTCTCGGTCGTTGCGCAGGAAATCAGGAAGCTGGCCGATCAGAGCGGACAAGCGGTCAAGCGCTCGACGGGCATCGTGAACAGCATCGGAGAAGGCATCCGGCAAGTCGTCGGTTCCGTTGAGAGGGAGAAGCAGTCCGTTGCTCTCGGGCTGAGCGAAATGAATCGTACCAGGGAAAAGATGGACGTCATATTCAATTCCTTCCTGAAGGTGGAGGAACACGTCGTCCGTACGATGGATTTCGCCGTCGAGCAGGCGGAGAGGACGACCGCCGCCAGCGGGATGCTGGAGGATGTCGTGGAATCGGTCGCCGTCACGATGGAAAGCGTCGACCAAACGCTGGAACAGAATGAGAAGCAGCGGATCGAGATCGGCAATCTCGGCCGGGTATCGGTACAGTTGAAAGGCTCGTCCGACGAGCTTGTCGCCGCGGTGCAGAATGCCGGAGGCCGATTGTGGGATGGGGCCGTCAAGGCGGATACGGAGAAGTGGACCGAATTGCTGCTCGCGTTATCGTCCGATCAAGCGCTCGCGGGAATGACGGAGGAAGCTCATCGGGAGTTGCTCGGCGGACTGCTTCGCCGGTCGGCGGGTATGGAGGCGATCTGGTCCAATCGAAGCGACGGTTCGTTCGTATACTCGGAACCCTCAGCAGGCTTGCTGAACGCGAGAGGGCGGGAATGGTGGAAGCGCGCGATGGCGGGCGAGACGTTCGTATCCGACGCGTACATATCGGCCATAACGAAAAAACCGTGCGTGACGGTATCCATGCCATTGAAGCGCGTCGATGGATCGGCATTCGGTGTTGTCGGGATCGATATTGTGATTTCATGACAATTAAATTGCCATTATAGGTTCTCAAAATGCGAAATTTCCGTTATGATAGGGGTAATGTAACAAAAGATAACGGAAGACAGGCAGGTGACCTATCATGATGGAGCCGATATCATCGTTGCCGGGGCATAAAGTTTCCCGAAAGAAAGCCGCGGAGGTTCATTCTTTGCTGAAGGCGTTGATCTCCAAGCGGGAACAAGAAATCGCGGAAATCGAACAGATGGTCGAACGTTACGAACGAAGGGTTCGGCTGGAGGAGCAAGCTTATCGCGCGATGTCCGCGTTCCGCAAGATGTTTAGCGGGAAGAAGCCGGATCATCATATCGCCGTCGAGTACATTCATTACGTGAAGAAGCCGCTCGAGAAAGCCAGGGAACTGAGGGCGGAAGCCGCGAAGTACCAAGAGATGCTCGACGGGGCGTTGCCTGCCGATCTGCCGGAACTTATGGGATAGCGCGAGCGCGCATAGTCGCGAAAAGAATAGGCTCATCATCGCCGGAGTTTGGCGGATGATGAGCCTTTTTGTCAGGTTGCGGATCGGAGAGAGGGTTAAGGTTGCTGTCTGAGCTTGTCGACGTCCAGGAAGTCGTGCTCTAGGCTGTAAGCGGGAACGCCGTGAATGCCCACGTCGAGCCCGATCAATTCTTCGTCTCTCGATACGCGGACGGGCATGAATTTCTTGATCAGCAACAGGGAGAGCCAAGCGAGGGCGAAGCCCCATGCCGCGACGACGACGAGGCCGAGCGCCTGCACGCCGAGCAATCGCCATCCGCCGCCGTAGAACAATCCCGTATACGCGGTCGTGCCGGGCATGGCGAATAGGCCGACGGCGATCGTGCCGATGCTGCCGCTGATGCCGTGAACGGCGAAGGCGCCGACCGGATCGTCGACTTTCCGTCCTTCCAGCCATTCGCTGGCGAGCACCATCGCGATGCCGGATACGGCTCCGATCAGGATGGCGGCGGCGTCGGAGACGAACGCGCATCCGGCGGTGATGCCGACGAGCCCCGCGAGGGCGCCGTTGATGACCATCGGCGGATCCGCTTTGCGATAACGCATCATCGTGAACAGAATGCAGACGGCGCAACCGGCGGCGGAAGCGAGCATCGTCGTGACCGCGATATGGCCGATGGCGGGGTTCGTCGCGCTGAGCGTGCTTCCGGAGTTGAAGCCGAACCAGCCGAACCATAGAATGAATGCGCCTACGGAAGCGAGCGGCAAGTTGGACGGAGGGACGATGTTGACTTTGCCGTCCGCTCCGAACCTGCCGATTCTAGGTCCGATGAAGATGGCGGCGGCGAGCGCGGCGAAGCCTCCGAGCGCGTGGATCGCGGCCGACCCGGCGAAGTCGACCATGCCGAGCTTCGCGAGCCAGCCGTTCGGAGACCAAATCCAATGCCCGGAGATCGGATAGATGATGCCGGTCATGAGAATCGTGAGCAGAATATAGGCTTTGAAATGAATGCGTTCGGCCACGGCGCCCGAGACGATGGAGATGACGGCGATGACGAACGCGCTCTGAAATAGCCAGAACGTATCGTGGGAAATGTTCGATGGAAGGTGCGACAGGTCTCCTCCCATGAAAAAGCCGGATAAACCGATCCAATTGCCTTTGTCGCTGCCGTACATGAAGGCGAAACCGATCGCGTAATAGACGAGCGCGCCGAACGCGATGTCTACGAATACTTTCATGATAATGCTGACGGCGTTCTTCTGTCGGACGAATCCGGCTTCCAGCAAGGCGAAGCCGCCTTCCATGAGCAGGATCATCGCCGCGGTCAGGACGACCCATACCGTGTCCAACCCTTGCGATACTTGAGCAATATCCATAGCAACAACCCCTAGCGTTATAGTGAATATCTAACATAAGTTGTGGAAATTCGAACTCATTATATAGTGGAGAGTTACCTAAGTCAACGGATAATGTAATAATAAATGACATACAGAACCCTTGGCTTGGCTTACGCCTCCGTCTATAGACCGAGATGGACTTACGCCCCTCGCCGCTGTCCGACCGACGGCATGATTCGCTATACTGAAGCTATAAATCGAACATCGGCAAAATTGGAGGAGCGAGCATGCAATCTTCATCGGCGCAAAGGCTGCTATGGGGCATCGTCGTCGTCGCGATCGGCGTTGTCTTCCTTTTGAATCAGCTTGGCGTGACAAGCATAAGCATCGGGCAACTGTTTTCGGACTTTTGGCCGGTATTGTTGATTATTTTCGGCTTGCAGGGCATTTTGATGCAGCAGTCGGGCTGGTGGAACGGTATCGTCATCGTGGCCGGCTTCTATTTCTTGGGCAGGAACATGATGTGGTTCGACGAGGATTTCAACGTATTCCGAACGTTCGGGCCGATCGTCATTATCATTGCCGGCTTATGCATGATCTTTAGAAGAGACAGGGGATGGCGCCGCAGGGAGCGGGACAAAATCCGCGACAAGTGGAATTCGTTCGTGCCGCCGTCGTCCGCGCCTTCGGGTCCTCCCCCGGCGCCGCCGGAATGGAACGAGCTCGATCGGGAAGAGCTTAAGCCGAAAGTGTCTCTCGAGAAGGAAAGCGACCGCAAACCGAATCCGGCCGGTCACCGAGAATACGGAGATTACGATATAGGCGGGGAAGCTTGGAATGACCGCCGAGATCGCCGGGAAGACCCTCATTGGAAGAGGCATCATTATTCCCGATTTATCGGCGACGCGCATTTCGGAACCGACTACTGGGAGCTTCGGCCGATGAACATCTCGCATTTTATCGGGGATACGACGCTGGATTTGACGAAAGCGCAAATTCCCGTCGGCGAAACGAAAATCAACATCTCGTCATTCATCGGGGACGTGAAAGTGTACGTTCCTAACGATATCGGCGTCGGCATCCTGGTCGAATCGAATTGTTTGATCGGCGACGTGAAGGTGCTCGGACAGAAGCGCGAAGGTCTCTTTAATCAAGTGACGATTTCGACGCCGGGCTATTCGGATTCGGATAAAAGGGTCGTGCTCATCGTCAGCAGCTTGATCGGCGACGTGCGCGTGACGAAGGTAGGTTAACGGCATGCTGGGTAGGGTTCGGGTAAGGGCGGGCAAGTGGGAGGACGTCATCCTCTCCGGTATTCTTTCCTTTCTATTATTAAGCGCGATCTATTACGGATGGGTCAGGATGGCGTCGGGCGCGCCCGAAGCGGATTCGTGGTTCGGATGGACCAGCGTCGTCGTCATCGGGCAAGCGGGCATCGGTTATTGGATCGGGCAACGGAATCAGCGCAAGCTGGACCAATTGGAGCTGGCGATGAAGCAGGCCGCCGCCGGCAACTGGGAATCGAGACTTCCGGTTCAGCAAGGAGACGCGTTCTCCGGCGCGAACCGGGAGTTCAACGAACTGCTTTGCAGGTTGGAAGCGCGAATGAAGCTGCTGCAGGAGCTGGGCGAAAGGGAAATCACCGAAGACGCGACATTGCAGGAAAGCGCCGTGCTGGAAGAAAGGAAGCGGTTGGCCCGGGATTTGCACGACACGGTAAGCCAGCAGCTGTTCGCTTTGCATATGTCGGCTTCCTCGCTGCCTATGTTGGTCGAGCGGGACATGGACCATGCCCGGCAAGTGATGGATCAATTGATCGGCATGTCGTCGACCGCGCAGAAACAAATGAGAGGCTTGATCGCCCAGCTCAGACCGTTAGAGCTGCAAGGCAGGACGCTGGAAGAGGCGGTCGATCGTTGGTTCCCGGATTATTGCAGGCAGAACGGCTTGCAAGGAACGCTCGAATTGCAGCTTACCGTTCGGTTATCCGAGGCGAAGGAGCATCAGCTGTTTCTCATTATCCAAGAAGCGATGGCCAATGTCGTGAAACACGCGGAGGCGAAGCGCGTCCGATTGCTGCTCGGCATCGCGGGGAAGCAAGCGACGTTATCGATAGAGGACGACGGAGCGGGCTTTAGAAGCGAACAAGTCAGATCGGGCGCCTACGGATTGTCGACGATGAGGGAGAGGGCGCAACGCCTGGGCGGCGAAGCGGAAATCGTGACGAAGCCGGGCTCGGGAACGCGCGTTAGAGTGTCGTTGCCGATATTCGATCGCGCTTAAGAGAGGCTGTACATGAAGGGGGAACGCAAGGATGTCCGAAGCATCGCCAGTCAAGTGGAAAGTATGGATCGTGGACGATCATGAAATGGTCAGATTAGGATTGCGGACTTATTTATCGTTGGATCCGAGGTTCGAGGTCGTCGGCGAATCCGGCAGCGGTAAGGAAGCCGTCGAAGCCTTTCGGCGGGGCGAATTCGCGGACCGCGCGCCGGATCTCGTCTTGATGGACTTGATGATGCCGGACATGAACGGCGTCGAAGCGACGCGCGCGTTGCTCGCGTTTCGTCCGGAGTTGCGGGTCGTCATTCTGACGAGCTTCCTCGAGGACGAGAAAGTCGTCGAGGCGATCGAGAGCGGCGCCGTCAGTTACGTGCTGAAGACGGTATCGGCGGAAGAATTGATCTTCGCCCTGCAGGGCGCGGTCAAGAATATGCCGGTGATGAGCGGGGACGTCTCGCAGGCGCTCACCCGCGGTCTGCGGCAACGTTCCGCGAGCAACGAAGCGGAAGGGCTGACGGAGCGGGAGAAGGAAGTGCTTCTGCTGATCGCCGAGGGCAAGTCGAACAAAGACATCGGCGACGAGCTCCACATCAGCATCAAGACGGTGAAAACCCATGTCAGCAACCTGCTTATGAAGTGCGAGCTCGACGATCGGACGCAGCTTGCCATCTATGCCCATCGCAAAGGGTGGGCGAGGGAAGGATAATTCGGCAGACCGGGGAAACGCTAGTAAAAGTCGTTCGAAAGCGCCGGAATTCGGCCTGTCGGAACTCGGACTAGTGAGAAAAAGGGGGTTTCCCTAAGTGCACACTCTTTCCTCGTCGCTTACTTCGCAGGTCGGCGATTACCTGGAGTCGAAAGAAGCGCTGCAAGAGCACGGCTTCACGCTAGGAGGCAATTGGGACTTCGATCACGGCTCCTTCGATTGCGCCTTGGACGGCGCGAACAAAGTATGGCTTCGCCTCCCGTTCGATGTGACGGTCGGCAACCTGGACAGCGAAGCGCCCCGAAGCGGTACTCGCATCCAGTTCGGGAACCCGTACGTGCTGAAGCATATTTATAACGAAGGCTTGGATCCCGAAATGCATACCCGGTCGATGGGACCGCTATTGGATCAATTTTCCGATCCGGTCGATCCCGACGCGGAAATCGAGAGCCATTGGATCGAGAAGGCGAAGTCCAAATTGAACGAAGCGGAAACGTTATATCCGCGGTAACCGGAACGGCACGCGAGTGCCGTTTCTTTGCGACCGGACGTTCGCTGGAATTTTCCTTGCTTTTACTTGGGCTTCAGTAAGGTTTAAGATAGTTTTAAGGAAACTCGTTTATGATACGAATATGAAGTTCAGAACGTCGCCGGCGACCGCGGCGCGAGGAGGCAATCCCTACATGGATGATCAAAACAAGAAAAACGAAGAGCTGCAAGGCTCCGCATATGACCAGGAGAAGAAATCGGACCCGTACGCCGAAGCCCGCAGAGAAAGCGAGCCGTACACGTTCGGACCGTTCGGCGGCCCGGGAACTTCTTCTCCGGTATACGGCCCGAGCGAGTCCCTTCCCGCGGAGCAACAGACGACGATCGACATCGCGTCCGCTCCGTCCAAGGAATACCGGCCGTTCACCGTCTCGGGCGGCGCGGCCCGCGGCGACTGGGGAGCCAAGCCTCCGAAGCGTTCCTCGCTTCGCGCCGTGTTCGCGGCTTTCTTGGCGGGCGTCATCGCGGTCGGAGGCTTGATGTACGCTGCCGATAAGCAAGATTGGTTCTCCGAGGCCTCGATCTCCGGCTCGTCGCAAGCGCAGGAAGCTTCCGCCAAACCCGTCAGCAATCCGGTCAACAACGCGGGGGATGTCGTGCGTCCGAACAATATCGCGAAAATATTCGAGCAATCGTCCCCGGCGGTCGTCAAAATCGAGACTTACGCGGCAGCGCAGCAAAACAACGGCGACAGCATGTGGGACGACGACTTCTTCCGCCAATTTTTCGGCGACGAATACGGTAACGGCAACGGCGGCAACGGGGATAACGGCGCCGACGGAAACGGTCAACAAGATACCCAACAAGACGCCCAGCCGAGCGGCATGGGATCAGGCTTCATTTTCGACTCGACCGGTTACATCTTGACGAATCAGCACGTCATTAACGGCGCAAACAAGATCACGGTTACGATCGAAGGCCACGAGAAGCCGTACACGGCGAAATTGCTCGGTTCCAGCTACGAGCTCGACTTGGCGGTGCTGAAGATCGAAGGCAACGACTTCCCGACATTGAAGATCGGAGATTCGTCCAGCCTGAACATGGGAGATTGGGTCGTCGCGATCGGCAACCCTTACGGCTTCGAGCATACGGTGACCGTCGGCGTGCTTAGCTCCAATGAACGCAAGATCAGCATTCCGGATACGAACGGCACGCGTAACTACGAACATCTGCTGCAAACCGACGCATCGATCAACCCGGGCAACTCGGGCGGTCCGCTGCTGAACTTGCAGGGCGAAGTCATCGGCATTAACACGGCCGTCAGCTCCCAAGCGCAAGGCATCGGCTTCGCGATTCCGACGAGCACGATCACGGAAGTGCTCGACAACTTGAAGAGCAACACCAAAATCCCGCAGAAGCCGGTTCCGTTCATCGGAGCGACTTTGGCGGACGTAACGCCGGACATCGCCAACCGCCTTGAAATCGACGAGAACACGAAGGGCTCGTTCGTCCGCGAAATCATGTTCAACACGCCGGCTTACAAAGCGGATTTACGCCAATACGACGTCATTACGGAAATGGACGGTACGGCATACAAGACCAAAGAGGAATTGATCGCCGCCATCCAGAAGAAGAACGTCGGGGACAAAGCGAAGCTGAGCGTCTTCCGTAACGGCAAGGAAATCGAAATTACGGTGACGATCGGCGACAAGAACGACTACGAAACGCAACAATAAATATTCGCGCTAGCCGAGAAAAAGCGGGATGCCGATCGCAGGTGATCCCGCTTTTCGGCGTAAAGAGGAGGCATTTTCGGTGAGACCCCATATTACGGTCATCGACGACGACGAGAAAATTACGGCGCTGCTCAGGCGCAGCTTGGCTTTCGAAGGGTACGAAGTGACGACGGCTCCGGACGGGGCCGAAGGGTTAAAGCTGCTTTCGGGACGTCAGGCGGATCTCGTCATTCTAGACGTCATGATGCCGAAGATGGACGGCTGGGAAGTGTGCCGCCGGCTGAGGGAGGCTGGGGTTTCTTCGCCCGTATTGCTGCTGACGGCCAAAGACGACGTGACCGACCGGGTCCGCGGACTCGACTTGGGCGCGGACGATTACCTCGTGAAGCCTTTCGCCTTGGAGGAGCTGATGGCGAGGGTCAGGGCGCTGTTGCGCAGAAGACCGGACAAGACCGAGGAAGGCGGACAGTTCAAATACGAAGATCTGCTCCTCGACGTGGACGGAAGGGAAACGCTTCGCAACGATCGCCGGATCGAATTGACGGCGAAGGAGTTCGATCTGCTTCATCTGTTCATGCAAAATCCGAGAAGGGTGCTGTCCCGGGACCTCATCATGGAGCGAATCTGGGGCTACGATTACAGCGGAGAATCCAACGTGCTCGAAGTGTACGTCGCGATGCTCCGGCAGAAGCTCGAGGAGGGCGGGGAGAAACGTCTCATCCAGACGGTGCGCGGCGCCGGTTACGTTCTGAAGGGAGACAACTGAGATGTCCATCCGGCTACGGTTGACGTTGTGGTATTCGGGATTGTTGGCGGTAGCTATGATCGCTTTCGGTATCATCATTTACGGTATCGTGCAAAGCAACACGATGGGCGGCTTGCGGGACCAGATGAAGCAAGCTTACGAAGCGACGGGCGTCGGTATTACGTCGGATCAGGAACTCGAAGTCAGAGTGGACACTCCCAGAGGGATTACTTACAGCAACATTTATATGCAAGTCGTGAATTATACAGGTTCGTTGCAAGGCACGGTCGACAAAAAGTCGCGAAATATGATGCCTAGCGCCCAAAACGACGGGATTACTTTCGATTTTCCGAAGCAAGACCAAATTCGTTTCGAGAAGCCTCGTTTCGTAAACGCGGTGGCGAACGGCGTTCCGTTCTATATTATGGAGGCTCCGTTGAAGTTAAACGATAACGTCGTCGGATTGCTTCAAATCGGCGCGTATTCGAGGCCGGAATTGCTATTTCTTTCCCGTTTGCGTTCCATATTGTGGTTTTCCGGCATCGCCGGCGTATTCGCCGCGTTCTTGATCGGCATGTTCCTCTCCCGCAAAGCGCTGGCGCCGATCAACCGGGTAACGCAAGCCGCGCAGCGCATTCAAGGCGGATCGGAGCTCAGCCTGCGCATTCCGCGGGAGCGCCCGAACGACGAGATCGGCAGGTTGACCGATACGCTGAACGGCATGATCTCCGGCGTGGAGCGGGCGTACAAAAGCTTGGAAGAGTCGAATGCCGCCCAGCGCCGATTCGTATCGGACGCGTCCCACGAGCTTCGCACCCCGCTGACGACGATCCGTGGCAATATCGATCTCTTGGAAAAAATATGGAACGAGTCGAATGCGGCCTCGTCGAACCAAGCGGCCAGCGAAGCGGTTCAAGAGCATGTTTCGGGCGCTGCTTCATTATCGGACGAGGGCAAACGAGAGATATCGCTGGAATCGATTCGGGATATCGCCGACGAAGCCAGAAGAATGAGCCGGCTCGTGAACGATTTGTTGGCCCTCGCCCGCGCCGATGCGGGATACGCCGTCGAGATGGAAGACGTGTCATTGCGTCCGCTGGCCGAGGAAGCTGCGCGCAGGGCGTACTTCCTTCCCCGCAAATCGGAATGGTCGGTCGGACCGCTCGAAGCGTTGGAAGGCGTGCAAGTGAGGGGCAACCGGGATTATTTGCTCCAATTGTTATTCATTCTGATCGAAAACGGCTTCAAGTACACGCCTTCGGGCTCGGTGAAGCTTTACGCGTCGCGCTCCGGCGATCTGGTCGGCTTGACGGTCGCCGACACGGGCATCGGCATACGCACGGAGGAAGTTCCGCACATCTTCGAACGGTTCTACCGGGTCGACGTATCCCGCGGGGAGACGTCGGGAACGGGGCTGGGGCTGTCCATCGCGAAATGGATCGCGGACATGCATGGCGGCAAGTTCGAAGTGCGCACCCGGCTCGGCGAAGGTACCGCGTTTACGTTATGGCTGCCTGTCTCGGCGCCGAAGCAGATCGCATGACGATGAATCCGCGCATAAGAGAAGGCGACGATATCTTTCACGGTATCGTCGCCTTCGCCGTTTCCGTCGCCTTTCTTCGGTTGTCGGAATCCGTTATAATAGAATAAGAGTCTATACGTCCAAGGTCCTGGAGCAACGAAACCGGCCGGCGGGCAAGAAAGCAGGCGTATTCAATGGAAGTCGTCAAAATTTCCCCTAGGGGCTATTGTTACGGCGTCGTGGACGCCATGGTGCTCGCGATTCAAACCGCGCGCAACTTGGATCTTCCGCGGCCGATTTATATTTTGGGCATGATCGTTCATAATAGTCACGTCACGGAAGCGTTCAAGGACGAAGGCATCATTACGCTGGACGGCAACGACAGGCTTGAAATCCTCGAGAAGATCGAGAGCGGCACGGTCATCTTCACCGCGCACGGCGTATCTCCGGAAGTCCGCAGCCGGGCAAAGGAGAAAGGTCTGACGGTGGTGGACGCCACTTGTCCGGACGTGACGAAGACGCACGATCTCATCCGCGAGAAAGTCGGCGACGGCTACGAGGTCATCTATATAGGCAAGAAAAATCATCCCGAGCCGGAAGGCGCGATCGGCATCGCTCCCGGTCACGTGCACTTGATCGAGCGGGAAGAAGATATTTCGAAACTTCGACTGGATTCGACGCGTATTATCATAACGAACCAGACGACGATGTCCCAATGGGACATCAAACATCTGATGGCTCAGCTTCTCCAAGCGTTTCCGTCCGCGGAAATCCATAACGAAATTTGCCTGGCGACCCAAGTTCGTCAAGAAGCGGTCGCGGAGCAGGCGGGCGAGGCCCAATTGTGCATCGTCGTCGGAGACCCGCGCAGCAACAACTCGAACAGGCTTGCCCAAGTGTCGCAGGAGATCGCCGGCGTGCCGGCTTATCGCGTCGCGGACGTATCCGAAATCCAGTTGGATTGGCTGAAGGGGCTGGAAAGAGTCGCCGTCACGTCAGGCGCGTCTACGCCGACCGCGCTTACGAAAGAAGTCATCGCCTATTTGGAGCAATTCGATTCGAAGGATCCGGGCACTTGGCCGATCCAAAGGACGGTCAATCCGAACAAGCTGCTGCCGAACGTGAAGACGAAGGCGGTTGAAGCTAAAGCTTAAGGTAAAAGTTCAAAAAGTTCGGTTATCAGCACCGAGAACGACTTCGTGATCATAAGCGAGCTTTTCGAACAACCTTGTACGTCTTGTCTCGCCCCCGAGAAGGAGCAACATATGCCATTGAAGCAACGTCTTACCCGTGTCGGCCGCTGGTTGAAGTTCAAATACAAGATGCTGCTTCGCGAGAAAGGCGGCGCCTCCATCGTCGCGATGGGGTTCGCGATAGGTCTCGCCATCGAGATGTTCACGTTGCCGACGCTCGGCTTCGCGTTCGTGCTCATTTTTCCGCTTTGTTACTTGCTGAGGGGAAATTTGCCCGCTGCCTTGATCGGCTTCGTCATCGGGAAAGTCATCTACATTCCGATGATGTATCCGAATTCGAAGGTGGGCGGTTGGATTCTTCCGAAGCATCTCAGCATTCATATTCCGGTCGTCCCGGAGTGGTTCAATCATCTGCTGTACACGAACTTAAAGCTGATCGTCGGAGGCGTCGTCGACGGCATCTTACTGGGCGTGCTCTGTTACTTCCCGATCCGTTACAGCTTGAACGCCTACAAGGCGAAGCGCAAGGAAAAGAGGAAAGTGAACAAAGCCAGAATGGATACATTACGTTTGAACGATTAAGAAAGTCGCGGGATTGTCCCCGCGATTTTTTTTGCGTCTGCGCGCCTAGCCAAGTTAGGCACAACTAGCCGGTGAAAGTCCGGTCGAGGTAAGAGCCAAGTCGCCTCGTAGCTGACGGGCAGCTGGTGGAGAGATCC
>NZ_JBHSMH010000017.1:0-108104 GCF_042655365.1 Cohnella suwonensis | reverse complement strand
CCCGTACCGTACCGCCCCATCCGACTCAGCATTCCTGTGCCCCCGAACCGTACCGCCCCTTCCGACTCCGCATTCCCGTGCCCCGCATTCCCGTGCCCCGCATCCACCGTTCTCCATTCACTGCTCCATCGCGCTCCGCGTCCCCCCTCCGTCATATTTACGAATCCCGTCTTGGATATATGGTTTTCACAAAATAAAATTGACAATAATTTACTCTGCGTTTTATAGTATTAATCGTATAGTTGCAAACGTTTGCATAACCGTCGGAGCCGTTCTTTTATTCCGGAAAGGAGACAGCATGGCGCTGAGATTGTATCCCGATCGTGATCCTCCGTGAACCATCGTCCGCAGTCTCGGCCAGAGAGCGGAATCAAGGCGATCGCCAAGGCGCTCGACCTGTCGCCGAGCACCGTATCGCGCGCGCTCAACGGCGTGCGGGGCATTAATCCGTTGACGCGTAAGCAGGTGCAAGACATGGCCGCCGCGATCGGCTACGTGCCGCACTACGGCGCGAAGCAGCTCGTCGGCAAGAGCAGCCAGCTGATCGGCTTGTTCGTGCCGCAATTCGAATTCGAGGCGAGCTCGGGTTTCGTCGAGATGTTCTCGCCCTTGCAGCATGCGCTTAGGAATTACGGAAGGGACGCGATGTTCTTCTCCGTTCCGTTCCTGAATTACCCGCCCCGGCGGCTGACCGAATGCGTCGGCTCGCGAAGCCTGGAAGGGGTCGTGTTATTCCCGGCTTTCTCCGAATCGCATCCGATCGTGCAAGAGGCATTGCAACTGCGGGTCCCTTGCGTGAACTTCGAAGACGTCGTCGGCCCGCGGATGTCCTCGGTCATCTCGGACGACCGGGAAGGCGGACGCTTGGCCGGACGCAAGCTGGCGGCGGAAGGGCACCGGAACATCGGCTACATTAACGGACCTCCGCAATTACGGATTTGCAAGGAACGCTACGCGGGATTTTGCGAAGCGCTCGCCGAGGCGGGAATCGAGTATCGGCCCGAGAATGTCGCGGTCGGTAATTTTTCCGGAGCGAGCGGCGCGGAAGCTGCGATCGGACTGTTGCGATCGAATCCCGGCATGACCGCGATCTTCTGCGCGAACGACTTGATGGCGATGGGGGCGATGATGAGTTTCGCCCACCAGGGTATCGCGGTACCGGGACGCGTATCCGTCGTCGGATACGACGGCGACCCTTTCACCGCCTATACGTCGCCTCCGCTTACGACGATTCGCCATCGGCAGGAGACGATCGGGGAACGCGCCGCGTTCATGATGTTGGAGCTGCTCAACGGAGAACCCGGGAGAAGGGACGCGGTCAGCCCCATGCTGGTCGACCGGCAATCCGTCGCCGGGCCGGAAGCCGGAGGCCTCAACTTTACACTGCCTTTGCGTCAGGAAAGGGGAAACGAACAGAAATGACGGTTTTGTCCGAAGAAAGCGCCGAAGCGTCGAAGACGCCGCAACGGCAGATCATCCAAGCAAGCGGCATTAAGCGGGTGTTCGGCAAAGGAACGGGTTCCGTCACCGTCCTCAAGGGGGTAGACATCGAGCTGCCCGCAGGCAAGCTCGTCGCCTTCAAAGGCAGGTCGGGCTCCGGGAAAACGACGTTGATCAACTTGCTCAGCGCGTTGGACCGCCCGACGGAAGGGAGAATCGTTTTCGACGGCAAGGAATTGACAGCGCTCTCGAATAAAGAACGGGATCAAGTCAGGCGGACCGAAATGGGCCTTATTTTCCAATCGTTCGCCCTCATCCCGCTCATGTCCGCTTACGAGAACGTCGAGTTCGTTCTTCGAATCGCCGGCGTGCCCGCGTCGGAGCGCAAGGCCGCGGCCATTCGCGCCTTGGATCTGGTCGGGCTTAAGCCCCGCATGCATCACCGTCCGTTCGAGATGTCCGGCGGCGAACAGCAAAGAACCGCCATCGCGAGGGCGATCGCCCATAAGCCGAAGCTGATTCTGGCCGACGAACCGACGGCGGAGCTCGACAGCCGCACCGGTTTGCATATTATCAAGGTGTTTCGGGATCTCGTGGAACGCAGCGGCATTACGATCGCGTTGACCACCCACGATCCCGCCATTATGGAGATCGTCGATCAAGTATACGAACTGGAGGATGGACAAATTGTCACGCACGCTTAAACAAGCCGCAGCGCTAGGATTAACGATCATACTGGGCGGAACGCTGGCGGGCTGCTCGTTTCTTCCGAAGGAGGAAGAGACGCTGAAGCCGCCGCTCGTCAAGCCCGCGCAAGAAAACTATTCGACGGCGACAGCGACCAAAGGATCGATCGTGAAGGCGATCAACGGCAGCGGTACTTTCGAATCCGTACATACGGACGTGTCCCAATTCACGGGTCAGGGAGGCAGGATCGACAAGATTCTCGTGAAGTCGGGCGATCAGGTCAAGAAGGGCGACGTGCTCGTGCAGTTGATTCTCGACGGCTTGGATATTCAGCTTAAGGAGCAGCAGTTGTCCCTCGAACGCGCCAAATACGCCTATCGTCAAGCGCGGGACGGCGACGAAGCGCTTCTCAAGATCGCCGGTTTGCAGCTCGAAATCGAACAAAGCAAATACGACCGGTTAGCCAAGCAATTCGGCAGCAAGCAACTCGTATCCGGCATTGACGGGGAAGTCGTGTTCGCCGAAACGCTCAAGGAAGGCGATTTCGTGGAGGCGTACCAGACGATCGTCATCGTCGCCGATCCGACCCTGCTTCGCATCGCGCTCCGCGTGGACGACCCGCAGGCGCTGAAGGACGTTCAAGTCGGCGTGAACGCCGACATTACGCTGAATAAGGAAACGGTCGTCGGCAAAGTCGTGCAAACGCCGTCTTCGTCTCCGGAGACGTTGAACAAGCAACTGGCCGAGAAATACGCGACGACCTTGTTCATCGAAGTGCCGAAACTGCCGAAGAATACGGAAATCGGATCGATCGCCGACGTCAAAATCATTACGGAAAAACGGGACGGCGTCGTCAAAATTCCGCGCAGCGGGCTGCGGTCGTACTTGGGACGCAATTTCGTGCGCATCCTCGAAGACGGCAAACGCCTCCGCGAAGTCGACGTCGAACCGGGACTCGCCGGACCGACGGAAGTCGAGATTCTGAGCGGCTTGCAGGAAGACCAAACGATCGTCCTTCAATAAATCGTTAAAGGTAGTTCAACACGCACTTATTGTATTCCTTCAGTTAGGGAGGCTTTGGAAGTGGCCTTATTCGTCATGATTATCCGTAAAATGGTTCAAAATAAATGGCTCGTCTCGAGCATGTTTTTCGGGATTCTGATGACGGTGGCGCTCGTGGGCACGATGCCGATCTACTCGGAAGCGATTCTGTCCCGCATGCTCGTCAAAGACTTGGAGACGTTCCAGGCGGAGAAGAACATTTATCCGGGTTCGCATTGGGCGTTGATGGGCTTCTATAACGAAGCGCCCGACAAGCGCACCCGGATCATCAACGACATGGACGCGTATATGGAGCGCAGCGCCAAGCCGTCTTTCGGCATTCCGACGCTGGAGCTCGTCAAGGAGCGGCGGACCAAGTCGGTGCAACTGGTTGCCAAAGGCTCGCAGGCGATCAAGAAAAACACGACCGCCACGCTTCGCTCCTTTAGCGATCTAGATAAGCACATCAAGATCGAAGACGGGAGACTGCCGTCGAAGACGGCGGTAAACGGCGTATATGAAGTGCTTCTCACTTCGCAAGCGTTGAGCAGCTTCAAGATCGTGCTCGGCCAGGAGTTCACGCTCAAGGACGATAAGATCAAAGGCACCGTCACGATCAAGCCCGTCGGTACCTTCAGCAAGAAAAGCGACGACGATCCGTATTTCCGCAGCGCCAACCTCGCCGACTTGAATAACGTGTTCGTCGTCGACGCGGGCTTGTTCGACAGCGAGTTCACCCGCGGCAACAAAGTGCCGGTGACGGGCAGCGGATGGTTTTTCGTGCTCGATTACGCGAAGATGAACATCGGCAACGTCGACGACTTCATCGACACGGACAAGGCGATCCGCAACAAAGCGAAAAGCAAGGTCGTCACGTTCCAGACGGAATTCAACGTCCCCGCGCTCGACACGATCAATAAGTATTTCGAACGATCCAAACAGCTGAACAAACTCATGTGGTCGCTGAACGTTCCGGTGCTGATCATGCTCGGCTTCTACATGTTCATGGTGTCGAACTTGATCGTAGACAGGCAGAAGAACGAGATCGCCATCTTGAGAAGCCGCGGGGCTTCGAGGCTCCAGATCGTTCTGTCGTTCGCCGCCGAAGGGGTGCTGTTATGCGGGGGCGCTTGGCTTCTCGGGCCTTTCATCGGCCTCGGCCTGACGAAAGTATTGGGAGCGTCCAACGGGTTCCTCGAATTCGTCCAACGCTCCAGCATGACCGTCCGCCTCAACGAGGACGCTTACTTGTACGGCGGCGTCGCGGCGTTGACCGCGTTCGTCATGACGCTCATTCCGGTGTTGCTGGCGACCCGCGTGTCCATCGTCGACCACAAGCGCCAGCTGGCGCGCTCGCAGCGGATGCCCTTCTGGCATAAGGCGTTTCTCGACGTCCTGTGCTTGGCGGTATCCATCTATGGGCTGTATACGTTCGACAAGCGGCTCAAGGATATGAAAAGCTTAGGATTGAATACGGACGATTTGACGATCGATCCTCTCCAGTTCGTGATGCCGGCTTTGTTCGTCGTGGGGGGCGGGCTGCTCCTGCTTCGGTTATATCCTTACGCGCTCAAGCTCGTCTACTGGGCTGGCCGCAAGTGGTGGCCGCCGTCCTTGTACGCCACGCTCATTCAAGTCGGGCGCTCCAACAGCCAATATCAATTTCTGATGGTCTTTCTCATCATGACGATCGCGATCGGCGTCTTCAGCGCGGGAGCGGCGCGCACGCTCAACAACAATACGGAGGAACGGATCCGTTATAGCCACGGGGCGGATTTCGTGCTGCAATCCCGATGGATGAACGACGCGCCGCCGCCTCCCGCGCCGGGAGCGCCTTCGGAGAGCGCGACGCCGGCGCCGAAGGTCATCCATTATCTCGAGCCGTCCTTCGATCCGTTCACGAAGCTGGAAGGCGTCGAGCAAGCGGCCAAAGTGTTCATCAAGCAGAAGGCGTTTTTCGGCGCCGGATCTCAGACGGGCACGGCAACGCTCATCGGCATCGATTCGGACGAATTCGGACTGACCGCTTGGCTTCCGAATCATTTGCTCGACTACCCGTATTACGAATATTTGAATTTGATGGCGGCGGATCCGAGAGCCGTGCTCATCTCGAAATCGATGGCGGACCAACGTCAGGTGAAGGTGGGCGATACGATCAATGTCGGCTGGGACGGCATCGACTCGCAATCGTTCGTCGTCTTCGGCATCATCGAGTACTTCCCGACGTTTAACCCTAACCCTCCGTTAGGTTCCGTCGACGCGTCGGACGATGAGAGCAAATCGAACGCGCCGATGCTGATCGTCGGCAATCTGAGCCGGATCCAGTTCCAGCTCGCGCTCGAGCCTTACCAGGTTTGGCTGAAAATGAAGCCGGGCTCGTCAACGGCCGCTCTCTACGAGAACATCGAGAAGCTCGAGCTTCCGATTACGAGCATGATCAATACGAAGGAAGATTTGATCAAGGCAAAGAACGATCCGTTCATGCTCGCGCTTAACGGCGTGCTCACGCTCGGGTTCATTATCTCGATCCTGATCAGCTTCGTCGGCTTCCTGCTCTATTGGATTTTGTCGCTGAAAGGACGCACGCTTCAGAACGGAATCATGAGGGCGATCGGCTTGTCGCTCCGGCAATTGATCGGCATGCTCGCGCTCGAGCAGCTGCTGACGTCGGGCGTCGCGATACTGATCGGCGTGCTCATAGGCAACTTCGCCAGCGAGCTGTTCGTGCCGAACTTCCAGATCGCCTTTAATCCGAGCAGTCTCGTTCCCCCGTTCAAAGTCGTTTTCGCGGCGATCGATTTCATCCGTCTGTACGCCGTCGTCTTCGTCATGATGGCGCTCGGGCTCGGCATCCTGTCTTTCATGCTCTCCCGAATCCGCGTTCATCAAGCGCTCAAGCTGGGGGAGGATTAACCGATGATCCATTGCGAAGGTTTGGTCAAAATCTACAAAGCCGCCGATCTCGAGGTGTTCGCGTTGCAAGGCCTCGATCTTCAAATCGAGACGGGCGAGCTGATGGCGATAATCGGCAATAGCGGAAGCGGCAAGTCGACCTTGCTGAACATGCTCGGCGGGTTGGACCGTCCGTCCGCGGGTACGCTCGAGATCGACGGCAAGAACATGCTGAAGATGAGCGAGCGGGATCTCGTCCGGTACAAGAGGGAGAGCGTCGGCTTCGTCTGGCAGAATAACGCGCGCAACTTGATTCCTTACTTGACCGCGCTCGAGAACGTCGAGCTGCCGATTCTGCTCAAGGGCCGCCGCAGGCGGCTTCGCGCGATCGAGCTGCTCGAGGCGGTCGGCCTCGGCCATCGGAAGAACAACAAGCTTCATCAACTGTCCGGCGGCGAGCAGCAACGCGTCGCCATCGCGATCGCGCTCGCGAACCATCCGAAGCTTCTTCTCGCGGACGAACCGACCGGTTCCGTGGACTCGAAGATGGCCGACCAGATTCTAGACCTGTTCCGGGAACTGAACCGGACGATCGGCATTACGGTCGTCATCGTCACGCACGATCCGTTGCTCGCGAAGAAGGTCGACCGCGTCGTCGCGATCCGCGACGGCAAAATCTCCTCGGAAATGTTGCGGCGCAAGTCGTACGCGGAAGAACTCGCGGAAATCGAGCGCGGCATCGAGCAAGCGGAGGAGGATTCCCACGTCGAATACGCGGTTCTCGACAAGGCGGGCCGGCTGCAAGTACCGGCCGCGTACCTCGAATCGATCGGCGTGAAAGACTCGAACAAAGTGAAGCTGGAGCTGGCGGAAGGCAAGATCGTGCTGACGTCGCCGGAGGAAGCCTCTTAACCTCGGACGTCCGATTATCCCACTTGAGAACGCGCTTGCGGCTTCCGGCCGCGAGCGCGCGCTCAAGGGGGATTTTTCAAGAAATACGGCCGCCGTCCGTCCCTTAATCATGTTGAACATTCGCGAACCGATGATATGATGGAAATAGCTTATCAGGGAAACGGAGACAGCCCCTTTGCGAAAAACGGTCATCCTCGTACTCGGCTTCGCTTGCGTCGTTTTGTTTTATTTTACGTTCATGTCGGCCGACAAGGTGTTCCGGTCCGATTGGCAGTTTCCGCGCACGTCGGCCGAGAATCAGGCGAAATACCGGCTCGTGCTGATCACGCAGGAGCTCGAGACGCCGTTCTGGGACAAGGTCGGCTACGGCGCGATCGAAGAAGCGCGGAACAACGGCGCGAGAATCGAGGTATGGGGAAGCTACAACAAAAACCAAGAAGATTTCCTGAAGAAAATCGAGATCGCCATCGATTCCAAGGTGGACGGCATCATCGTTCAGGGATTGGATACGGACGACTTCAAGAACTTAACGAAAATCAAAGCGGCATTCTACGGCATTCCGATTATCACCGTGGCGAACGACGTTCCGATGGCGGAAAGCCTCCGGAGAACGTACGTCGGTTCCGACCAATTCCGGGCGGGGCAGTTGATCGCCAGGCAATTGATCGCCGATATGGGCAAGTCCGGCACCGTCATTCTCCTCGGAGACAGCCGGGCGGAATATTACCAGAAGCAGCGGCTGAACGGTATCGACGACGTGCTGAAGCAATATCCGGACGTACGCACGGAATACGCGGAAACGTTGGACACGAGAGAGCAAGTCATCTCGACGACGCAGAACTTGATGAACCGCTTGCCGAATGTGGACGCGTTCATCGCCGTCAACGCGAACCTCGCCGGGGCGATGATCCAGGAAATCGGCAGACGCTCCCGAGTGGAGCCTTACGACATTTATTCGTTCGACGATAGTCCGGATACGTTGAATTTACTGAAGCAGGGCAAACTGGACGGTATGATCGAGCAATCTCCCGAGACGATGGGGGAAATCAGCGTAAGCCTGATGATCAAGTGGCTAAGCGGCCAGACCGTTCCTCTCGATACGGACGGTTACCTTACCGACATCCGGATGCTGAAAGGCGATGAAGCGCGATGAACAGCATTCAGAAGAAAATTTGGACGCTGGCGGCGGTCGTCTTGTTCATCATGGCGGCGATCTGGATTACCCTCACGTATTACAACCAGAAAACGCAGGATCAATACAACGATATTTTGCAGCGTTACTTGCGGATGAACGAAGTGACGAGCGCGAGTCAGATGACGATCACGGCGCTTAAAAAATACTTGCTCGCCCCGAACCAGTCCAATCTGGCGCAGCTCGACGGGAGCAAGGAGCAGATAAGGAAAGCGAGACTCGAGGTCATCGATCTGAGGAACTCCGATAACGACTTCGCGCTGACGAACTATATGAACCTGATCGACAGCCTCGTCGAGACGACGGACCGCTCGCTCATGTTCCTATCGGAGAAGGAGACGGAGGACTCGGACAAGGCGTTCTCCGAGGCGACGCGCATATCCAAGTACATCTCCGACATGACGCTTACGTTGCTCGATACGGAGCTGAAGACGTACGATCGGTTCTACCGCGGCATTATCGAGCAGTCGTCTGATTTGAAGAAAATGGGCATATGGCTGTTGCTGCTCATTACGTTCCTGCTTATCCTCTTCACGTACATGTTCACGCTCAGCATCACGAGGCCGGTACAGAAGCTGACCCAGGCGGCCAAGGAGCTATCACGGGGCCGGTTCGACCTGCGGATCGAAGTCGAATCGAACGACGAGATTTCGTTTCTCGCCAAGATGTTCGACCGGATGCGCATCAACATCAACAATCTGATTTCGGAAATCCAGCAGAAGGCGCAGCTCGAGAACGAGCTTCAGCAGAGCAAGCTTCTTTTGCAAGAGAGCCAGCTTCGCAGCCTGCAAAGCCAGATCAATCCGCACTTTCTGTTCAACACGCTGGACACGCTGTCCAAGAAAGCTTATCTGGAAGGCTCCGAAGAGACGAGCGATCTGCTCGCCAGCGTCGCCGGACTGCTGCGGTACAACCTGAAGCGGTTGGACCGCTCCGTGACGCTGTACGAGGAAGTCAAAGTGCTGAAGCAGTACATGGAAATCCAGAAAGCCCGTTTCACCGATCGTCTGCGGTTTCATGCGGACGTCGACGAAACTTGCCTGCAAGTTCAAATTCCGGGGCTTACGCTTCAGCCGATCGTTGAGAACGCTGTCATTCACGCGATCGAGCCGATGGAAGACGGGGGCTCGCTGACATTCCGTATCATTGACGGCGAGGAGCGGGTGTCGGTCGAGATCGAAGACGACGGACCGGGCATGGCCGAACTCAAGATCAAGCAAATCTTGGAGGAGCACGTCGTCGAGACCGAAGGACATTCGACGGGCATCGGCTTCAGCAACGTCGTCAGGCGGCTTCGGCTGTTTTACGGGCTGGACGACATTATCGAGATCGAAAGCGGTACCGGCGGCACGAAGGTTACGTTGAAAATACCGAAAATAAGGGCGGTCGAGAAAGTTGATAAAGCTCCTGATCGTGGATGACGAGCAGATCGAGCGGGAAGGGTTGCAGGCGATACTGAGGAAAGGCTTCCCCGACCTGGTCATCGAGCAAGCGAAGAACGGAAAAATCGCTGTGCAGATGGCCGACGAGTTCCGGCCCGATTTGATTCTCATGGATATCAAGATGCCAGGCATGAACGGTATCGAGGCGGTCGAGACGATCGGCGCGGAACATCCGGATATCAAGTTCATCATGGTTACGGCGTACGATACTTTCGAATACGCGCGCAAAGCGATCAAGCTCGGGGTCAAGGACTATTTGCTGAAGCCGAGCAAAGCGAGCGAGATCGTGGCGACGGTCGGCAAGGCGCTCGCCCAGATCGAAGAAGAGAAGCAGTCGCGCGTCCGAAGGGAGAAGGAAAGCGAAGCGTTGCGGAAAGTGTTAACGGTCGTCGAGACGGACGTCGTCACGCAATTGCTGTTCGACCACGTTCACGAAGTGCATCTGGACGAGTTGGTCGGCTTGCTCGACGTGAAGACGACGAACGAGAAGTTCGCGATGATCGTACTGCTT
This sequence comes from Cohnella suwonensis, assembly GCF_042655365.1. NCBI lineage: Bacteria > Bacillati > Bacillota > Bacilli > Caryophanales > Paenibacillaceae > Cohnella > Cohnella suwonensis. The sequence continues at coordinate 97,987 of NZ_JBHSMH010000017.1, read as the reverse complement.
CCGCAAGGCTCCGAGCACGTCTATCCCGCGGTGAAGGAAAAGGTTCGCTTGACGGGGAGCGGGTGGGTCGGCGCGTTATACGGCAGACAGATTCCGATCATCGCGTTCCGCGATCCGGATCGAACGTTCCGCGCCCAAGCGGTGTCCATCGCGAGAGAAATTCTGTCCGTCGCCAAGTCGGATACGGGAATCGGCTGGTTCGTCGGCATCGGTAATGCTTGCGGGTCGCTCGACCAAATCCGGCAATCCTATCAGGAAGCGCTTATCGCATCCATGGATCCGACGCTGCCTGTCAAATATCGTTTCTACGCGGATACCCCGGTGTTGGACGCAGCCGCGGGCGGCAATCAGGCCAAGCAGTTGGAAAAGCAGCTGTTCGACAGGATCCGGCTCGGTCAGTGGGGCCATATTCGTACGGAAGCGATGGATTTCATCCGCCGTTTCGAGTACGAGGGAGCCGATTTGCTGCAAGCGCAACAGCGCGTGATGGAGTTGCTCTGGATCGCGGCGCGGGCGTTGCTCGAGATGGGGGTCGAGACGGAATCCCCGCTGTACTCTTTCCAATCGCAGGATTACCGTCAGCTTCGCTCGGAGACCGGTTTGCTGCTCGACCGGATGCACCAAGCGTTCGCGGAGCATCACGACCGGATAGAGCCCGATACGATCCAGCAGATCAAACAATATATCATCGAGCATTCCCACGAGGACATTTCGCTCGACGCAATCGGCAAGCGGGTCGGGCTAAGCCCGTTCTATATCAGCAAAATGTTCAAGGAACAGCTCGGCGTCAACTACATCGATTTCCTGACCGAATGCCGCATCGAGAAAGCGAAGAAGCTGATGGCCGATCCCGAACGAAGCTTAAAGGAAATCACGTTCGAAGTCGGCTATCACGATCCGAATTATTTCAGCAAAGTGTTCAAAAAAACGTGCGACTCCTCCCCGACGGAATACCGGAAAACGCTTCACGGCAAGAAGGGCCAACCGGACGAGGAAAGGAAGAGAAGCTAATGATGACGAGTTTCAGGCAATCGAGGGTCGTCATGTTTGCGCTGGCGATGGCATTCGTCTTTTCCGGATGCGCAGGAAACGGTACGACGAACCCGGCTCCGGCACCGGCGACGATAGGATCGGCGACGCAGAATCCGGAACCGAGCCCGCATGCCGGCGAGGAGCAATCGGTCGCCGGCGGGGGTCGCAAAATCAAAGTCGGTTTTTCCATGGATTCGTTTCAGGAAGAACGTTGGCTGAAGGACAGGGACCTTTTTAAAATCGCAGTGGAAGAGTTGGGAGCCGATGTCATTATTGAATCGGCAAACGGCGACGACGCGAAGCAAATCCTGCAAGCCGAGACGATGATTAGCCAAGGCATCGATATTCTCGTGCTCATCCCGCATAACGCCGAATCCGTCGGCGCGATCGTCAAGAAGGCGCATTCCGCGGGAATAAAGGTGATCGCCTACGACCGCTTGATCAAGAACGCCGATATCGACCTTTACGTGTCGTTCGATAACGAGAAGGTCGGCGAACTCCAAGCGAAAGCGATCACGGGCTTGGTGCCGAAGGGCAAGTACGTGTATATCGGCGGTGCGGATACGGACAACAATGCCCATTTGATCAAAAAAGGCGTATACAGAGTGCTGCAACCTTTGATCGACAAAGGCGACATTACCATCGTGTACGATCAATGGACGAAAGATTGGGCGCCCGCCAACGCGATCGCCAACATGGAAGAGGCGTTGAAAGCAAACGGCGACAAGATCGATGCGGTCATCTCCGCGAACGACGCGACCGCGGGGGGCGCCATCCATGTTCTTGAAGCGCATGGACTGGCGGGCAAACTGCCGGTCGCGGGCCAGGACGCGGATTTGGCGGGCGCGCAGCGGATCGTCGTCGGGTCGCAGACGATGACGGTGTACAAACCGATCAAGCTACTGGCGGAGAAGGCGGCCGAGCTTGCGGTAAAGCTGGCGAAGGGCGAGAACGTGGATGCCGACAGAAAGGTGAATAACGGTAAAATCGAAGTGCCCTCCGTCCTTCTCCCGCCTGTCGCCGTGGACTATAGCAACATAGACAAGACGATCATCGCGGACGGCTTCCACTCGCGGGAGGACGTGTACAAGAACGCGAAGAAATAGCGATTGCTCCTAAAACCTCCGGCTCCCGCCGAAGGTTTTTTATTTTGCGCGAAAGTACGGAACCGGATAAATCGGAGTTCCCGATTCCGCCAAAGTAACGTCTTTTCGCACCGCTAAACGGCGTCTTCTCCCGCGAGCCGGCTCTCAAAGCTTAAAAAAGTATAGGCGGTCGTAAAAGAATGCTATTGTATAGCGCTTTCATAGAGCTTGGCCGGTGATATAGTTGGTCTTGCCAGTCATCAATGCCATTACCGCAACCAATTCGAGAGGGGTAATAAAAATGAAAAAAAGCTTCAAATCGATCGCGCTTCTGCTCGTGATCATGGTGTTCGCGGCGCTTGTCGCAGCGTGCAGTAAAAACGGCGACAAAGACAAACTGAGCATCGGTATCGTCCTGCCGACGAAAGACGAAAATCGGTGGGTACAAGACGAACAACGGTTTAAAGACTACCTGGAGGATTCGAAGTCGAAGTATACGGCGGAAATTTTGTTCAGCCAAAAATCGTCCGATAAAGAGAAGCAAAACGTAGAAACGCTGATTAACAAAGGCATCGATGTATTGATCATCTGCCCGGTCGACGGCGACGCAGCCAGCGCTGCCGTAGAATTGGCCAAAAAAGAAAAAATCAAAGTCATCTCTTACGACCGTCTCATTACGAAAACGGACGCGGTCGACTACTACGTCACGTTCGATAGCGTCTCCGTAGGCGCGGCGCAAGCGCAATACCTCGTTGACCATGCGAAAGGCCCGGGCCAACCGCTGTACCTGTACGCAGGCGCTGCATCCGATAACAACGCGTTCTTGTTCTTCCAAGGCGCATGGAAAGTGCTTCAACCGAAAATCGCGGACGGCACGTTCAAAATCGCGAACTCCAGCGAAGCGGAAGCCGCGAAAGGCACTGCTGAGTTCCAATTGCCGGCGGATCGCGAAAAAATGGCGAAAATCATCGGCCAAATCACGACGGACTGGGCTCCGGACACCGCGAAAAACTTGTCCGAAACGCACCTGACGGCAGCACCAGCCGAAATGAAAGGCGATGTCGCGGTATTGGCTCCGAACGACGGAACCTCCGTAGCGATCTCCGACGTCTTCGCTGCTGACAAAGCGATTAAGAGCTTCGTCATCACGGGTCAAGACGCGGATAAATCTTCTATCCAATACATCATCGACGGCAAGCAATCGATGACGGTGTTCAAAGACGTTCGTACGCTCGTCAAAGACGCGATGGGCATGGCCGTAGATCTTCTCGACGGCAAAGACATCACAACGACAGGCACTTACAACAACCAGAAAATCGATGTTAAAGCGAAGCAAACGCCGGTTATCACCATCGACAAAGACAACGTCAAAAAAGAAATCGTCGAATCGGGCTACTACCCGGCATCCGATTTCAAAAACCTGTAATTCATAGCTTCGGCGGAATAGTGATAGATTCGTCTATCGCTATTCCGATTTTAGGAGAGTGAACCGATGAGCGAATACATTTTGGAAATGAACCGTATTTCCAAGGAATTTACGGGCGTCAAAGCGCTCGCCGACGTGAATTTCAAAGTTAAAAAAGGCGAGATTCATTGTTTGGTCGGCGAGAACGGGGCCGGAAAAAGCACGCTCATGAAAGTGCTCAGCGGCGTGCATCCCGCGGGCTCCTACAAAGGCGATATCGTCTTCGAGGGAAAAGTCCAGCAGTTCCATCACATCAGCGACAGCGTTAAAGCCGGCATAGCGATCATTTATCAGGAATTGGCCTTGTTTCCGGACCTCACCGTGTATGAGAACATCTACGCGGGCAACGAAGTGAAACGCGGACTGATCGTCGACTGGAACCAGACGATCCTGCAGGCGAAGCAAATGCTGCAAAAAGTAAAGCTGGACGTTAACCCCGAGACGTTGATCAAGGATTTAGGCGTCGGCAAGCAGCAACTCGTCGAAATCGCCAAGGCGCTCAGCAAGCACGTCAAGCTGCTCATCCTGGACGAACCGACCGCCGCGTTGAACGAGAACGACAGCGAAAACCTGCTGATCCTGCTGCGGGAGCTGAAGAAGCAAGGCATCACTTGTATCATGATTTCCCACAAACTCAAAGAAGTCATCTCGATCGCGGACAAAGCGACCGTGCTCCGGGACGGCCATACCATTTGCACGCTTGACGCCTCCAAAGGCGAAATTACCGAAAACGACATCATTAAAAACATGGTCGGTCGGGAGATCGACGATATTTATCCGAAAAGAGCGAATAAAACGTTCGGCGACAAAATTCTCGAAGTGAACGGGTGGTCCGCGTACGATCCGCAGCTTGGCAGGCAGGTCGTGAAAAACGTCGATTTGCACGTGAAACAAGGCGAAATCGTCGGGATCGCCGGCTTAATGGGCTCGGGACGGACGGAGCTTGCGCTCAGCATCTTCGGCAACCCGAAAGCATATAAACTGCAAGGCGATTTGTGGGTAGACGGTGAGCCGGCGTCGTTCAAGCATACGAGCGAAGCGATCGCGGCCGGCATCGCCTATGTAACGGAAGATCGCAAGGGAGACGGCTTGTTTTTGATCCAGGATATCAAAAGCAACATCTCGGCAGCCAATCTGGGCGGCATCTCCGCGCGCGGTGTCATCAACGACAACGAGGAAGTCAAGGTCGCCAACCAATACAAGGAATCATTATACGTCAAAGCGCCGTCCATCGAACAAATCGTCGGCAAGCTGAGCGGAGGTAACCAACAAAAGGTTTCGCTCGGCAAATGGCTGTTCGTCGGTCCGAAGCTGCTCATTCTGGACGAGCCGACGCGCGGCATCGACGTCGGCGCCAAGTTCGAGATTTATACGATCATGAACGAGCTGATTCGGAAAGGCATGAGTATCATCATGATCTCTTCTGAACTCGGCGAAGTGCTCGGGATGAGCGATCGCGTCTACGTCATGGCCGAAGGCAGAATCAAAGGCGAGCTTCCGATCGAAGAAGCGACGCAGGAAAAAATCATGCATTACGCAACGCAGTAGAAGAGAGTTTGGCCGCCAAGCTCCCGATGTCAGGAGGAACACCTATGTCTCTGTACAATGAAGCGAATCCGAAGCTGAAAAAAAATGCGATCGGAGGCGCGCCGGCGTCTTTCCTTCAAGAAGCGAAAACGCAGTTGAAAGGCAATATTCGCGAATACGGCATGTACATTGCCTTATTCGTCATTATGATCACGTTCTGGTTTCTGACGGACGGCCTGTTCATGTCCTCGCGCAACATTAGCAACTTGCTGGATCAGACCGGGTATATCGCCGTCTTGGCCGTCGGCATGACGCTCGTCATCGTCATCCGGCATATCGATTTGTCCGTCGGCTTCGCGGCAGGCTTCATGGGAGCGATCGCCGCCATCATGATGTCGGAGATGGGCTCGCCGATTTATGTGACCGTTCCCGTTATTCTCGTGCTCGGCATCGTGATCGGGATGTTTAACGGCGTTCTCGTCGCGTCGATCGGGATTCCGGCATTCGTGTCATCCCTTGCGGCCATGTTGATTTTCCGCGGCGCACTGTTGCAGGTGACGGAGAAAACCGGCACCATTCTCGTGGAAGACAAAAATTTTAATGCGCTCGGAAGCGGGTATATTCCATCGCTCGCCGAAGTCGGCGGCCTGCACCTGCTAACGCTGATTTTGGGCGGCGTGGCCATTATTCTCTTCATTCTCAGCGAAATCAGGCAGCGGAAAAACAAGATCAAGTATAACTTCGATGTTGTTTCCAATGGCATCTTCGCGACGAAGCTCGTGTTCATATCCGCGATTATCGCTTATGTCACTTGGGTTCTTGCCGGTTATTACGGCTTCTCTTGGACGATGATCATTATGCTGGCGGTCGTTCTCGTCTATCACTTCCTGACGACCAAAACCGTGCTCGGGCGCCATATTTACGCGGTAGGCAGCAACCCCGAGGCCGCCCATCTGAGCGGGATCAACGTCAAGAAAATCACGTACGTCGTCTTCGGATCAATGGGCTTGCTCTCCGCGCTTTCCGGCATCTTGTATACGGCGCGTTTGCATTCGGCGACGACGACCGCAGGCACGCTGTTCGAGCTCGACGCGATCGCGGCCGCATACGTCGGCGGCGTATCCGCGGCTGGCGGCGTCGGCAAAGTGACCGGGTCCATCATCGGCGCGATCGTCATGACGTCGCTGACGAGCGGCATGAACCTGATGGGCGTCGGCATCTCCTATCAATACATGATCCGCGGCGGCGTGCTGGCTGCGGCCGTTATTTTCGACGTGATGACTCGCAGACAAAGAGCATAAAGGCTTGGGACGCCGAGCCGTTCCCGACTCGTTTCGCCCTGCTTGGGGCGAAACAGTTGAGGGACGGCTTTTCTCCGTGTTAAGCTGTCTAGCAGATAGAACGGGCTGCTAAGGCGGCCGCGAAAGGAAGTACGACGCGTGACGAAGGAAAAAGTGCCGATCGATTCCGTGCTGCCGGAGCTGAAGACGGCGCTAGCCGCTTCCCGGAGCGCCGTGCTCGTCGCCGCTCCCGGCGCGGGTAAGACGACGCGGGTGCCGCTGGCGGTATTGGACGAGACGTGGCTGCGCGGGCAAAAAATCATCCTGCTCGAGCCGAGAAGGCTTGCGGCGCGCAGCTCCGCGAACTTTATGGCACGCTCGCTCGGCGAATCGGTCGGGGAGACGGTCGGTTATCGCGTAAAACAGGATACGAAGGTCGGACCGAGAACGCGACTCGAGGTCGTGACCGAGGGCGTCCTGACGAGAATGCTGCAATCCGACCCCGCGCTGGAAGGAATCGGGCTCGTTATCTTCGACGAGTTTCATGAGAGAAGCCTGAACGCGGATTTGGGATTGGCGCTGTGTTTGCAGGCGCAAGCGCTGCTTCGCGAAGATTTGAAGCTGCTCGTCATGAGCGCGACGATCGAAGCGGAACCGGTGGCGGGATTGTTGGGGAACGCCCCGATCATCAGGAGCGAGGGACGAAGCTTCCCGGTGGAAACCGTCTATCGGCCGAAGCCTGCCGGCGCGTATTTGGACGAGGTCGTGTCGAACGCCGTTATAGACGCGTTGCGAGCCCATGACGGAGACGTGCTCGTCTTCCTGCCCGGAATCGGAGAAATCCGCTCGACGGAAGGGAGGCTTCGGTCGAAGTTAGCCGGCACGCCATGGAGCGACGCGAAAATATGCACCCTGTACGGAGGCATGAGCGCGGAAGCGCAAGACCGGGCGTTGGCGCCATTGACGGACGGATCGCGCAAAGTCGTGCTGTCGACGTCGGTCGCGGAGACGAGCTTGACGGTCGAAGGCGTGACCGTCGTCATCGATAGCGGCCTTATGCGCGTATCGCGGTTCTCGCCGCGAACGGGCATGAGCCGGTTGGAGACGATCGCCGTCTCGACGGCGTCGGCCGACCAACGCCGCGGACGGGCGGGCCGGCTCATGGCGGGGACGTGTTACCGGCTTTGGAGCCGGGAGGAGCAGGACGGGTTAGCGGCGAGGACGGTACCCGAGATTCTCGAAGCGGACTTGGCGCCGCTGCTGCTCGAGCTTGCCGTATGGGGCGCGGGAGATCCTTCCGAACTCGACTGGCTCGACGCGCCGCCCGTTCCGGCGATTCAACAGGCGCGGGAGCTGCTCGTTCAGCTCGGCGCGCTGAAGGGGGAGTCGGCGACGCCGCACGGTAAACGGATAGCCGAACTCGGCAAGCATCCGCGCGTCGCGCACATGCTGATCCGCGCGCAAGCGATCGGCCTGGGCGATCTTGCGTGCGAACTCGCTCCGCTTCTCGGCGAGCGGGACATCGTCCGGTCCTCCGCAGGCCAGGCGCCGAACGCGGACGTTCGCGTCCGGTTGGAAGCGTTGCGGGGGCAGGGCCCTTACGCAAGCGCGGTAGACGACTTCGTCAGGCGGAGATTATCCGAAGAAACGCGCCGAACTCGGCGCGAGCTTGGCGAATCTGCCGATCGGGGCGAGAAGCCGGAAACCCCCGACGATTGCGGGCTGCTGCTCGCGTTCGCTTATCCCGACCGGATCGGCCGCAAGAGGGACAACGGCAAGTACTTGCTTAGCGGAGGCAGGGGAGCGGCGTTCGGTCCGGGCCAGCCTCTCGCTCATGAGGAGTGGATCGTCGCGGCCGACGTGGACGACGCCGGCGCGGACAGCCGAATCCGTCTCGCGGCCGCCGTCATCTTCGATCGGCTTGCCGCGGTCATGCCGGAGGAGCTCGCGGCGGAAACCCATCTGTATTGGGATGGCGAATCCAAGTCCGTGCGCGGCCGCGTCCGGAAGAAGCTGGGCGCGATCCTGCTGGAAGAGACGCCGCTGCACAAGCCGCCGGCCGATCGCGTGCTGCGGACGTTGCTGGAAGGCATACGGACGGAAGGTCTCGACCTTCTTCCTTGGACGAAAGCCGCGAGACAGCTGCAGGAGAGAACCGTCTTCGCGCGCCGACACGACGAGACGTGGCCGGACTTGTCCGACGCGGCTTTGCTTGCCTCGCTCGAATCGTGGCTCGGCGGTTACGCCGAAAGTATGAAGAGCCGAGGGGATCTTCAGCGGTTGAACATGAAGGATTTGCTGGAGAACCTGCTCACCTGGGAGCAACGCCGGTCGCTCGACGCCGACGCGCCGACGCATTGGACGGTGCCGACCGGCTCCCGCATTCCGATCGACTATTCGGATATCGACGCACCGGCCGTCGCCGTCAGATTGCAAGAGCTGTTCGGCCTGCCGGAGACGCCGCGCATCGCGGGCGGCCGCGTGCCGCTCACGCTTCATCTGCTGTCGCCCGCACAGCGTCCGGTTCAGGTGACGCGGGATTTGGCCAGCTTCTGGAGCAACGCCTACTTCGAGGTTCGCAAAGACTTGAAAGGGCGGTATCCGAAGCATTATTGGCCGGACAACCCGCTCGAAGCGGAAGCGACCCGCCGCGCGAAACCGCCCGGGAAATAAAGTTATCCGTAGCCGCTCTGCCGACTCGTCGAGGTCGGGAGGGCGGCTTTTTGCGAGCCGATCCGCCAAATTTCGCTCCAATTGTTTCCTGCCCGTGTGGTATGATGAATCCAGTAGAAAAGACTCGAAACTCGGCGAATGAGAGCGGGGTGCGCGCGTGACGGAGCAAGGGAATGGCCGCACGGAGGTGGCCGTCGTGCAGCTGGCCAACCGGTTGGACGAGCTGGAACGGCTGCATGCTTTTTTCGACGAGATCGGCGTCCGTTCCGGATGGCCCGACCGTCTGAAATGGGATTTGACCCTTTCGTGCGAAGAACTCGTCACGAACACGATCTCGTACGGCTACCCGGACAGCGAAGCGGGCAGCCGATTCATCCGACTAACCGTACGCGCGCGCGAACAAACGGTCGAAGTGTGCCTGGAGGACGAAGGAGTGCCCTTTAATCCGCTGGAGACGGCCGATCCGGACGTCGGTCTCGGCATCGACGAGCGGGAGATCGGCGGTCTCGGCATCTTTTTCGTCAAGCGGATGATGAACGAAGCGACGTACGAACGGACCGAGTCCGGCAACCGAATCGTTTTGCGCAAAACGCTATAGAGGTAACATTTACTTATGTCATGCGGGAGGAAACAAAAGTGAACATCGTAACGGCAGAACGCGACGGCGCGACGGTTTTGTGCATAGAAGGCAGGCTGGACGGCAATCACGCCCAGGCGGCGGAGGCCGCGTTCTCGGCGTTGGCGGCCGAAGGCCGTTCCCGGTTCGTGTTCGATTTCTCGGACATGTCCTATATTAGCAGCGCGGGATTGCGGGTCGTTCTCGTGGCGGCGAAGAAGGTGCGCAGCCTGCAAGGCAGGATGATCTGCGCCGGGATGAGCGACCAAGTGCAGGACGTGTTCGAGATGTCCGGATTCCTGAGCATCCTCGAGACGGCGGCGACGGCGGAAGAGGCGCTTAGGAAAATGTCCTCGTAATCTATCGATGCCGCGGGACGGCGAGCAAGGGAAGGAGGCGCAACGGAATGGGCGGACTGTGGACGGGGCTTGCCTGCGGAGTTGTCGCGGGAGCGGCGCTCGGGCTTGCGGCCATGTACGGCTGGGGACGCGGCAGGGCCAGAAGGTCGGAAGCGTTGTTCGATATCAGCATGCAGTTGAACTCCACGCTGAACCGCAGGGAACAGATGGAACTGATCATGAATACGGCGAAAAGGGTGCTACCCGTCGAAGCGGCTTCCGTATTGCTCGTCGATCCGTCGACGAACGAGTTGTTTTTCGAGCTTGCGCAAGGCGACAAAGGAGATCAGGTGCGGGAAATCAGGCTGCAGCCGGGCGAAGGCATCGCCGGTCACGTCGCGCGATCCGGCCAGAGCGTCGTCGTCAACGACGCCGGGAGCGATTCGAGGTGGTCGAACCGCGTCGCGGAACGCACCGGTTTCGTGACGCGCAATCTGCTTACCGTGCCGATCTTGAACCGCGGTCGCGTCGAAGGCGTGCTGCAAGTCATTAACAGGACGGGAAAATCCGGTTTCACGAAAAAAGACCGGCAGCTGCTCGAGAACGTCGCCCGGCCGATGGCCGTCGCTCTCGAGAACGCCCGTCTATACGCCCAAGCCGAGGAATCTCTCGAAGCGCTCCGCAATACGACGGCGATCAAGGAGCGGCTGGAGAGCGAGCTTCAGGTCGCCGGCACGATCCAGATGAGTTTCTTGCCAAGGACGATGCCGTCGTCGCAAGAGCCTTACGACGTGTGCGCGCTTCTGAAGTCGGCCAAGGAAGTCGGCGGCGACTTCTACAATTTCTTCAAAATCGACGACGACCATCTGTTCTTCGCGCTCGGGGACGTCTCCGACAAAGGCATTCCAGCGGCGTTGTTCATGGCGGTCACGCTGACGCTGATCAAAGGCAAAATGGAGCCCGGCGTATCCCCCGGAGAGCTGCTGACGATGGTCAACGACGAGCTCGCGCGCGACAATCCGCTCGTGTTCGCGACGATCGTGTGCGGCATTTTCGATTGCAAGACGGGCGAAGTCGTCATGAGCGAAGGCGGGCATTGCACGCCTTACGTCGTCAGGGCGAGCGGGACGATCGAACCGGTGAAGTTGAAAAAGAGTTTGCCGCTGGCCGCGATGGAAGACGCGGTGTACCACGACGGCAAGCTGACGCTGGGCCGCGGAGACCGATTGCTTCTCTATACGGACGGCATCACGGAAGCGGAGAATGCCGCCCAAGAGCAATATTCTCCCGCCCGCTTGCAGCAATTTCTCGAGATGACGCCGGGCATGTCCAGCGCGGAGACGATCGACGCGTTGCTCATGCACGTGTTCATGTTCGCGGACGGGGCGCCGCAGTCGGACGATATCGCGGTGTTGACGCTGCAGAGGAGATAGAGCGGCCGGATAAGGTCGACAGGGAGAGAGAAAGAGAGGGGATACGGCAGTGCAAGCGGAAGGGAAAACGGTGCCGTACGCGAACGGCCTGCAGCATCTGAACGACGAGCTCGAGTGGCTGGAAGCCGGCTTCAGGACGCTGCTCGAGCTGGGCGGCGGCAATCCGTTCGCCAATCCCCACGGCGGCATGAGAGGGCTCGCGGTATCCGTCGACGAGCTTCTAGAGGCTTCGGAAGACGAGAATAACGGAACGGCCGAAGGCTGGCTACGTTACGTGGAGGAACGACGTTCCCGCGAGAGAAGCATCGCCGCGTCGGCGGAAGCGGCGATGCGAGAAGGCGTCGCCTTGCCGCTCTCGCAATTGTGCGGCCGGCTGCGCCTGACGGTATGGGAGAGGCGGTTCGTCGTGCTATGCCTATCGGCGGAATTGAACCGCAAATACGAGAAATGGCTGGCGTATTTCAACGACGACGTCACTTGCAGGGCGCCGACGCCGGACCTCGCCTACCGGTTTCTGTGCGATTCCCGCGAGGATATGCCCAAAGCACGCCGTTCGCTATCGGGAAGCGGCGCTTTGCGCGGCATCTTGCTGGTAACGGAGGACGCGTACGCTTCGGCCGGGCCGGGCGCGCCCGTGCGGCCGAAATTGAAGACGGCGCTTCGGCTCGACGAGCGGACGGTCAGCTTTCTGCTGCAGACCGAGAAGCTGGACGCGAGGATCGCCGCATTCGCGGAAGCGCATATGCCCGTCCGGATTTCCTCGCTTCCGGAGCTTCCGCCCGAAGACGAAGCGATGGACGCGATCGGCGGACTCGCGGGGGAGATCGAAGTCGGCGGCGGGACGGGAATTCCGTTCATTCATTTGTCCGGGCCGGCCGGCAGCGGCAAGAAGCTTCGGCTGCGTCATCTTGCGGCCGCAAGACGCCAGCGGTTGCTCGTCGTCTCGATGCGGGCGCTTCCGGCGGATGCCGCTCGAGCCGCCGTCGCCCTCGAGCGGGTCGCTCGGGAAGCGGTGCTGACGGACGCCGCGATCGTCCTGAGCGAGGAGCATGCAGCGATCGGCTCCGACATTCCCCATCTCGACGGCTTGACTCGAGCGCTCGGCGATTACGCGCGTTACGGCCGCAGACCGCTTGTCGCGTGGACGTCGAACGCTAAGAGGCAACCTTCCGAGCTTCCGCTGCCGGCCGGAGCCGGCTGGATCCACGGCGAGACGGGCATTCCGGCCGCGAGCGCCCGGTTTGACTATTGGCAAGCCGCGGCCGGACCGGCCGCCGAAGCTTATCCGAAGTCGACGTGGCAGGAGCTCGCGGACAAGTACCGGTTTACCGCGGGACAGATCGCGAACGCGTGGCGGCAAGCTTCGGCTATGGCCGCGGGCCGAGGCGATCCGATCCCCGGCCGCCGCGAGTTGGATGCCGCCGGCAGGGGGCAATTCCGCCATCGGCTCGCCCAACTCGCCGACCGGATCGTTCCCGCCAGGTCCTGGGAAGATCTCGTGCTCCCGCCGGAGCCCGCATCGCTCATTCGCGAAGCCTGCAACAGGTTCCGGCATCGCGAGACGGTATTCGAGCGCTGGGGTTTCGGTCGCAAGCTGCCGTACGGCAAGGGACTCAGCCTGTTGTTCGCCGGCCCGCCGGGCACCGGCAAGACGATGGCGGCGGAGATCATCGCCGGGGAGCTCGGTCTCGAGTTATACCGAATCGACCTTTCCCGAATCGTCAGCAAATACATCGGCGAGACGGAGCAGCGGCTGAGCGAACTGTTCTCGGAAGCGGAGAATAGCGGGGCGATCCTGTTCTTCGACGAAGGAGACGCCCTGTTCGGCAAACGGACGGAAGTCAAGGACGCCCACGATAAATACGCGAATCTCGAAGCGGCTTATTTGCTTCAGAGAATCGAAGCTTACGACGGCGTGACGATTCTGGCGACGAACCTGATCCAGAACATGGACGAAGCGCTGATCCGCAGGATGGGATTCGTCGTCAAGTTCCCGTTCCCCGGACCGGCCGAGAGGGAAATGATTTTCCGGGCTCATCTCCCGGGCCATTCCCCGTTGTCGAACGATCTCGACCTCGCCTTCCTGGCGGCGCGTCTCGACGTATCCGGCGGCTACATCAAGAACATCGTGCTTGCCGCCGCGTTCCTTGCCGCGACCGATAAGCAGCCGATCGGAATGACGCATTTCGTGCGCGCCGCGAGGCAGGAACTGCGGAAAATGGGGAAAATTCTCGTGAAAGACGCATTTTCCCCGTACGATGTCGATTTAAACGAAACATTTGGATAGTCAGCCAGATTTTTTACAGTTATAATACTGGTATTGTGGCGAAAAATGACTGATTTTTCCGTGTTTTGCCGCGATTCGCGGGAAGGAGGAGCTCACATCGGAGGATACACCGTAATCGCGGACGTCGGCTCCAGCTTGCTGAAGCTGCTTCGCGAGCAGTTGTCTCCCGACCCCGTGCCAAGGCCGGATTTGATCGGCATGGCATCGCCGGTCGATAAGGGCGATCTCGTCTTATCTCTCTACTTGTGCAGCATCCGGGAGAACGGCGAGGCGAGACGGAACGAGCTGCAGCCGCAAGGCGGCATCCTCAGGTTTCCGCCGCTGGCGGTCGATTTGCAATATTTGCTGACGGCCCATTCCACGGCGGATTTGCACACGCGCACGTTGGACGAGCATCGCGTACTGGGCAAGGCCATGCAGGTGCTTTACGATAATTCCGTCTTGCGCGGTTCCTATCTGGAGGGCTCGCTGGCCGAGAACAACGAAGAGCTTCGAATCACGTCCGAGAGTTACAGTACCGAGCAGTTGACGCAGCTATGGCAATTCGGGGATAACCCGTACAAGCTGTCGCTCGTCTACCGGGTAGGTCCGGTTCTTCTGGAATCCAATCGAGTGAAACCCGGCACCCGGGTATTGGAGCGCAAGATCACGTTGCGCGACAAGGGAGGCTGACGCCGTTGGACCGCGCGGAAAGAACGTTTTCTACCCGCTGCTCCTTCGTGGCGAAACCGATCGATATTTGGACGGGGAAAGCTCCCGGAGCTTCCTCGATCCGGGTGTCGATCGCGGAAAGCGCGGCCAAGCCGATCCGGACTTCGGACGGAAGCTACGCGTTCATGGACGTAGAAGGCGCCGAATGCACGTTGATCATCGCGTCTTCCGTCTATTCGGAGATCAGGCAATCCGTCGCGTTGGCGCGTGACGCGAACCCGCCGGTCGTCACCGTCGCCTTGCTGCCGAATTCCGCTTATGCGCCTCCTCCCGGCGCTTCCGGCTTTATCGCCGAAGTGCGGGACGAGGCGGGCCGACCGCTCGCGGGCGCGCGATTATCCGCGTACGCGGACGACGAAGCGGCGGTGCGGGGGCGGCTGGCCGAGGAAACCGGCTCGGCCGGCGAGCCGCGCATCCGCGTCTCGTCCGGCAACGGCAAGCTGAGGCCCGGCGACGGGTTCGTCTTGCGGGAAAGGGACGGAGGCACGCTCGAATGGGGCTTTGTCGCCGACCTCGACGACGATCCGTCGGTACTGAAGTTAGACCGTCCGTTCGCGAACAAATGGGGCAGAGGAGCGAGGCTGTTGCCCGCCGTCCGAACGGCAAGCGACGGCAAAGGCGTCGCCGTCATTCCGTTTCGCGGGCTGTTGCCCGCCGCATGTCCGGTTCGCGTTCGGATCGAATGCGGAGAACTTACATACGAAGGCAATTGGGAAGCGACTTGCGGCAGCGTCGTCAGATTGCTGCCGATCAAGCTGAACGCCAAGAATCCAAGCAAGGCCAAGAAGTGAAGGCAGTGCGTGGCGTTGATTGGGCGGAATGCCGCAGGGCAGAGCGATTCCGGTTAACGAAAAGATAAACCCAATATGAGAGGAGGAACTGGTTATCCCTCTGCGATCATCATGAACGAAAGTCGCGAAGCAGATGAGGAGAAGCCGGGGAACATGGCAGAGTATTTGTCGCCTGGGGTATATGTGGAGGAATTCGAGAGCGGTTCTAAGCCTCTCGACGGCGTGAGCACGAGCACGGCCGGCTTTATCGGACTCGCGCAACGCGGGGCGGTCGAAGGTTTGCCGTTGCTCATTACGAGCCCGGCCGATTTTCAGCGCAACTTCGGTTCTTATTTGTCGGAGAGCGCGTTCGGCAGCTATCGTTACTTGGCTTACGCGGTAGACCAGTTTTTCACGAACGGCGGTTCCCGCTGCTACGTCATGCGCGTGGCGCCATCGGATGCCCTTACGGCGTCCAACGTAGGTCCGGTATCGGAGAAGATCGGCATCACGACGAAAAATCCCGGCGCGTGGGGTAACCTCGTGAAAGTCGTCCTGACGGACGCGAGCAAAGCGAAGACGCAAATCTACGAAGTGACCGACAAGCGTTACCGGGTCAAAAACGCCGGCGGCTTCTACGCGGGCGACGTCGTTGCGTTTAACGCCGGCGAAGCGACGCAATATAACCGGGTCGTCAGCGTGCAAGGCAACGTCATCGAGCTTGCCGACGCGTTGTCCGGCGACGTCGTGGACGACGCGCTGCTTCCTACCAAAATCCTTTCCACTTGCGAGTTCTCGCTTCACGTCGTATTCGGAGACGAAGTCGAAAGCTTCGAGAAAGTTTCGTTGAATCCGGAAGCGCCGACGTTCGTCGAGAAAGCGACCGGACGCTCCAACCTCGTCAACGTGAGCGCGCTCGTTACTTCTAAAGACTCGACGCATCCGTTCGACGAGATTACCGGCGCGGGCACGGAAGGCAAAGTCGAATTCGTCCTCGCGGGCGGTTCCGACGGTTCCGTATCCGGCATCGCGGCTTCCGATTTCATCGGCGAAGATCGCGGTCCAGGCCGTCGCACGGGCATTCAAGCGTTCATCGACAACGACGTCGTCAGCATTATGGCGATTCCGGGCGTGACGGACGCGAACGTGCAATTGTCGCTCGTCGCGCATTGCGAGAACTTGGGCAGCCGCTTCGCGATCTTGGACATTCCGCGCGAGAAAACGAAAGTCGCGGACGTCATGACGCATCGCAACCTGTTCGACTCCAGCTACTGCGCGCTTTACAATCCTTGGCTGTCCGTATTCGATCCGCTCGACAAACGGAACATCTTCGTTCCTCCGTCCGGCACGATCGCGGGCATCTACTCCCGTTCCGATACGACCCGCGGCGTTCAGAAGGCACCGGCCAACGAAGTGCTTCGCGGCGTCGTCGGCCTGGACGTTCAATACAACAAAGGCGAGCAAGACATCCTTAACCCTCAAGGCGTGAACCTGATCCGTTCGTTTACGGGCCAGGGCATCCGCGTATGGGGAGCGAGAACGGCTTCCTCCAACACGCTCTGGAAGTACGTCAACGTACGCCGCCTGTTCATCTTCTTGGAAGAGTCGATCAAGGGCGGCACGAACTGGGTCGTCTTCGAACCGAACACGGAGCAATTGTGGGCTCGCGTGCAACGGACGATAGATGCGTTCCTGACGCGGATTTGGCGCGACGGCGCCCTCATGGGCAGCAGCTCGCAGGAAGCCTTCTACATCGATATCGGCCGCAGCACGATGACCCAAGACGATATCGATAACGGTCGTCTCATCTGCGTCATCGGCGTCGCTCCGGTTAAACCGGCCGAGTTCGTCGTCTTCCGCATTACGCAGAAGACAGGATCCGAATAAGCCTTAGCCCGAAGCTATTAAAGGTGCTTGAACGAATATTCGATAATTTGAACGGAAGGGGATACCCATGCCAGGAGAACGCAATGATCCGTACCGCAATTTTAGGTTCCGTGTGGAGATCGAAGGATTGGAGCAAGCCGGCTTCAGCGAAGTGGCCGGCTTCGACGCTTCGTTCGACGTCGTGCAGTACCGCGAAGGCAATGAAGTCATTACCCCGCGCAAGCTGCCAGGTCTCGCACGGTACGGCAATATCACTTTGAAGTGGGGCTCCACGGATTCGGTCGAGCTCTACGAGTGGCTGCAAGAGTGCATTGACGGAACGGTAGAGCGCAAGACGGTTACGATCATCGCCATCGACGAAGAAGGCGGAGACGTCGCGACATGGCAAGTCATCGAAGCTTGGCCGGTACGCTACACGGCTCCGGGCTTCAACGGCTCCGGCGCCGAGGTGGCCATCGAGCTGCTCGAGCTCGCGCACGAAGGCATGACGCGCACGGCTTAATCAGAACGGATGACGGAATAGCGTTACGACGTAACGCTATTCCGGATTATCCGCGCAATAATGTTAGGGGATGACGTTATTCGGAAGTCGATATCGAATGACGGCCGCAATAACGATATGCCGTAACGTTATTGAAACGAGGGGCGCGTAAGAAAGTCCCGACAATCGAATGAAGATCACCGACAAGGGAGGCCCTCTCTCTTGTTTTCCTTTTTTATAAACAGAGTTAAGGAGTGATGGCGGAATATGGCATTCCAGACGGAATACGAATTCGAGCTGCCGCGCGGTTACGTGGATGACAGCGGAACGCTGCACAAGCGCGGGGTGATGAGGCTCGCGACGGCTGCCGATGAGATCTTGCCAATGCGCGACCCTCGCGTACAGCAGAACCAAGGTTACTTGACGATCATTTTGCTGGCGCGCGTCGTCACGAGACTGGGCGATCTGAAACACGTGGATACGAAGACGATCGAGAAGCTGTTCACGGCCGACTTGGCCTACTTGCAGAATCTGTACCGCCAGATCAACGATTTGGAAGCGCCGAAGCTTCATACCGCTTGTCCGAAATGCGATCACGAGTTCGAGGTAGAAGTCGATTTTTTATCCGTAACGGAGGGCCTCTCGTAGCTCATTCGCCCGAGCGAATCTACGAGGAAGTCGGCTTTATTGCCTATTATTTCCATTGGGCCCATGACGACATCATGAACATGGAACACAGGGAACGTCGCAGGTGGTGCGACGAGATTTCCAAAATCAACCGCAAGCTGAACGACGAGCCCGACAAGATGAACGTCTTCGACGTATTCGGAAAGAGGTGACGACGGAACGTGACGGTAGCCGCGATGAACCATAAAGTGAACGGAGCTTTCCGCTTCGTCGTCGAGCTCGACAACATGCTCGTCGCCGGATTCTCGGAAGTGTTCGGGCTCGAGACGCAAATCGAATACGAGGAAATCCGCGAAGGCGGCGTGAACGGATACGTGCACCGTTTGCCGAAAGGCGTAAGGAATGCCTCCATCGTGCTGAAGCGGGGATTATCTTCCTCGCAGGAGCTATGGAATTGGTATTCGCAAGCGACGCTCGGCAAGGTCACCCGCAAAAGCGGGTCGATCATTCTGTACAAGCAAGACGGCGCGGAGCTGTGCCGCTGGAATTTCTTCGACGCGTATCCGACCAAATGGAGCGGTCCGTCGCTGAACGCGGCGTCCAGCGACGTAGCCATCGAGACGATCGAGCTGGCCCATAACGGCATTAAAGCGATCTTTAAGCCTTAAGCGACCGATCGGACGTAGGGAATTGTTGTAAAAGCGCGGCGGAGAGGAGGGCGAGAGATGAGAAGGAACGCGGAGTGGAAAAGGCCGGTCGCGAGCATGGGAGCGATGGGCGCGATGAACGGCCGGTTCGCGAGAGACGTCATGGGCAAATACGGACCGAACCGTCGCGAAGCGAAGAGCGGCCGACCTCTCGTATTCCGAACGGCGAAGAAAGAAGATCGCAAAGCGACGCGCAAACTTTCCGCGACCGATTCTTTTCGGCCGAGGGCTCCGCTCTCGCCTTCTGCCCGCCCGACGCCGCAGTCGCCTATCCGGATTTCGAAGGAACGGGTCGTCGTCGAGCGGGAACGGGTCATCGAACGCGAGCGGATCGTGGAGCGAATCGTCGATCGCGAGAAGATCGTCGAGCGACGCGTTCCGGATACGCGGGAAGTGCAACGGATTATCGTCGAGCAACGTTTGCTGAGAGAACACGCCGTATTGGGGAAGCCGCCGTCGGCGAGTCGAGGCGACGAATCACGGTCGGGCAAGGAAAGCGCAGCTTCCCCGGGACGACTGTTGTTGCCGGATGCGGCGGATGCGCCAACGGCAGTAGCGAATCCTTCCGCCGCGCCCCGGCAAAGGAACTCCGAGGCGAAGTCCGTTCGAAAGGCTACGGCGACGTCCTCTCCGCGACCGCCGCGTAACGTTCCGGGCCAATCTCTCGACTCGCGCGAGCGGGCGACAAAAGATCGGGAGCCTCATGCGGAGTTGGCGATACCGGATCAGGAGTTCCGGCCCGAAGAGATCTTGCAGAATGAATCCGCCGAGCTTGTAACGGATTCAAAAGGAACCGATCAGAGGAGCGGGAAGGGAACGCCGGGTGATAGCGCAAGGGTTGGCGAAGCCAAGAAGATCGGCGGAACCGCCGAATCTCCGATGCCGTCCAGGCATGCGTCCTTCGCGGCGGCTATCTCGGGCCGGACGGACTGGCCTCTTCGTGCAAAATCGTTCGGTCCTAGGATGGCGACTTCTTCTCGGACATCGTCTTCGCGCAAGGCGAATCAGACATCCGGCAGGACGAACCGCAAGCGCATGGGAGAGACCGGACAAGCGGTTTCCCGCGTCAACTCTTTATTAATCTTTCTGAACCGTAAAAAGGTTAGCGAGATGATAGGGGCGGCACCATTAGCGCGTAAGCTTTCAAGTCCGTTATCGGAAGAAGCCGGGAATTCGACTCCCGTCGATCCGATTTCGCGCCGAAGCTTGACGCAAACTTCGACGACGAAAACAAACTTACCGCACGAATTGCAGCCGGAAGCCATGCTGTCGCACGATTCGATAGCAAGAGCGATAGCGCCAGTCAACATACGAAACTCTCCGGCGAGCGGACCGGCCCGACGCGAAGATAACGCTTCGTTCGGAGAGCCTCGTCTTCGGGAAACCGAGTCTTCGGCGGAAACACGATTCGCGTCGGAACATAAAGATCTCATCTCTTATTCGGAGGCGGAAGGAGATCAATCGAGCCCGGAGGCGAAATCGATCGGTTGGCGGTTGCGCAACCTGACTCGGGGAAGTTTCGATCTTCGGCAAGCGGATCCGACCGGAGGCAAATCCTCACTAGAACTGGTGCTTTGGCATTTGGCCGTAAGCGACGGACAGCCGATCATCGCTAAGCGGGATCCGAGCGTTACGGCCGCGACTGAGCATTCGGATACGGAAGCGGGCAACGCGGATGTGCGGAAGCTTGCAAGCGAGTCCTCGGCAGCATCCAAGCCTCTTGAAGTCCAGAACATACCGTTGCTAGGGAAGCCTAATCCCGATGTCTCGGTTCAAGAGAATAGTAAGCTGGAAAGCGAGCTGAAGCTGAAGTCGGGATCGCTACGGCTATCCGCCCGATGGATCGACGAAGCGATCTCCGGTAACAGGAGCGTCGACGGGCCTTTGACTCATCGTGCGGATCCGGGCTTGAACGTATCCGCGAAATCCGCTCAAACGCCTCGTTCGGGAGAGAAGAAGGTCACGGGTCGCTATGCAAAGCAACCGATCGCGGGTCTAGTCCCGTCGTCGACCGAGATGAAGGTCTCGCCGACGCGAATGATTCGCCATAACGGAATCCCGTCGCGATTGCCGGTCAGAAGCGCCGCTCTCTCCGCGAAATTCGCGGAGGAATCAGCCCTTCGAAACGGAAAGTTCGTTTTTCGCAGGACGATAGCTTCCGGAGAATCGCCGGCGACGACGAGTTCGAAGACGAGAGCGGGAAACCGCTCTTCGGCGCAACCGGAGCCGTTATCGCTTGGAGAGCACGAAGAAGCTCGCCGTTCGCAACTGGCCATGCCGCGCGGCGCAAAAGTAAAGCTGCTGGAAACGAAAGCGCCGATCGTTCTTCGCAGAACGGAGCGAGCTACGCACCCGGTGGATACGACCGGGATCGTAAAGAAGTCGATGCCTGTAGCATCGATGTCGAGATCGCCTGAAGCGCCGAGCGCAAGTTTTCAACAAGAGCCGAGCGCCAACCCGCAAGAAACAGCGAGAACGAATAAGGTTTACGCAAGGTCGATGCCGACCCGCGGGACAAAAGATTCGGCTACCGCAATGACCGGAAGACTTATTTCGAGAATGACGAAGCTTCCGGGTAACGTGCCCGTGTCGATGGCCGGATCGTCACCTAAGATGGCAAGCTCGCCGATCATTCGCCCGGACGTAACGGCGAATACTTCCTTCGTGAGGCGGGGAAGTTCGTTTTCGAAGGTTGCCGCTCCGATGCCGGTGACCGCAAGAAGCGTACGAGGATCGGCAGCTTCCGGAAAGCAGGGACCATCCCTCGCCGCGCCCGGAAATCAAGGCTCGCCTCCAGGAGGTTCGATGGCTTTGCCGGGCAGATCGGTCTTGAACAGGACGGGAATCGCCGCGAGCGCTATGTACGACAGGCTTGGTCGGCCGCCGCAAGATACGGCGAGCTTCGCCGAAGAAACGAACGGGAACGGGGAGCCTTCGCTCGTGCCTTTCCGTTCGAGAGGATCCCGCGCGGATGAGAGAGAAAGCGGCACCGCGCTGCCAGTTCATGCCGCGGCGCCGGCCGACCCGGCAATCCATCGCCGCGCGAAGCCTGCGAGGCAAGCGCATGACGACGCCGACGTCGCGGAATCCGCGGCGCTGGAGCTGAGGCGCAACGCGCCGGCCGTCGCCGCGCTCCCCGCCAAGCCTGCGGAAGTGCCGGCGGAGCCGTCGCGCATCGACGCCGAAGTATTGAAGCAAGCGGTCAGCGCGTTGCCCCAGCTGCAGCCGGATCAGCTTGCCGACCAAGTGTACAAAGCGCTCATGAAACGAATGAAGTTCGAGCAACGGTTGCGCGGCTTCTAGTTCGGCCAAACCGCCTTAAATAGCACGGGAACCCGAAAAACGGAGCTGTAGCACGGCCAAACCGCCTTAAATAGCGCGGGAACCCGAAATACGGAGCTGTAGCACGGCCAAACCGCCTTAAATAGCGCGGGAACCCGAAATACGGAGCTGTAGCACGGTAAAACCGCCTTAAATAGCGCGGGAACCCGAAAAACGAAGCTGTAGCACGGTAAATCCGCCTTAAATAGCCTGGTACCCGAAAAACGGAGCTGTAGCACGGTAAATCCGGCTTGCGACAAATCAAGGAAAACAAGGGAGGCCGACAATGGCCCTGACCAAAGCGAAGATCATCATCTTGAAGAACAAGCAGGAAACGGTCAACGTGTTGTTCAACCCGAACGAATACGTGCTGCAATCCGGCAACCAGTTCGCTTGGCAGTCGGTACCCGGCCTTCAGGCGCCGATCGCCCAGTTCATCAGCGGCGAGGGTACTTCTCTGACGATGGACTTGTTTTTCGATACGTACGAGCTCGGGACCGACGTCAGGCTGCATACGAAGAAAATATCCGGCCTGCTCGACGTCGACAACGACCTTCACGCGCCGCCGCTATGCCGTTTCGTATGGGGCTCGCTCGACTTCAAGGGCGTCGTGGAGAAAGTGCAGCAACGGTTCACGATGTTTCTCGATTCCGGCTTGCCCGTCCGGGCGACGCTGAACGTCACTTTCCGCGGCATGCAGTCGATGACGGAGCAATACCAGAACGTGCCGCGCCAAAGCGCCGACCGGACGAAGCAGAAAATGCTGAAGCAGGACGAACAGCTCTGGATGCTGGCGGCGGAAGAATACGAGGACGCGGGACAGTGGCGCTCGATCGCGGAAGCGAACGGCATCGACAATCCCCGCAAGCTGCCCGTCGGACGCAAGCTCATCATCCCCAGATTGGAGTGACCGCAAGTGG
This sequence comes from Cohnella suwonensis, assembly GCF_042655365.1. Lineage (NCBI taxonomy): Bacteria > Bacillati > Bacillota > Bacilli > Caryophanales > Paenibacillaceae > Cohnella > Cohnella suwonensis. The sequence continues at coordinate 74,827 of NZ_JBHSMH010000017.1, read as the reverse complement.
CGAGCATTAAATTCGACAACAGCACGTACACGCTCGACGCGCTGGAGAAGAAGTACCGCAATTTTTTCGCCCCGGCGTTCGACATCGAAGTGGACGGGCAGAGCTTCAATCTCAAGAACATCGCCGTGTCCTCCTTGAAAGTGGAGTCGACGACGGAAGCGAAGGCGGACTCCTTCCAGTTCCGCGTCGACAACGCGTATGATGCCGTGGCACGTCATTTCAAGTGGGTAGGGCCGTTGATCGACGTCGGCAAGTCGATCACGATCACGATGGGCTATACCGACAAGCTTGAGATGGTATTCGACGGCATCATTACAGAAGTATCCGCGGAGTATCCCTCCTCCGGCATTCCTTACGTCGAAGTGAAAGGGATGGACCGCTCCTTCCTCATGATGCGCAGCACGAAATCGAATCTGTGGCTGAAAAAGAAAGTGAGCGACGTCGTCAAGGAAATAGGCGGCAAGTACGGGTTTCAGCTGCAGGTGGACGACACGATGACGCCGAAGCCGACGATCGAGCAGATGGGGGACAGCGACTTCATTTTCTTAAAGAAGCTGGCGGAGGAAAACAACCACGAGTTTTTCGTCATCGGGAAGAAGCTGTATTTCCGCAAGCCGAACCCGAGCGCGAGCCCGATGATCACGCTGATGTACGGCAAGAACTTGAAAAGCTACTCGGTATCGGTCGACATCTCGAAGCAAGTGACGGGGTTCGTCGTCCGCGGCGTGGACCCGAAGACGCGCGTGCCGTTCCAGGCGCAATCGCAGACGGTCAACAAGGTCGGAAGCAACGGCCGGACCGGCAAGGACATCATGGCGACGCTGCCCGGCGATCTCGTGGAGACGGTGTACAGCAACGTCACGACGCAAACGGAAGCCCAGACGCTGGCCAACGCGATGTTGAACGAACGCGCGATGGAGATGGTGGACGGCGACGGCGAGTGCATCGGCATTCCGGAATTGCGCGCGGGGCGACAAGTCAACCTGCAAGGCCTCGGCCCGAAGTTCGACCAGCCGCTCGTGCTGAGTTCCGTCAAGCATATGATCAACGACCAAGGCTTCGTGACCCAATTCAGCGCGGAAGGGAATGCGTTCTAATGTCATCGATGAATGATTTCTTCTCTTCCGGCTCTGGAGGCGGACAGTTCGGAGGGGGATCCGGCACGGTAAGCGGCGTCATGATCGCGCAAGTGACGAACAACAGCGATCCCGACGGCCTCAACCGGGTGAAGCTGAAATTCCCGTTGCGGGAAAACAACCACGAGACCGATTGGGTGCCGATCGCTTCCCTCATGTCGGGCGGCAGCCGCGGCACGCTGTTCGTCCCGGAAGTCAACGACGAGGTGCTCGTGGCGTTCCATCTCGGCAATCTGGACCAACCGTTCGTAATTGGCTCCTTATGGAATTCCAACGCGAAGCCGCCGGTGAAGGACGAGAAAAACAATTTGCGCAAAATCCATTCCCGCGGCGGGCACGAGCTGATTTTCGACGATACGGAAAACAAAGGCAAAGTGACGCTGCAGACGAAAAAAGGCATCAAGCTCGAGATCGACGACGCGAACGAGAAAATCACGCTCGGCACGAAAAACGACGCGCAATCCGTCGTCCTGGCGGGAAGCTCGGCCGCTACGATTACGGTGAAGTCCGGGGCCAACAAAATCACGATCGACAACAAAGGCGATATCAGCATAGAGTCGACGAAAGCCGTTACTGTCAAGAGCACCCAGATCAACCTGGAGGCGACCGCGTCGCTGAAAGTGAAAGCGGGCGCGAAGCTCGACCTGATGGCGGACGGCATCGTCACGATCAAAGGCGCGATGGTCAAAATCAACTGACGCGGCGCACGGCGGCGCCTGAAGGAGGGTTCGAACGATGAGCGCATCGTTTCTGGGACGGGGATGGAAATTTCCGATCGCGGTGGACGCGACGACGGGGCGGTTCCTGCTTTCCGAAGGAGAAGAAGATATCGCGGAGGCGGTCCGAATCATTCTGATGACGGCCAAAGGAGAACGCGTCATGCGTCCCGATTTCGGCTGCGGGCTCAGGGAATTCGCTTTCGGACCGACCGATGAGACGACGCTGCGACTGCTCGAGACTGATATTACGCAAGCGATCACCGTCTGGGAGCCCCGCGTGACGGACGTCGAAGTGGAAGCGCGATTGGACGAGTCGGAGTCAGGGAAGCTGCTGCTCGGCATTCAATACGTCGTGCGGTCCACGAACAACCTGTTTAACCAGGTGTACCCCTTCTACCTAGAAGAAGGAACGAAATAAACGGGAGCGACGAATCGGATGAAATCAGGCCAATGGCAAGACGGAATCGCCCGAGCGCCGGCGATCGACGAAAGGGACTTGAACGACCTCGTCGAACAGATGCGGGCCATGGTCCCTCATTATACGCCGGAGTGGAGGTTCTCTCCGGAAGATCCCGACGCGGGCACGGCGTTGTTCTATTTGGCGGCGGATATGGTCGGGGAGAACATCAAACGGCTTAACCGCGTGCCCATGAACCATTTCATAGCGTTCCTGGACTTGCTGCAAGTCAAGCTGCAGCCGGCCCGTCCCGCGCGCGCGCAAGTCGTGTTCTCGCTCAACGAAGGCGTCAGGGAGCCCGTATTCGTTCCTTCGGTCACGATGCTGACGGCCAAACCGGACGACGGCGGAGAGGAACTGCCCTTCGAGACCGAAAGCGCGCTGCTCATTACGCCGGCGAAGCTGACGGAGCTGTTCAACGTGCACCCGGACAATGACCGGATCGCTCTCGCGGCGGAGCGTTACGACGAAAGCCTGTCGGCGGGTTCCCCGCCGGAAGTGGCGTTGTTCGACGTCTCGGGGGATAACTTGCAGGATCACGTCTTCTACTTGCGCAACGACGAGCTGTTCCGGCTGGATCATCCCGCGTCCGTGACGCTGAAGTGGCATAACGCGGAGCGAAGGTACGTCGAAGACGATCTGGCCGCCGCGTTCGCGCGGGCCGATTGGCTGGAATGGTCGTATTCGTCCGGGAACGAATGGATTCCGTTCGAGGAGGTCACCGCCTCCGGACAAGAGATCACCCTTCGGAAAAAGACCCGCGGAATCGTCGGCGAGGCGGAAATCGGCGGCACGTCGGGCCGTTGGATTCGTTGCCGGGTAAAGCCGGCCGCGGACGGCGAACGGGGACCCGCCGCGTTAAGCGCGATGCCGGACATGGACCGGGTTACGCTGAGGGCATCGCACGACGCGGTGCTCGATCCGGACGGGATCGCTCCCGGAGAGCTCTATTTCAACGATACGGAACTGGACAAAACAGCCGGTTTTTATCCGTTCGGCGAGCATTCGATGCCCTATTCGGTGTTCTATATCTCTTGCCGGGAGGCGTTCAGCAAGCGGGGAAGCCGCCTTCGCATAGCATTCCGGGCAAGCAACGTCCCGAACGAGCTCCGTACGGGTCCGGATCCCGAAATCCGTTGGAAAATGGTCATGAGAACGGCCGACTTCGAGAAGAAGCCGCCGCCGCGTCTCTACATCCGCAAAGCGCAATGGGAATATTGGAGCGGGGACAACTGGCTGAGATTGCCGGAAAGCGCAGGATTCGAGGAACTGTTCGCCGAGCTCGGCGAAGAGCAGAAGGAAGTCGTTCTCGACTTTCCTTGTCCGGAAGACATGGCGACGACGTTCGTGAACGGGCGCGAGGATCTGTGGATCCGAGTCCGGGTCACGGCCACCGACGCGCCTACGGCGCCCGTGGTCGCCTACATGAGCCCGAAGATTGAGCGGATGTCGTTTACTTACGCTTATTCGGACACGGCCGAGCTCAAAGCGGATTCCGCCTATACGCTCAACAACGCCGAACTGACGGACGTGACGGCGACGGTGAAGCAAGGGGGCGGCACGTTCCGTCCGTTCTTGCCGATACCGTGTCCGGCGCCCGCCGTATATACGGCATTCGACTTGCCGCCGGTCAAAGGACCGATCCGCCTGCAATTCGCCCTCGGCCGAATACCCGAAGCGGAAGAGCAGCCGCCGTGGGTCGAATGGGAAGGACTCGTTCGCACCGGCAACGAGTGGTCATGGACGCCGCTGAAGACGATCGACGGGACGCAAGGGTTCTCCCAATCGGGAACGCTGCAGTTCGTCGGACCGGCGGGCCTCGCTCCGGCACGGTTGTTCGGCCTTGAGAGGGTTTGGCTGCGCGCGGTCAACCGGGACAAGCGGTACGGCGCGGCCGGCGCTTCGTTGCCGACCGTCGCGGGCATCTACCGCAATTCCGTATCCGCCGTGCAGCAGCGGACGATAATCGGCGAGTACCCGGAGAAAAGCAAGGGCGGCTACGCGTTAGCCCAGACGCCGATCGTCGGCTTGGAAGTATGGGTAGACGAAACCGGCCATATCGCGGAGCACGAGCTCGGCCGATTGGCGGAGTCGGATCCCGATCGATACGAAATCTATCGGGACAGCGAAGGCGCGTTGCAACGCGTCTGGGTCCGTTGGGAAGCGGCGGAATCGTTGACAGGCCTCGGAGGAGACGCGAGGCGTTATACGATAGACCCCGCGGCGGGCATCATCCGGTTCGGCAACGGAACGAGAGGCATGGCGCCTCCGTTGCAAGGCGGAGACAAAATCCGCGTCACCTATCAGGTGACGAACGGCTCGAGAGGCAACGTAGGCGCGGGTCAAGTATCGGGCGTCATGCAGTCGCTCGCGTTCGTGAACGGGGTAAGCAACCCTGCGCCGGCGATCGGCGGAGGAGACGCCGAGCCACTCGAAGGCGCCCTGCGCCGGGGACCGCAGCAACTCAAGCATCGAGGAAGGGCGATATCCGCCTCCGACGTCGAATGGCTCGTCAGGGAAATCGATCCCGGCGTGCTGAAGGCGAAGTGCTTGCCGAACCGCAACGCGAAGCTGGAATACAGCCCGGGTTCCTTGGCCGTCGTGGCATTGCCGTCCGGCGGCGACGCGGCGATGGCGCAGTTCCCGGAGACGAAGAAAAAGCTGGAGACGGCGCTGCGAGCCCGCGCGGCGAACTTGGTCGCGGCGGACGGCAAGCTGACCGTCGTCGCGCCGGCGTCGATCGAAATCTCGGTCATCGCCACCGTCTACGTGGATACCGCGGATTTGATCGTGCCGGTAGAGGTCGCATGTCTCGAACTGCTGGAGAGATTCCTTCACCCGACGGACGGTCAGCTCGACGGCCGCGGATGGGATATCGGAGAGCCGGTGCACGCGTCGGCGTTCTACGGCTTGCTGCAATCCGTCAGGGGCGTGCAACGGGTGGAGCAGCTGCACTTGACGGCGATCCGTACGGAGAACGGCGTATCGGCGGAGATGCTGCCCGAGGACATCCGCCTCGTCCAGCACGGCATCGCGAATAACGGCAAGCAGCATCGGTTGAACGTGACGATCCCGTAGGCATGAAAAGCTCGTCATTCCGATAAATACATGGGAAGGGAGGTCGGTTCGGCATGCTGCCGAGAATACCGCTCGACGATCGTTCATTCGACGGCATTTTGCAGGAAGCCCGCAAAGGCATCCAGCAACGGTTTCCGGAATGGACGGACGAGAACTCGCACGATCCCGGCATTACGTTCCTCGAATTGTTCTCGTGGCTCAGCGAGATGCAGCAATATTACTTGAGCCGGATACCCGAACGCAATCTGCGCAAGTTTCTTTCGTTGCTGGGTATCGCTCCCTTGGAAGCCGCGGCGGCGGAAGCCGAAGTCTCGATCGGCAACGTCAAGGAACCGGTCGAACTGCCCGCGGGAACGAAGCTGCAGGCTGAAGACCAACCGTTCGAAACGGTCGAGCACGCGAGGCTTCTTCCGCTGGCGATCGACCGGATCGTCACGCGCACGGAGAGGGAATCGAGCGACCGTTCGGCTTCGAACACGGGCGGCAACGTCGCGTTTTACGCGTTCGGCAAGGAAGCCGCGGCGGATAGCCGATTATATATCGCGTTCGACCGGGAACCTGCCGTCGGGGAAACGATCTCCCTGCACGTCAGGCTGGCGGACGGCGACGCGGTCTCTCCGTCAGAAGAGAGCGGACGGATCGTCCCGTCGGCGATGGTCGCTTGGAAGATTTACGGCTTGGACGGGGAAGACGGGATGTCTTGGCTTCCGCTGTCCGTCGTGGAGGACGAGACCGTACATTTGACGTATAGCGGCAGAATCTCGTTCCGAATCGACGCGCCCGTTCGGCAAGTGATCGTCCATCCGGCCGCGGACAAGCCGCGGTTCTGGATCAGTTGCACGCTGGAGCAGGCAGGTTACGAGCTCCCTCCCCGCATTGACCGGGTATTGCTAAATACGGTCAAGGCGAGACAGCAAGACACGAAGAGCGAACAGCTCGTCTACGACGGAACGGGATTGCCGGGCCAGACGATCGTCTCCGACCGCTTTCTCGCCCGTTACGGCGAACTTCTCGTCCAAGTACGCGAGCCGAACGGAAGCTGGCGGGATTGGCGGGAAGTGCGAAGCTTCGACGAGGACGGCGTAGACAAAGACGGACACTGCTACGTCGTCGTTCGCGAATCGGGGGCGGACGGCGCATCCGAGGTCCGTTTCGGCGACGGGGCAAGGGGAAGCATTCCCGCAGCGGGGACGCGGAACATTCGCCGCATTCATTGCGAGAAATCGTTCGCGCCGCTCGCGCTGGTCGGCCGCAGCAACGGATTGCCGCATCAGAAGGCGATACTGCACGGACTGCCTTGCAAATGGCGGGACGGCCTCGCGCTCCAAGTCGGCGTCCCGGGCGAAGACGATATGGATGTGCTTTGGGAAGATTGGGAGCCGGTGGCGGATTTCGACCGTTCCGGACCGCTCGACCGCCATTACGTCTACGAGCCCGAGACGGGCGTCATTACGTTCGGGAACGACGAGAACGGCGCCATCCCCGTAGCGAGCGAAGAGCTGAATTTCCGCCTGATCGGTTGCGTACTCGGCGGCGGCGTAAGAGGCAACATCAAGCCTCACCTGCTGACCGAGTGGAGGCAGGATGAGCAGCGGGCACTAGGCCTGACTTCCGACAATGCCGGGTACGGCTCCGGAGGAGCCGAGGAGGAATCGCTCGAGGCTTGCCTCGAACGGGCGCAAGCGGAATGGCAGACGCCTTACTGCGCCGTGACGAGCGAAGATTACGCGCGCCTCGCGATGGAGACGCCGGGGTTGAAAGTCACTCGCGTCCACGTCATTCCGAATCGCTCTCCCGGACGCGAGAAGCCGGCGCCGGGGGCCGTGACCGTCGTCGTCGTGCCCGAAGGGCTCGGAGAGACTCCGGCGCCCAGCGCGGGGTTCCTCGCCACGGTGGCGAAGCATCTCGACGACAGACGCCTGGTGACGACCGAAGTGCACGTCGTCGCTCCCGAATACGTTAAGGTGACGGTTCATGCCGTCGTCGTCGTCGAGCCGCAATTCATGGACGAGAGCCGGCGTATCGCGGCCGCATTGAATCGGCTGCTGACGCCGACCGACGGCGCGGACGGCGTTCGGGGTTGGCCTTTCGGACGCACGGTGCATAAGGGCGATATTTACGGAGCGATCAGCAGAATCAAAGGCGTCGCTTACGTGCAGGATCTGTGGATGGACGCGGAAGGGCGCGCCGTCAAAAAAAGCCCCGGAGGCGACATCTTGCTCGAAGGACATGGCATCGTGTATTCCGGCGATCATCGGATCGAGTTGATCAGCCGGGCTCAGCTCTAGGAACGATTGGCCCGGAAGGGGGATGAAGGTGGAAGGCGGCACGAAATATTTTTCGTTAAACCGGCCCGAGCATTGGCTTAGGCGGGGAATCTCCCGCAATCTCGAAGAGACGGAAGCGGGAGCGGGCATGGCGATCCGGCGCGGGGAGAAATACGGCGTCCTGGAGACGCTCGCGCTCGATCAGTTGGAAGGCGTCGGCGAGGTGACCGCCTTCGCCGTCAGTCCTCACGGACGTATGGTTTTGTTGAACGCCGAAGGCGACTTGTGGACCTACGACAGGGGCAGCAGGCTTCACGAAAGACTGTTCGTGCCCGGTCATCAGTTGTTCACGGGAGCCGCGAAGCTGGCGATTACCGGGGACATCCTGTACGTGGCGGACGCGGGAGACGCCTCGATCGAGCCTTCGGTCGCGGCGTACGACATGGCTAACGGGCAGCTTCGGTTCCGAAGATCCGGGAAGCACCTCGACGAGACGCCGTTTTATCCTCTCTCGCTCGCTTCTGACGCCGGCGGCTTGCATATCGTGTCGACGAGGAAGCCGGCGGACGATCCGCGCGCGGCGGATACGGGCGGGTATCGGGAACTGGCAATCATCAGGCTTTCCCCTTCGGGAACGCTGGTGGACGTGTATGCGGACGAACGGTTTACCGCCAAGCTTCCGGAGGACGAGAGCCGCTGGCGGGACTCGCAGTTTCTGTCCTTTTCCCCCGCCGGCGACCGGTACGTGCTGGAGACGTTCACCTGCGCGCTCTACGTACTCCGGCGGGAGGACGCCAAGCTGGAAAGGCATCTGATGCCTCCCGAATATTTCGCGGGTCTGGGCGTCGACTCCCGGAACCAGATTTACGTCGGGGATTCCCGCGTCATCGGGGGAGAAGACGAGGACGACCGGTTTATCGTGCATTTCGGCGAGAACGGCGAGTTGCTCGACCGCCTGCCCGGCTATCGCGGGAAGGCGAACGGCATCGCGATCGACGGTCGGGACCGGATGTACGTCTGGAACGCGGAAGCGCGCACGATCACGGTGTTGGAGCTGCAGCCCCGGACGCTCGGACTGGAAGGCGGCGGCGTTCCGGAAGCGGTATGGTTGTCCAAGGCTTTCGACAGCGCGGCGGCGGAGACGGTATGGCACAAGTTCACGTTGGACGCCGGCATTCCGGACGGAACGCAGATCCGGGTTAGCTACTTCGGAGCGGATTCCCCCTTCTTGCCGCTGGAGGGCTCGATATGGAAAGTCGACGACTGGATCGCGGACCGAAGCCGTTCGTTCCAAGACAAATTGGATGCGCTCGCCCCGTACTGGTCGCGAGAGGTCGTCAATCCGAAGGACGCGTTGTTCTTCGGGGCGCAAGGGCGTTACTTGTGGCTGAAGGTCGAGTGGATCGGAAGCGAGAGGCATACGCCGGAGCTCGGTCGGATGCGCGTCTATTTTGCGAGGGAAACGCTGCTTTCCCACCTGCCCGCCGTCTATCAAGAGGAAGAGAGCAGCCGGGATTTCGTCGGGCGCTACCTCTCCTTGTTCGGAACGCTGTTCGACAGCGTGGAAGACCAGATCGACGGGATGGCGAAGCAGTTCGATCCCGAGCTGATTTCCGGTAGGCGGCTCAGATGGCTCGGCTCTTGGCTCGGGTTCGACAGCGACGAGCATTGGCGGGACGAAACGGTCAGAAAACTCATTCGAGCGGCGCCGGAGCTGTACAGGTACAGAGGAACGAGGCGAGGCATCGAGAAACTCGTCGAGACGTTCACGGGCAAACCGCCGATCGTCGTCGAACCGTTTCAGTTCAAAGCGATGCGGGACAACGCGGAATGGCGCTGGCTGACCGACCGGCTGTACGGCGACAATCCGCACGCGTTCACGGTGCTGCTCGAGCAAGGGCAAGCGTCGTCGGACAAGGAGCGGGTGCTCTTGCGCGCGTTGATCGACGAACACAAGCCGGCTTACACGGAGGCGCGCCTCGTGTGGCTGCAACCATGGATGTACCTCGATTTGCATACTTATCTTGGCGTTAATACGGTGCTCGCCGAGCCGTCCTTGTTCACGCTGCACGCGGACCGCAACATGCCGAACGACACTTTGATCGTGGACATGGACATGGACGGAAGAATGGACGCGCACACGCGTCTCGGGATGGATTCCGAGTTGGAATAAGTGACGACCGGACCGCAGTCGCGAACGCGCTGCGCGTACGATCAAAGAGGAGGGTTTCCGGTGAAAAAGGCGAGAATGTTTCCTTTCGAGAGAAACAGGTATTTTTACGGAAAATTGCTGACCGTGCGGGATTTCGAATCGGAGCAGAAGTATTTCAACGACAAGAGAAGGCTGCTTAACCGGCTGCTGTTCGGCAGCGGCGTCGTCGCGGGCATGCAAGTCGTCCCGGTCGACGACAAGACGATCACGGTCGAGATGGGCGTCGCGCTCGATTACTTGGGCAGAGAGATCGTCATCTCCTCGCCGGTCACGCTGAAGCTGTCGATGATCGACGGCTTCACCAACAACGAGTACAAGAAGAACGTGTACTTGTACGTCGCGTACGACGAGAAGGGCCGCGAGCCCGTCCATTCCGTGGGCAATTCGTCCGTCCGGGGCGAAGAGACGAGCGAGTATAACCGTTTTCTCGAAAGCTATCGGCTGTACGTCAAGGAAGAGGCGCCTTCTCCGTCGTCTTTCGAGCATGCGGATTTGCTCGAGGATATCGTTACCCTGTACCAGGACAGCGACGTCCGCGTCACCCAACGCATGCCGAAGTACGTTAACCCGGACGACGTCGTCGACGTGACGCTCGTCGTGGAGAAGACGTTACAGACGCCGCGCGTATCGCTTTCGTTCGCCTACGAGGCCGACGGCTTCGATCCGGTCGGCAAGGAAGGCAACGAAGTCCGCTTCCTGGAGCCGGGCGACAAGCAGGACACGGAGCATCGCCTGACGTATAGCGTGAAGGTCCAGGATCGCCCCGGGCATATCGGCAAGCTGACGATTCCGGCGGGTGCGCTTGAATTGTTCATCGGCGACAATCGGATTCCGATCGACCAATCGGCGACCCACGCGGCGGAGATCATCGAGCAGTCGGTCGCGCAGCGCATCATGAAGGACTGGTACGAGCGTTCCCTCGACCAAGCGGCCGAAGGCTATGCGGACCAGAACGTCTGCCTCGCCAAGATCGGCCTGCTGCAGCTAGGACCGACATACATGATCGAACAGGTAGAACGGGTGCCGTTCGGCGAATACATTCCGAACGCGTCTCTCTCTCACCGGATGAACCAGAACGGCCGCTCGTCCTCGTTGCACCGCTTCTACGCGGAAGCCCAGGCGTTCGATCTGAGCTTCGACAGCAAGCCGGAGCTTGACGTCGTCTATCACCCGGATCGCAACGCTTTCGACTTCAAGCTCGGCATTCCGAGACCGCAGACGATCAACGACGAGATCGCGACGGGAATCGTCGACGTCCCGCTCGATACGCAAGAAAAATCGGGTCTCCGGTTGTTCTCCCGCGGCAAGCGGAATTACGTGACGGAAGAAATCGCGCATGGGCTCGGGGACGGTCAAGTGACGGTCGTCGTCGGCTTGGAAGAACTGCCCGACCCGCAGGCGCCGGTCGGCTCCGGCGGGGCCAAAGTGTATTACGGCTCGGCGGACGTGTTCAAGGACACCGAATACGAAGCGGAGTTTCCGAACATTACGTTCGGAACGATCATCTATCCGGACAAATGCAGCTTCCGTATCGGCATGAAACTGACCGGAGGAACGTCCGCGACGTCCTTGCGCGTGCGCTGGTGGGCGTTCAAGAAGCTGGCGGACGGGGTGTCTACGTCCTCGATTCCGTTCGCGAAGTCGGCGGTTAATGAAGCGGCCGCGACGGCCGAACATCGCGATAGCCGATGAGCAAAATCCTTCTCTTCGTCGGACTGACGTGGCTGCTCGGCAATCCGTTTCTCGCGATTATCGTCATCCTGGTCCTACTGTACGTCGCGGAGAGACGGCTGATCGGCTTGTCCCCGAGTTTCGTCAAGCCTTTCCGAAGACGCGGAGCGATATCCAAATGGAGAAGGCAATTGTCGCTCAGCCCGCACGACGTCTCCGCCAAGTCCGAGCTCGCGCGGCTTCTCATCGAGAGCAAGCGATTCGGCGAAGCCCGCGAAATCTTGATCGGCATACAAGACAAGATGGAGCATTCGGCGGAGTTCTGGAGCGATCTGGGAACGTGCGAGTTGGCGTTGGGGCATTGGCGCGAAGGGGAAGAGGGAATGAATCGCGCGCTCGCGATCAGTCCGAGGGTGAAATACGGGCAACCGTATTTGCGCCTTGCCGAAGCGATCGCGAAGCGCGATCCGTCCGGGGCGATCGCCTACTTGGAGCGATTCAAGGAAGTGAATTCATCGTCCTGCGAAGCGTTTTACCGGCTCGGCGCCGCTTACGATGCCATGGGCGACCGGCAGCAAGCGGCAACGGCGTACGCGGAATGCAGGAGGCTGTATCGATCGCTTCCCAAGTACATGAAGAGGCATGAGCGAAAATGGGCCATCCGAGGCTGGTTGCGAACTTTGAAGAAATAAGACAAGGGGCTTTCCGCGAAGATCCGTGAAGATCTTCAAGGAAAGCCCCTTTTCAAAACGGAAGAGGATTGCGATTAGTCAACGACCGATTCCGATTCCTCGGCAGCCGCTTCCGGCTCGTCGGCAGCAACTTCCGCAAGAGCAGGCTCGTCCGCTTCCGCTTGCGCAACCGCTTCGGATTGTTCTTCTTCGGAAGCTTCCTCGGCCGCTTCGGCCGCTACTTCTTCCACTTCGGCGACTGCCTCTTCGGCTTCCGCTTCGCTTGCTTCCACGACTTCCGCTTCTTCCGCTACCGCTTCCTCGGCAACAACTTCCGCTTCGACTTCTGAAGACGCTTCCAATCCTTCCACTGCTACTACTTCTTCGGCATCCAGTTGGTCCATCTCGATCATACCTCCCGAGGTCAATTAAGTGGGGACAATCCCCTAATACCCAAGTTATATCTAAAGCAATAAAGTGGCAACGGTGTTATTTTGGAGGGTTTTGACAACATTTCCCGAAAGCGGGGGCAGTCGAGTAAATCCGGCGAATAACGCCAGATGTTCCCATGAAGGTCGAATGGAGAAAAGTGGCGTTTCCGCCGAGGGGATGCCGTCGGAACGTCGCCGTCCGTTCCGATTGATAGAAAAAACCGTCCGATTACCCGTAGGATTATCGGACGGTTTATGGGGAAGCGGGATTTCGCTAAAGAACGATGCCGGATTCGGCGGTTTATTCCGAGATGACGCTTACCGACAGCCGAACGGGGACGTCTTTGTTGTAAGTGAAGATGTACAACGCGCCTCCGAGCGAGTAGGCTAGCTCGTATTTATTGCCTCCGAGCGTTTCTTTGACGCCTTTCGTTTTGCCGGACTTGAACGCGTCGGCGAGCTGTTGCAGTACCGTCTTGTTCCAAGTGCGGATCTCCCATACCGCGTAGGCTTCCGGATTATCTTCGTCCGCTTTCAGCTTGAACGACACTTGATGAGCCGCGTAGGCAAGATCGAGAGGCGAAGCCGGCAGTTGTTCGGCCTCTCCGGACGACGTCTCCGGTTCGCTCTCCGTCCCGGCCGGATTCGGCGTCGCGACGAACGCGGAGACTCGAACGCTCGAAGCGGTCTTGGCCACGCCTTCCGCGGGATCGGGAACGGCGGGCACGGTTGGGGTCGTCCCGTCGGTTCCGGATGCGCCCGCCGCGGCTTCGGTTTCTTTGCCGTCCGCTTGGCTGCTTCCGGCGTCGGCCTCCGAACCGTTGCCGCTGCCCGCGGACGGTTGCTCGCCTCCCGCGTTTGCGTTCCCGCCCGCGTTAGCCGAGGATTCGCCCGTTGCGGGTACCGCTCCGTCGGCCGTCCCTTCGTCCGCGGGAAGTTCCGCTGTTTCCTCCTCTGCAGGTGGAGCATCCGGAGATCCGAGCAGTTCTTGCAGCTTCGGCAGCGGAATGCCGAGGAAACCGGCCAAGTCGATGCTGCCGTTCTTGAAATAACCTTTGTATACCGTGCCGCCGTCGGCGTCCAGCAAGCTTCCGATGCCGTCGTATCGATCGGATTTGAACTTCCCTGCGTAAAGGGCGACGCCGTCGTTGCCGAACGCCTGCCCGTCGCCCTCCTTCTTGCCGCCGACGAAGCCGCCGACGTAGAGAAGGACGCCTTGCTCGTTCATCAGGCTTCCGGCGCCGTGGTAAGCGCCGAGAAGGAAAGAACCCTTGTATTTGGCGACGCCGGAAGAATAATATTCGGTGCCCTCGCCGGACAACGCTCCGGCAAGGAACTGGCCTTCGACGCGCAATTTTCCGTCTTGTCCGTACTGCTTGCCTGCGCCTTCGTATTTCCCGGCGTTGAATCCGCCTTCGTAGACGAGCTTCCCGGCATCGTCGTACAGCTTTCCTTCGCCCTGGTAGACGCCGGCGACGAAAGCGCCCGCGTACCGCGGCAAGTCCGTCGAGGCGTAAAGGGTGCCGTCGCCTTCGTACTTGCCGCCGGCGAAAGCGCCATCGTACTCGAGCGTGCCGTCCGGACGGAACAACGTCCCGGCTCCGGCGTACTGGTCGGCGGCGAATTGGCCCCGGTAAAGCAGCGTGCCGTCCGGACCGTAAAGTTCGCCTTGCCCGGACTTCAGCCCTTGACTGAAGTCGCCGATGTAGAGCAACGTTCCGTCGGGCGCGAATTGCTTGCCGGCCCCGGAAAACTGGCCGTTCTCCAGAGGCCCTTGGTAGACGAGATTGCCTTCCGCGTCGACGATCTTCGCCTGCCCGGTGAAGCCTTTCTCGAGCGCCGCGGAAGCTTCGAGCTTAGGCGTCCGCGCGAACCACTTGTCTACGAATTTCGGCGGATTGATGAAGCCGAAGTAGACGATGACAAGAGAGAGAAGCAGTACGATGACGAACAGCTTCTTCGCGATGTAGAACGTCCCGATTCGCCAGTAGTTGTCGAGCGAACGAAGCTTGCCGCCGAGCACGGTCTTCATCCATCTGACGAGCCATTTGAGCAGCATCTTCGGGAGCGTCGCCGACTTCTTGATCGGAACGACGATCAGCCTTTTGACCGGTTTAAGGAACGGCTTTAATATCGATTCGATCATTAGGGCACCTGTATCGTGACTTGTCCAGGATTGACGATTTGGATGACGCCTCCGAAGTTGCACATGCACTTGGAGGAATTGTTCAACGCGGGCATGTTCGCGATGAGCACCGTCGGGGCGCCCGGCGCCCAAGGAGCCGCGACGACCGGGGTGCAAGGCATCGGGGTCAGCGCGCCGAGCGCGGCCGCGGTCGCCGACGCGACGGCGGGATTCGCCATCGATTGGCACATGCCGAACGGGGCGATATTGACGAAAGGTTTGTTGTCCATGATGTTGGCGATCGGCATCGCCGTCATCGTCCGGTTGACCGGCAACACGTTAAGAACGCCGGGCGCCATCCCGAAGGAGCATTGCAGCGTTGCCCCGCCGCATACGAGCTGACCCATGAATCCTTCCTCCTGTACGCGCGCTCCCGCGCCTATTCCGATGCGTTATCCGATGTCCGTCCCGCGATCCGAATCTCTTATTTTCCATACTACAACATAACCCGAAAAATGTCATTTTATATAGGATAGAGGATGTAAATTGTCGTTAATTATAGTAGGATGGAAATAATAGGCTCGCGCACGGGAAAGGCTTCTACCGAAGCCATTTAATAGGAAAGCGACGGTTGAATCGAATGAAAAAGATTTCGTTGGCGTTACTATTGGCGGCTCTAGCGATAACGGGCTTGTCCGCGGCGCGGATCCAATCCTCCGGAGGGTTCGGAGCGGGTCCGTGGGAAAGCCGGGTCGCGCTGCAGAATTTGTCGTCCGCGACCGAA
This sequence comes from Cohnella suwonensis, assembly GCF_042655365.1. Taxonomy (NCBI): domain Bacteria; kingdom Bacillati; phylum Bacillota; class Bacilli; order Caryophanales; family Paenibacillaceae; genus Cohnella; species Cohnella suwonensis. The sequence continues at coordinate 59,276 of NZ_JBHSMH010000017.1, read as the reverse complement.
GCGGACGCGTCTTCTTACGTCGTCATCGGACAATCGAAGCAGAACGTCTTGAAACTGTCGGAGAACGGCGGGATCGAGGAGAAGACGGTTCACGGCGGCACCGGGGATTCGTCGCGGAGGGACTTCACGGAAGCGGTCGTCGACGCGACGGGAAAGACGATCGTCTTGGACACGGCGCTCGACGCCTACGGCTTGATCGTCCAGAGCGAGCAGATTATCCAGTACGACGAGCGCGGGAAATCTCCCGAGGTGCTGTACGACTGGAAAGGCGACGGCAAGAGTAAAAGGATCGGCCAGCTGAAAGGGCTGCAAGTGAAAGGGGATTCCCTCTTTTTCTTCATCGCCGCGCCGGAGAAAGTGACGCTGATGGAGCTTCCGTTGACCGGCGGGCAACCGAAAGAAGCGTACTCGTTCCAGCTTCCGCCTGAACGTTATTTGTCGGAGATTACGGGTATGGTTCCCGGCGAGATTTATTACGCGACGAAGCGGGGGGGCATCTTCCGCGTGACGGCGGAGGGAGCGAGCGAGCTCGTATACCCGCTAGACAGCATGGAACGAACGAGAAAAAACTTCCCGGAGAAGCTGTCGGTCGCATCGAACGGCAAGCTGCTGTTCGTCGACAGGCTGCTGAACGCGGTTACGACGTTCAAGCCGGGTTCGTACGGGCTGAACGTCTTGCTGAACGAGGAGTCCCTCCTTAAGTCGGTACCGGACGCCGAAAGTTTGGAAATCATGGACGTCCAACCGTCTTCGGATGGGGGCTTCGTCGTCGCGCTGAGCGATCGGCTGCTCGTCTACGACCAAGCGAACCGGTTAACGAAGGTCATCTCCGATGCGAGCTACCGCGGAGACGATCTGCTCAGAGGATGGCTTATATGGGGAGCGTTCGCCGTCGGAGCGCTGTTGCTCCTCGTCGCGCTCAGGCTCGTCCACTTCCATGTGCTGAACCGGAAGTTCTCCCTTTTCTTCAAGCAATTGATCGTCACCGTGCCGGTAACGGTCGCGTGCATGGTGCTGCTCTCGAACTTTATTTACGACAGCTTCTCCGCCCGGATGGAAGGCGAGATGCAACGGGAGCTTGCGATGCTCGCGCGCAACGGGCAGCAGATTATCGACGGGGATCGGCTGGAGAAGCTGCGCTCTCCGGAAGATTACGGGAACGAAGATTACGAGGCGATTCGCTCGAAAATGATTTTCCTGTTCGAAGGAGAACAGGCGGCGGAGCGGCAAGGCTTATATAGCACGCTGTACAAGTACGAGAACGGCGAGCTTTATATTCTGATGGACGACGACGACGGCGTGAACATGTTCAAGCCGTTCGAGATGAACGAGGAGAACGAGACGGTCCGCAAGCAAGGCGTCGTCCAGAAGGGACATTGGGAAGACGCGAACGGCAAATGGCTGTACGCGATGGGCCCGGTGTACAACAGCAAGCACGAAGTCGTCGGCATCTACGAGACGGGCCGCGACCTGAGCGTTCTTTACCAAGCGAACCACAAAATATACGTCACGATCCTGAAAGACATCGTCATCATTACGGCCGTCCTGCTTCTCGTCATCATGGCGGGCACGTTCTTCATGCTGTCGACGGTGCGTAAGCTGCGCCGCAGCGTCATGGACATGGCCGACGGCAACTGGGACGTCGAAGTCCGCGTGAAGAGCCGCGACGAGGTCGGGGATCTCGGCGAGCAATTCAACCGGATGGCCCGCTACATTCGCCAATATATCGCGGACATCACGCAATTCTCGGAAGCTTCTTACCGGTTCGTTCCCCAGCAGTTTTTCAACTCGCTAGGCAAGAAGGGCATATTGGATATCCGCCTCGGCGATCAAGTGCAGAAGAACATGTCGGTCATGGTGGCGAACTTGAGAGAATTCCGCAAGCTGTCGCAGACGCTGACGCCGATGGAAAACTTCAATTTCATGAACTCGTTTCTGAGACGGTTCGGTCCGCTCGTGCGCAAGGAAGACGGGCTCATTAGCAAATACTTGGGTGCCGGCTTCATGGCGCTGTTCCCCGGTTACGCGGAAGAGGCGCTTCGCGCCGCCGTCGCCATCCGACAAGAGCTGACCGAGTACAACGCCGGCCGTCGCCGCGCGGGTTACGTGCCGGTCGACGTGGGTATCGCGATCCACCGCGGGCCGCTCATGATGGGCATCATCGGCGAAGAGCGCCGCTGGGAAGGCAACGTCATCTCGGACGACGTTCATCTGACGACGATGCTCGAGAGAATGTCGGAGGAGCTCGGCGCTTCGGTGCTCGTGACGAAAGATTTCTTCGAACAGATGAGAGACCCCGAAAGGTTCCGACATCGCTCCCTCGGACGCATTACGCCTGAAGGCCAAGACGTCGCGATCGAGCTCATCGACGTCTACGACGGGGATCCGGAGCATCTGCGCCAGGCGAAGGACCGTACGAAAGCGTTGTTCCAGCGCGGCCTGCAGCTTTGCCAAGAAGGCCGGTTCTTCGATGCCAGGGAGACGTTCGTCGAAGTCATCAAGCAGAATCGGTTGGACAAGGCCGCCAAGCTCTACTTCTACTTATGCGACGAGTACTACCAGAAGGGGACGTCGACCGGTTGGAACGGCACGCTCGCGGTATAAAGCAACCGCGGGGGGAGGACGAACGCGATGATAACGGGAACTTATTCCATTCACAGGCTGGATACGGCCAAACGGGCGCGCGAAGTCGTCGCGTTTTTCTTCTCCGGGAATTCGTTCGACGATACGCGCTTTACGCCGGGGGAAGAGGAGCAGCTACGAAGCCTTCCGTACCGCGCGCTGACGGGCGAAGTCGTCCTTTGGTACGCGACCAACGAAGCCGGCGACATCATCGGAGCGAGCTGCGTCGAAGAGAACGACCAGGGAACGGGCGGTTACAGCTGGGATTACGTCGTCGTGCACCGCAAATACCGGCGATGGGGAATCGCGGCAGACTTGCTCGAGATCATGATCGGCTACTTGCGCGGGGTATCCGCAAGGTACTTGATCACTTATACGTGCAGCTTGCCGGAATACCGAACGATTCGTAGGCTGTTCGAACGGAATCAATTCCGTTTGGTCGGACAAATTCCGGACTTCTACTTCGACGGAGAAGACCGCTTGATCTATTGGCGTAAAATCTCCTGATTAAAGCATTGAGTGAGTGTTCAAAAAGTTCGGTTATCAGCACCGAGAAGGTTGAAAGAAGCTAGGGAATGAGGAGCGGAGCGTAGGCAAACCTACGTGAGCACCGGAAGTCCCGGCTGAATTCAAGATTCGATGTCGAATATGCTTCCTGATTCACTTCGTGATCATAATCGTACTTTTTGAACTTCCTCTCGGGAAAGAGAGAATCCATGGACCTACAACGATGGGTGCGCAGGCTCGGGATCAAATCGGAGGACCGGCGCAAGCTTTGGCTGATGGCGCCGGTTTTCCTATTGTGCGGGATCGCCGAGTCGCTCAATTACAACGGATTCATGACTTTGTTTAATCAACGTTTCGGTAGTTCCTATTTGCCTTACGTCTATCTCGGGGAAGCGGTCATACTCCCGATCGAGGCTTGGTTCATGGCATGGCTCGCGGGGCGGCTGTCGAAGCCGGGACTCATGCGGGCGATGTACGCCGTCATGACGGCGATCGTGCTGGCGAACGCCGCGGCGCTGCTCGGCATGCGGATCGCCGACGTGGAATTCCGTTCCTACTATCCGATCCTGTTCTTGTCGTCCAGCTTCGTCGTCCGGCAGCAGACGATCCTTCTGTGGAGCTTGGCGGTCGATTTATGTCCGACGCAGCAGGCCAAGAGGCTCATGCCGACTTTCGTGGCCGCCGCCACGCTCGGCGGAATCGCCGCAGGCGTGCTGACGCAGATCGTCAGCCCGATGTTCGGTCCGGACATCGTCTACGCGCTCGGCCCGGTATTCCTGCTCGTCGCTTCCGTCAATTACCGGAAGGCGATCGCGGTTTATCTCGTTCCGCTTGCCCTCAAGTGGACGGGAGACGCGGCCGGGCAAGCGGAACCGCTCTCCTCGATGGCCTATTTCCGCCGGACGCTGAAATCGCCGTTTCTGCTCGGCATCTTGGGGATGATGACGGTCATGCCCGCGTTGTATTTTCTGATGGAATACGTCTTCTTGAACACCGCGCACGGCGCGTATCCGAACGAAGCCGAATTCGGCCGCCTGTTCGGGGTCGTGACGACGTTGCTGTTCACGTTCGCTTTTCTCCTGCAGCTCGTGTCGGGAAGACTAATGGCTTGGCTTGGAGCCAGCGGTATGCTGACGGCGATCTCGGCGGTATACGCGATGTCGTTCGCCCTGTCGTGGACGCTGCTCGATACTCCCGCGGCGCTGGCCGCCGTGTCCGGCGGGTACATGCTGACCTATCTCTTCATCTATTATTCCGCGGAGCCATCTTATCAGCTGTTCTATAAGACATTGCCGTTGACGCAGCGTGACGGCTTCAGGTACGTTGCCCAAGGTATCGCGTCCTTCATGGGCATCGTGCTGGGCGCCGGCCTTCAATTTCTGCATACCGGCTTCGGATGGGGTTTCTCCGCGCTTGCGGCGATCGGAACGGCCGGCGCGGCCCTGTTGCTGGCATTGTCTTGGCTCGTAAGGCAATCGTACATGAAAGAGCTCGTCCGCAGCGTGCAGACGCTCGGTCTCTCCGGGGATAAAGAGCTTGCCGAATCGTATCAGGAATTTTATCGGAATACTCGCACGATGGGCGCCGTTCAGGCGTTGCTGAAGAACGGCAGCGAGGAAGCGCGGGAGATCGGGGCGAGCATTCTCGGCAACAGCAAGGACGCGAAGTATTTGCCCCAGCTACTGATCATGCTCGAAGACGATAGCGTCAGGGTGAAAATCGCCGCTTTGCGCGCGATGAACTTGTCGGCGGCGAACCTCGAAGCGATGGCGAAGCTCGCGTCGCTGCTCGAAGATCCGGAGCCGGACGTGCGTAAGGAAGTCGTCCATAAGCTCGCGCAGATGAAGCATATGTCGTCGCAGGCGTTCTTCTTCTTGCGCATGAAGCTGCTGGATCGTTCGCCGACGGTCGTCGCGGAAGCGGTGAAGGCGATGTACTTGCTGGAAAGCGCCCAAAGCTATGAAGCTTGCTACGAAGTCATCGAACGAATTTTGGCTGAAGGCGGGGAACCCGCCATTCACGTCTGCCGGGTTGTCGCCGAGCTGAACTTGGACCGGTTTTCAGGCCCGATTGAGGCGTTGTTGGAAGACGCGCGTCCGGCCGTTCGAGTCGCCGCGACGGCCAGTCTCGGCGCACTGAGGCAGCTTAGGGTCGCGCCGACGTTGCTCGCTCGTCTGCCTGCCGCCGACCAAGAACTTCATCGCGTGACGACGCAAGCGTTGATCGATATGGGAGAGGGCGTCGTCGGCTTGCTTAAAGAGACGATGCCGGGAGCATCCCCGAAGAGCTGGAGCTCGGTCGCCCAGGCGCTTGCCCGCTTGCTGCCGGACGAAGAAGTGCGAGGCTGGCTAGCGGAGCAAGGCGCCGCCAAGCTGGCAGAGCTCGAGGAAACCGCGCGGTTGCCGGAAGCGTTCCACCTGTTAAGGCGTCCCGATCTTGCCGAACTCGCGGCGCTGAGGCAGCGGGACATGCAGTCGACGGTGTACGCCGGCGTCTGGCCGATGCTCGAGCGGCTAACCGACGAACAAGTCGTCGGCGCCATCCGCAGGGCGATCGCGAACGAAGACGAGGAGACGAGGAGCGGCGGCTTGGAGGTGCTGGCGGAAGGCGTCGGCGAGCGGAAGCTGTCGCAAAGGCTGGCCGCAGCCCTTCAGTCGGACGCGGGCCGAACGTCGGGACTGACATGGGGATCCGCCCGGGTAGCCGTCGAAGCGGCGGCGGCTTCGCAGGACGATTGGTGGGGCGAGATGGCGGCGGATCTTAGAAACGGCGAAAGGAGAACGGCGATGATCGAAGAACACGGAATGCTAGGCAGACTCAACAAAGTCGTTTTCCTGAAAAAGGTGCCGTTCTTCGCTGACTTGTCCCTGGAAGAGTTGGGTTTAATCGCGGGCGCGGCGACGGAAGAAGCGTTCGCGGACGGCAGCTACTTGCTGAAGCGAGGGGAACCGAATCCGGCGCTGTTCGTCGTCATCGAAGGCAACGTGGAATTGACGAGCGTGTCCGCGGCCGGATGGGAAGCGACGCTCGGCGTGCTCGGTCCCGGCGAAGTATGCGGAGCGACGTCCGCGTTGGACGAATCGCCTTCGTCCGTAACGGCGCAAGCGTTCTTCGGCGACGTGAGGGCGCTGGCGTTGCAGCGGGAAGACGTCACCCGGCTCGTCCGGCTATACCCGGAGATCGGAATCGGATTGCTGCGGGCGTCGCTCGCGCGCATCCGCTTGCTTGAAGAGATGATGATGAAATTCGATTCTTAGCGGACGGGGAGGCACGGCGTTGAAAGGGAAAGCCGCGCATGTTATCCTCGTAGTATCGGAAAGCAATGCATTCGGAAGATATCGCGACCTTATGGCAGCAGCGCCGTAAGGTTTTCTTTTCTTCATAATAGTTGAACGCGCAGAATCGGAGGCAAGATCGGAATGGCAGGAGCAGGACGGAATCGAAGACAAGGCGGGCCGGGACAGTCGGGCGGAGAACGAAACGGACGTCGGGATCGGGGGAGGAGCGGCGGCGGTTCGCACGGGGGTGGACGCGGAAGCGGAAGCCATGCGGAGAAAAGCGGCTTTGGCGGACGCAAATTATCCCAGGACAGGACGGAAGGGCCGCGCCAGCAGGCGGAACGTACGGGTGGATCGTACGGGCAGGGCGGCAAAACCCGCGGCTCGGTCGCCGGAGGCGGCAGGGGCCAGGCCGGGACGCGTCCTCCGAGGGGGAGCGGCGGAACGGGCGGGCCTTCGGGAGTCCGGGCGGCGGGCGGCGGACAACCTTCCGCCGGAAGAGGAAGCCAACAAGGGCCAATCTTAAGCATGGGCAGAATCAAAGGAGAATGGATGGAAATCCGGCTTCCCGACAATCTATCCGGAGCGCCGATGGCGGCTATCGCGAAGTATTTGCCTTTGCCTCCCAAGCTGCTGTCGCGACTGATGCAAACCCGCGGATGCGTGCTTCAGGGACCTCATCTGCGTTTGCACCTGTTTCCTCGGGAGGGAAGGGACTTTCCTTCCGATTGGATGGAGCTTAACATCTTGTACGAGGACGAGTTCACTCTCGTCGTCAACAAGCCGGCGGGCATCGAGGTGCACCCGAGCGAGAAGGGGCAGCGCAAGACGCTTGCCCATGCGGTCGCGGCGTATTACGAGATGTCGGGGCAGGACTTGCGCGTCAGGCACGTCCATCGCATCGACAAGGACACGACGGGACCGGTGCTGTACGCCAAGAACGAATTCGCGCATTATCAATACGACAAGGCGATGCGAGAAAAAGAAGTCGAGCGAATTTACGTCGCCCTCGGCGAAGGGCGCGTCGAAGGAAACAAAGGGAAGATCGACAAGCCGATCGGACAAGACAGGCATCATTCCACCCGGCGCAGAATCAGCGACACGGGCGATCAGGCCGTGACCCATTACGAGGTCGTCGAGCGATTCGACGATCATACGCTCGTTCGCCTGCGGCTCGAGACGGGGAGAACGCATCAAATCCGCGTCCACATGGCGTCGATCAACCACCCGCTGGCAGGGGACGGCCTATACGGGGGTAAGCGGGGCGTCATGTCGAGGCAAGCGCTGCACGGCGAGCGCCTCATCTGGCGCCATCCGTGGACGGGCGAGAAGCAGCAAGTCACCGCGCCGTTGCCCGACGACTTCGCGCAAGCTTTGGTTAAGCTGAGGAACGATAGGTAACGCAAGATCGGAAGCGGCCCGTTCAGACGAAGCAGCTCCCGCAAGCAGGTACCGTGCAGGGAGTTACACGCTAAGGCGAAGTCACTCCTGCGAAAATCAGACGCTGCGCAAGGAGTTACTTGCCCGGACGAAGTAATTCCCGCAATATCAGTCGCTACGCAGGGAGTTACTCGCTCAGACGAAGCAGCTCCCGCGAATATCAGGCGCTGCGCAGGGAGTTACTTGCCCGGACGAAGTAATTCCCGCAATATCAGTCGCTACGCAGGGAGTTACTCGCTCAGACGAAGCAGCTCCCGCGAAAATCAGGCGCAGCGCAGGGAGTTACTCGTTCAAATGAAACAGCTCCATCAAAAACGAACCCGAAAAGCATGCGGCAACATTCGCCAGCTTTCCGGGTTCGTTTTTCATGTTCGCGATTTCTTGCAGATCGCTTCCGTCATCAGATACGAGATCGTCGCCTCAGCGCCGCAATTAATGTTCGGACCGCTAGGCGTCAGACCGTCGCAGCAGCTGCCGTCGGTCGGATCGGCGACCGGCGCGCCGAGGTCGTTATCTCCGTAGTACCAGCTTCTGCAACGGTCTCGCAACGACCGGAAGCCGCTCGCATCCCTTACACCGCTTGCGCGTCCCAACCCGCTCGCATCCCTTACACCGCTTGCGCGTCCCAACCCGCTCGAACCGCTTAAACCGCTTATGCTCCCCAACCCGCTCGAACCTCTCAACCCGTTCGCTCTACCCGGTCCGCTCCCGCCTTCGTCGCCCTTGACGTTTCCGGTTAAGCCGGCCTCGCCGATCCCGAAGCCGCTGCCGGAGCCTCGCAAGATGCCGACGAGATTTCCCATTGCATTCAGATCCGTTTCCGATACCTTCGCCGTCCGATCCTCTCCCGTCTCGTCCAAGACGAGAGAGGCTTCCTCGAGCGCGAGCGCCAGCTTGAACAGCTCGAGAGGCTGTTGGTCCCATCGGCTGACGGCATCGCCGTCCGACGTGCACCACCCCTCGTTGCCGACGGGACGAAGCCAGCCTCCGTCGGTAACCATCACCCCCAGAAGGAAGTTAAGGCTCTCCATGCCTGTAAGCATCGTCTCTTCCGTGCGCGTATAACGGTACGTTCGGAGCATCGCCCAAGGAAGCACGCCGTTGCTGTAAGTCATCGCGGGCTCGAACCATCGCCAGCGGTCGTCCCGGAAGTCGAGGTAGGCCCGGTTCAGCACGTTCTCGAGCCTTTCGGAGTGGTGGCGCAGTTCGATCGCGACGTCGAAGGGCAATGAAATGCGTCCGCGTTCCGAAGCTTCCAGCAAATGCGCGCAAGCCGCCATCGCGAAAGCCTGGCCCCGCAACGATTCGATTGCCCGAAGCGTAGGCATGGCCCGCTCGACGATCGCTTTCGCGGCATCCTGACGGTGTCCGTCCAGTCTGACCCAAGCGTCGGCGCAAGCCCAGAACGATCGCCCTTGGCAGTCGTGGGACACTTCTTCCTCTTCGAGGGAACGGTCGTAAGCGAAGTTGTTGCTGAACCATCCGTTCTCGTCCTGCGCCCATAACATGAACGCCAAATAAGTGTCCGCGAGCCGGCGAAGCTCATCCGGATCGGCGCTTTCGGCCGCGCCGCCGTCCAGTTCGAGCCACTCCGTCGCCGTCCATAACGCCCTGGCGTTATCGTCGGTCGTATACCCTTCCCGGCGACGCGGAATGCGTCCCAGCGCGTGCTCCAGTATTCCCGTGTCGTCCGTCAGGCGGCGCAAGTGTGCGATCGAAGGAAGTGCCGACGGATGACGTAAATGCCGGAGCGGGCTTTCGTTAGACGACACCGGCGACGATGCCCCTCTTGCCGTTGATGATAAGCTGAAACAGCCGCAGGTGCTGCGCCCCCACGTGCGGCCAATGCATGCTCGTGCCGATGTCGGAGACGGCACGTTCCCATCCGCCGAGCATGCCCGGATAAGTAAACAGCTCGATAAGCTTCGCGCTCCAAGCTTCGTGGTCGCCGTAAGGGAGAAGCATGTCTTCCCGCCCTTGCACGAGATCCCGCGCGTATTCGTAAGGCGTGGACAAGAACGGTCTCCCGAGTCCTGCGGCGTAAGCGAGCGTTCCGCTCGTGATTTGCCCCATACCGGGGTACGGCGTCACGTACAGGTCGCATGCGGAGATCAGCGACACGAGTTCCTCTTCCGGCACGTAACGGTCGATCCACGAGACGTGGTGTTCGAGCCCGAGCTCCCGAACGAGCGCCTTCAATTCCTCCCGGTATGCTTCGCCTTCGTGCTTCCGGACTTCGGGATGCGTCTGTCCGGCGATGACGTAGAGCAAGTCGGGAACGGCCTGCACGGCCGACGCCATTGCCCGCAGCACGAGCTCGATGCCTTTACCCCGGCCGAGTAGACCGAACGTAAACAACACGTTGCGATGCTCCCAGCCTGCCAGCCGTCTCGTTTTCGTCCTGTCGGAGCGGCTCGGGACCGGCGCGCCGTGCGGAATGAACGACATTTTTCCGTAAGGAGTACCGAAGTTGTCATGCATGTAATCCAAGCCTTTGCGGTTCATGACAAGCATATGGTCGCTAAGCAGCGCGATTTCCTTCTGAACGTCCAAGTAAGGAGGGAGCGGGTTCTCGAATACGGTGTGGAACGTCGTGACGACCGGTTTGCGCAGCCGCCTGAGGAAATCGATGACGTAGCCCCCGGCTTCCCCGCCGAAAATACCGAATTCGTGCTGCAAGGAAACGACATCGATCGCGCTCTGGTTGATCGTCTCCGCGATACGGACGTAATCGCCGGGTTGCCGCTTGATCAGCGGGAGCATCCACGGCTCGCCGTAGTCCGAAGTTTCGTCCTCGTGGCATACCGTAACGATCGTATCCGTCGTTTTGCCGCCTTTCGCGAGGGTAATGGCCTCCCGGAGATGGTGCGTGTAGGTAGCAAGTCCGCATTTCTTGGGTACGTACGTGCTGACGTACGCGATTTGAGGGGAACGGTTGTTCATCGGCGTTGCACCTCCAATACACGATTGCATACCGCTTCGTGCAGAATATGGGGACCGACCTGCATGCCCGTACCGAATATGCACTGGTTAAGCTGGGCGCCGGAACGTATTTTGCAACGGTCCCACAAGATCGAGTAAGACAGGCGGGACTGGCTGCCGATACGGCTTCCTTTGCCGATGACCGCGTACGGGCCGACGATGGCGCGATCCCCGATCGTCACGTCGTCCCCGACCATGACGGGGGGGACGAACAGAACGCCTTGACCGACTCTGACGTTGTCGCCGAGCCAGATGCCTTTGTCTTCCAGCTCCTTTCCGTCGATCGTGACGGGAAAACGGCGGTCGAGCAAATCCCAATGGAGCTGGCGATAACGTTCCTTCGTCCCCATGTCCATCCAATAGCCGCCGATCGGATGACCGAAAACGCCGCTGCCGTTGTCGATCAGCAAGGGGAACGTTTCCTTCTCTATCGATACGGGCCTGCCGGAAGGGACGCAATCGAGCGCTCGCCGCTCGATAATGTATATGCCGGCATTGATCCGATTTGACGGAGCTTCATCTTTTTTCGGTTTTTCGATAAAACGGATGATGCGGCCGTCGCGCGTCTGCTCGACGACGCCGTAATGGGAAGGATCGTCCACTTCCGTCAGGCAGATCGTCGCCGCCCCGCCGTGGTTTTCGTGAAACCGTAGCGCCGACGCCAGGTCGACCTGGTGGATGATGTCCGCGTTCACGACGATGAACCTTTCCCCGAGCAATGGTTCCGCGTTTTTGATGGCGCCCGCCGTTCCGAGCAATTCCTTTTCCACCGCGTAATCGATCTTTACGCCGAATTTGGAGCCGTCCCCGAGATGGCTTTCGATCAGTTCCCGATAATGTTTGACCGCGACGACGAATTCGCTCACGCCTTGGTCCCTGTAGTGAAGGAGCAAATGCTCCAGCCAAGGACGGTTGCCCACCAGGGCCATCGGTTTCGGAAGGTGTTCCGTCAATGGGCGAAGCCTGGTACCCAAACCGCCGGCGAGAAAGAGTGCTTTCATGATGACATCAACCTCCGTATCATGGATGTGTCCCCTCGTAGAGTCGATTGACTACTTTACGCGCGTCTCCCGCTTTTCATCACTTTTCCGGGTAAAAAGAAACGCTCCCGGGTTCGCGCGAGCGAAGGGGAGCGTCGGTATCGAATGGATAGGCGTTAGCGCGAGTAAGCGGCGAATGAGGAAACGTCGAATGCGGGAGCTGCCCGTTCGTTCGTCCGAAGATGAGCCGGAAGGCTTATGCTACAGCCTACTCTACCTGAAAAAGGAATTCCCTGCAACTGCTATCCATGCCGCTAGTCCTTCTCCGGATAGGCTCCTGCCGCGTGCTTTCTTAGCATTCTCCGCGGTTCGTCGGAAATCGATTCAAAGCGCGTCAAACGGGGCATACCATTGAAGTAAGCCCGCACGCCCACAAATCGGAAGTACCCTCGAGCGGAGGTTATGAAAATGGCTGTAACCGTCGGAATCTACGACAAGGAAGAACAAGTGCTAGAAGCGATCCGCCTGCTTCGGGAAGCCGGCGCGGAGGAAGACGACCTCCGCGTCGTCGTCAACAACCGGGAAGGCGCTCCGCTGCTCTCGGCTGACGGGCATATTCGGATGGAAGAGCTGTATCGGATCCAAGCGACCCGCGAACGGGAAGGCGACGGAGCTCCGATAGTCGCGTATGCGCCTCTCGCAGGCGGATATCCCGTCGGCGTACCGGCGATCGGTTCGGGACCCTCGGGCGTCGTTCTCACGGGGCTCGGGACAGGCAATGCCGCCGGCGCCAAAGAAGTGATGCTCGACATCGGCGTTCCCGCGAACGCCGCGGAGAAATGCGCGAGAGCCGTCGAATCGGGGAAATACGCGCTAGTGGCGGACGTCGCGGAGGACATCTCTTCCGAGACGCTGATCGGCCATGCGGGGGCGATCGACGTGTCGACTTAACCGAAGAGCAAGCAAGGCAAAGCCGCCTCCTCGAGCGAAGGCGGCTTTGCCTCTCTTGTATGCGCCGCTCAAGAAGATGATCCCTTGCCGGCGGCTTCGCCGAACGCTTGGCCGATCGGACGATCGGGCCTGACGATATCGGCGATTTCGTTCGGATAACCGAGCAAGCGGTCCCGTACGATTTCGGCTCCGATCATACTGTAGATCGTGCCGTTTCCGCCGTAGCCGAGCAAGTAATATTGCCCGGGACGGTCGGGGTCTTCCCCGATCCAAGGCAAACCGTCCGCGGATTCGCCGAAGGAAGCGCACCACTCGTAACGAACGCTCGGATGAAGCTCCGGAAACAATTTTTTCACTTCGGAGAGCAAGCGCATCGAGCGGGCGCGCAGCTCGCGACCGGTCAGAACGGGGTAGCGGACGCTCTCGTCCAAGCCGCCCGCGACGATCCGGTTATCCGGCGTCGTTCTTACATAGAGATAAGGCCTGGCCGTCTCCCAGAGCAGGAAGCGCTCATGCCAACCGGAGAAGCCGTCGAGGGGGGCGGTCGCGATCGCGTAAGAGCGGTTGATCGACGCTTGGATCCACTTGCCGCCTGCGTTTTCGGGCGTGTAGCCGACGGCGTATACGACGTGGTTCGCTTTAATGTCGCCCTCCGTCGTCCGAACGACGTAGCCTTCGCCGGAATCGGCCCGTTCCACGGACGTCATGGCCGTATTCTCGAAGATGCTTAGCCCGGCGTCGGCGGCTTCCTCCGCCATGGCGTGCACGAATCGGAAAGGGTTGATTTCGGCATCGCCGCGGGTGACGATCGCCGCTTCCCTGCGGAACGGGAAGCGCTCGGCGATTCGATCCCCGTCCCACCAGTCGCCCGCGAAGCCTCGTTCGCGAAGCGCGTCGAATTCTTTCTCCAACGCGGGCACGTCAGAGGGAGAGGAAGCGAAATACAAGCTGCTTCTCCTGTTGAACCAGACGTCCCGGCGGAGATTCTCAGCGATCAGGCCTATCTTCTCAGCTGCATCTTCGCAAGCGCGGTAGAACGTTGCGGCTCTTTCCTCCCCGATCGAGGACGCGAATTCCGTCATCATCGTATCGTTCAAATACTGCAACAGTCCGGTATTGGCGGAGGAACTGCCCGAAGCGATCTGCCGTTGTTCGAGCAAGACGGTATCGATGCCGCTCTTCGCCAGCAAGTATCCGCACGTAACGCCCGACATGCCGCCGCCGACGATGGCGACGCGAGTGCGCTTATCCCCTTTTAAGGAAGGATAAGTCGAATGCTCGGGAAACGTGCTCGGCCAATAGAGCGATCCGTAATGCAAATTCATGCGCGATTAACCTCCGTAGGTTCCGTTTGTTCGCATGCTAGGGACTAGCATGCCGAATATAAGCGGGGCATATGCGGCCGCCGGACGAAATGGACGCGCCATCTTCCAGAGGGAGGCGCTTTCGTCTACAATAGAAAGGATTGATTACGCGTAGCGAGGCGAAAGAGAGGATCGACATGGAGTGGAAGGGAACGCCCAATTCCGATCCGATGCAATGGGGATCGATTTCCGTTCGTAAAAGGGAGGATCGGCGGTGGAGACCGCTTGATCTCGCGCTAGTGTTATTGCTTACGGCATTATCCGCGATCATGTCGTTCCATGATCTGGGCAACCGAACCGCGCCGCAAACGTACTGGATGCCGGACAAGCCCGGCGATACGTTCACGGTCGATTTCGGACAAGCCCGCAAGGTCGATAGGGTTAATTTATACGAAGGTCCCGGCGCAAAGGGAGACACGAAGATCGAATATTCGGTCGACGGCCAACGCTGGGATACGTATTTAGAAGTCGAACACAAGACGAACCGGGTATTCACTTGGATGCTCGACGAGAAATCGGTCGAAGCCCGATACATGAAATTCACGACGGTGCGTACCGGCTACAGGCTGTACGAGGCGGCGTTCTTCACGAAAGACGTGACGGTGCCGATTCCGGTCGAATCGATCGCGCCGGGAGAGTACAATTCGGCCGCGTCGATCGGCGACGGCCATGCCGTCTTCGACGAGCAGGAATACGCGCCTTACCGGCCGGATTACCGCAACTCGATGTACTTCGACGAAATTTACCACGGTCGTACCGCTTACGAATTCATCGAACGGATCGAACCGTACGAGAATACGCATCCGCCGCTCGGTAAAGTGATTCTCGAGATCGGCGTGAAGATGTTCGACATGACGCCTTACGGTTGGCGCTTTATGGCGGCTGTCGTCGGCACTTTGATGGTGCCGGTGTTCTATGCCGCGGCCAAAGGCATGTTCGCGCGAACCCGGTATGCCTTTCTCGCCACGTTGCTTCTCGTCCTGGAGGGGTTCCATCTCGTCCATTCGCGAATGGCGAACGTGGATATTACGGGCGTCACGTTCACGATCCTCATGTATTACGGCATGTACAGGTACGGGGAAGCCGTCTGGCGCGGCGGAGGCTTCAAGCGCAGCATCGGCTGGCTGGCGCTGAGCGGCGTGTTCTTCGGAGCCGCGGCTTCCGTGAAGTGGAACTATTTGTACGGAGGCGCCGGACTCGCCGCATTGTTCTTCTGGACGCTGTACCGTCGCTGGAAGGAAGGGCGCGAGCAGGGCGAGCGGACGAAAACGGTCAAACGTCTCGCGTTGACCGTCATGGCCGCCGTCGTCTTGTTCGTCGCGGTACCGGCGGTCGAATACGCGGCATCCTATATTCCTTACCTCAAGGCGACCAAGGCGGACGACAGCTACAAGGATTTGTGGCAGTACCAGAAAAACATGTACGATTACCACAAGGGCGTCAAAGAACCGCATCCGTACGCTTCGAAATGGTATACGTGGCCGGTCATGGTACGTCCGGTATGGTATTACGGCGGCAAAGATCTGCAAAAGGGAGATGCCCAGAGCATTGCCGCGATCGGCAACCCGATCATCTGGTGGGGCGGATTGGCCGCGTTGCTCGCTTCTTGGTGGCTGGGGGCGCGCCGCAAAGACCGGCTCGTCCTGACGCTAGCGCTCGGTTACTTGTCGTTTTACGTGCCGTGGATGGTCGCTCCCCGAAGCATTACGTTCTTATACCATTACTTCCCGATGGTGCCGATTCTGATCCTGTCGATCGTCTGGATGCTTCGCTGGTTCGAGGAGCAGAAATACTACAATAGAAGGATCACTACGGCGTTCGTCGTCGCGGTTGCGGGAGTATTCGTATGGTTTTATCCGCTTTATACGGGCATGACGATCAGTCGCCACTGGATGAACGTATTCATGAAGTGGCTGCCCAGCTGGGGATTCTAGGAAGGGGACATTACGGTGCAGCAAGCATGTTTCTTATCGGTCGTCGTTCCGATGTACAACGAAGAGGAAGTCATCGAGGTTACTTATAGAAGGCTGAAGTCGGCGTTGGACGGTCTCGGGGAAACGTACGAGATCGTGTTCGTGAACGATGGAAGCCGAGACCGGACGGCGAAAATCGTACGAGCCTTATGCGAGGCCGACGACACGGTCAAGCTGGTCGATTTCTCCCGCAATTTCGGGCACCAGATTGCCGTTACGGCGGGAATGGATTATTCTTCCGGCCGTATGGTCGTGCTCATCGACGCGGACTTGCAGGATCCGCCGGAGCTGATCGCCGACATGGTGGCCAAGTGGCGCGAAGGGTACGACGTCGTCTACGGCAAAAGGATCGAGCGCAAGGGAGAGTCATGGTTCAAGAAAGTCACGGCCGCGGCGTTCTACCGGTTGCTCCGATCGATGACGTCGGTCAACATTCCCGTCGACACGGGCGACTTCCGGTTGATGGACCGCAAAGTGTGCGATGCGTTGACGTCGATGCGCGAACGCAGCCGGTTCATTCGGGGCATGGTCAGCTGGGCGGGCTTCAAGCAAGATTCCGTCGAGTACGTGCGCGACGAGAGGTTCGCGGGCGAGACGAAGTATCCGCTGCGCAAAATGATCAAGCTGTCGCTCGACGCGATGACGTCGTTCTCGACGAAACCGCTCAAGATCGCCAGCGTGCTCGGGTTCGTACTATCGGCGGTCGGATTCGTTTACTTGTTCGTCGTGCTATACCAGCATTTCTTCACGTCCACGACGACGCAGGGCTGGACGTCGCTCGTCGCGATCAGCCTGCTGTTCCACGGCATTACGCTGTCTCTTCTGGGCGTGCTGGGCGAATACATCGGTCGGACTTACGAGGAGACGAAGGGCCGTCCGTTATATCTCGTATCGGAAGCGGTGAACTTCTCGGGGGCGTCCGAGGAGAGCGATCGTTCCCGAGAGAAGACGAGGGAGTGGGTAGGCGCGGGGCGCTGACGGGTTAAGGGTTATAGGTGAGGGGGCGGAATCCAGACGGAGACGTCTGGATTTTGTTTCGGCGACGGGGTTGGCGATTTTTACGCGCGCGCGAGCCGAAACGGTACGGTGGTTCGTGGGCCGGGTTGGTCGCACAAACCAGTCCAAACCGACTACTTCCGCCTATTGGATGGCTCCTGCGCCGATTCAGATCCAATCTAACTCGAGCTTGAATGGTACTCCCAGCATCGAGTTACAGCACAAACCGACTAATTCCGCCGATGCGGTGGAGTGAGTTCGGAGGCTTCAAGGCGGATAATGCGGCGTTTCCCACATTACACTAAATCAATAGACATCAAAGAGACGAAGGAGCGACTTGCAATGAACGAACAATTGACGATACTCGCAGACGTTCCGTTACTGGCGATGACGAGAGGCGAGCGTACCGAGAACGTACACCGCGGACGCATTAGCATCGTGTCAGCCGAGGACGGAAGGTTGCTTTACGCGGCAGGGGACGCGAACGCGCCCGCTTACGTCCGTTCGACGGCGAAGCCGATCCAAGCGGTCGCGTCGCTGCTCGAAGGAGCCGCCGCATACGGTTACGAGGAGCGGCACTTGGCGATGATGGCCGCATCCCATAGAGGAAGCGCGGAACAGATCGCGACATTGGAGGAAATGTTGAAGCTGACCGGCATCGACGAGGACGCGCTTGCGATTCAGCCGACGCTGCCGGTCGGTCGCGGAGCGCGGGATGCCTACGTCGCCGCTGGCGGAAAGCCTCGCAAGTTGCTGCATACGTGCGCGGGCAAACATCTCGGCGTGCTCGCATGGAGCAAGCTGAAAAGCTGGCCGCTGGAAGGTTATATTCATCCGGACCATCCGGCGCAACAACAAATTTTGCGGGTGCTTAGAGGATGGACGGAGGCAGGGGATTCGCCTGTGACGATCGGCCGGGACGGATGCGGATTTCCCGTCGCTTCCATGCCGCTTGACCGGCTCGCGCTCGCTTATGGCAGACTGGCGAGTCCGGGGTTCGCAGCCGACGGCGCGACCGGAGCGGAAGCGGCCAAAGTCGCCAAGGCGATGCATGCCTATCCGGAGCTTGTCGAAGGACGTTACCGGCTCGCAAGCGAACTGCTGAGAGATCCGAACGTCGTCGCGAAGAGCGGCGCGCACGGCGTATTCGCCTTCGGGCTTCGGAAGGAGAAGATCGGGGTGGCGATCGCGGTAAGCGACGGCACGGAAGTCGCTTGGCCGCACATCGTCAAGTCGTTGCTGGAGCAGCTAGGCGGCGTATCTGAAGAAACGCGGGCGAAGCTCGAGAAGACTTTCCCCGCGGAGTTCCTTAACGATGCCAAGGAAATCGCCGGCGACTGGAAAGCCGTCTTCGAGCTTGAGAACCGGTAAAGACGCATCGGGAGAGCAGGCATGGTTCGAATGGCGGTACCGGGTGTTAGTTATCACCCGGTATCGACCCGATTGAGTCCTCCCAGGCCGTTAATCGAGTCGAATGCCGCAAACAGCTCTTACACCCAAATTACGTCGCCATGCGTCGCTAAATTCTCGAATTCGCTCGTCCCGCCCAAATAATGTCGCCATGCACCGCTAAATTCTCGAATTCGCTCGTCCCGCCGAAATAACGTCGCCACGCGCCGCTAAATTCTCGAATTCGCTCGTCCCGCCGAAATAACGTCGCCACGCCTTTCCCAGGCCTTTAATCGCGTCGGATTTCGGCGAAATAAAGATCTCCCAGGTCGGTAATCGCATCTAATTACCGAATTTCGCCGGAATAGAGTCCTCCAGACTGCTAATGAGTTCGAAGCACGGAGCGACAAGGGCGTTCGCCAATTGCAATGCAGAGGCGTGGCCCCGGAGTCAAGGATACTCGCCTCGTTTTTATTTCAGCGATTTGCCGACCGCGATCCGGTAATCGGTCGGGGACTGACCGTACAAACGGCGGAATTGCTTGGAGAAGTACAGCGGATCGTGGAAGCCGACGGAGAACGCGATCTGCTCGATCGTCAGCTCCGTCCGTTCGCGAAGCAAGCGTTTGCCGTGATCAACCCGCTGCTGCGTCAAGAACGCGACGGGCGAGACGCCGGTCCGCTGCTTGAAGACGCGAGACAAATAGGCGCGATTGTAACCGAGCGTCTCCGCCATCCCTTCGATCGTGATCGGCTCGGCGTATTGGGTCGACAAGTAACCGGCAACTTGCCGGACGAGTTCCTCGTTATGCGAATCCGGCCGCAACGCCTCCGTTCCGTTGTCCGCGGTCGCTTCCTTTAAGCTGGCCAGCAACAAGTGCAGATGTCCCGTCGCCGCCAGCGACGCCGACCCGCCGCGGGCGCGGAACGCCTCGAAGATGGCGCGGCACCGATCGCCCGGCTCCCGTCCGCCGCCGGAACTTACGACCGGCTTCTCGTCGCCCATGCCGGCCTCGCCGACGATGGCCGCAGCCTGGGAGCCGGCGAAAGCGACCCACCGGTAGAGCCAAGGATCCTGCTCGTCCGAGACGTAATGGACGAGCTGTCCCGGACGAATGAGGAAGCTATCGCCCGGGGACAGCTCGCATTCGAAGTCGCCCGCGCGAAAATAACCTTTGCCCGATAAGACGTGGTGAAGCAAATAATAATCGACGACTTTCGGCCCGATGCGATGCAACGGGTTCGTTTGGCTTTCTCCGGCGAAGAGGACGGTCAGCTCGCGCGCGTGGAAGCTGACCGGGTTCGAGGCGACGCGGTAAGTCGGTTTTCTGCTCATGCGATTCCGGTTCCCTTCTGTACTCGAATCGATTTCTTTTCCTCCATCATGACACCATCATAACACGGCGGGGAGCGGAACGCTTTTGTATAAAGTCACATTTCTCCATGCGGAAAGCATATCCCGCCATTTTGCGATAGCGCCTTCATCCGGTATACTGAGATCAAATTCGAACGTTACCAAGGAGAGCTGATCGCTGAGATGGCACAAATATCGGAGTTGAAACGGCAATTCGCCGAACTGTTCGGCGGCACGGAAGAAAAAGTACGCGCGTTCCAAGCACCGGGCAGGGTGAACCTGATCGGCGAACATACGGACTATAACGGCGGATCGGTGTTCCCGGCCGCTCTCACCTTCGGAACGACGTTACTCGTTTCCCCGCGAGCGGACCGCAAGCTATCGTTCGCGTCGACGAACTTCCCCGCAAAGAAGGAAGTATCGATCGACAACATCGAATTCAATGAAGAAGACGACTGGGCGAACTATCCAAAAGGCATCGTATGGGAACTGGCCCAACGGAACATCGAGCTGAGCCACGGGTATAACTTCCTGTATCACGGGGAAATTCCGAACGGCTCGGGCTTGTCCTCGTCGGCTTCGATCGAGGTCGTCACCGCTTACGCGCTTCTGACATTGGAAGGCCAACCGACGGACACGGTGCGGATCGCGCAATGGTCGCAACACGCGGAAAACGAATTCGTCGGCGTCAAATGCGGCATCATGGACCAGTTCGCGGTCGCGAACGGGCGCAAGGACCACGCGATCCTGCTCGACTGCGACACGCTCAAGTACGAGCTCGTTCCGTTCCGCTCCGGCGAATACCGGCTCGTCATCGGCAACACGAACAAACGCCGCGGCCTCGTCGATTCCAAATACAACGAACGCCGCGCGCAATGCGAGCAAGCGGTTCAAGACTTGAAAGCGGCGTTCCCGCAATTGACGCTGCTGGGACAACTGACGCTTGCTGAATACAACGCGAACGAGCACTTGATCCAAGACGAGACGGTGCGCCGCCGCGCCCGCCATGTCGTCGAGGAAATCGATCGCGTCGCCAAGTCGATGGAAGTGTTGGCCAAGGACGATCTCGCGGCATTCGGACGATTGATGAACGGTTCTCACGATTCTTTGCGCGATCTGTACGAAGTGACGGGAGACGAATTAGACGCGATGGTCGACGCGGCGCGCGCCGTTCCGGGCGTTCTCGGCTCGCGGATGACGGGAGCCGGCTTCGGCGGTTGCACCGTGTCCCTCGTGCACGAAAGCTCTGTAGAACGGTTTATCGCCGAAGTCGGCGAGAAATACGAAGCGAAGACGGGATTGAAGCCGGCGTTCTACGTATGCGACATCGGCGACGGCGTCCGCGAATTGAAGGGGGAGGCGTAAAAGATGGCGGTTCTTGTTACCGGAGGAGCGGGATATATCGGTTCCCATGCCGTTGCGGCATTGCTGGAAAAGGGCGAAGAGGTCGTCGTCGTCGATAACTTGTACCAGGGGCACCGCGAAGCGTTGCTCGGAGGCAAGTTTTACGAAGGCGATCTGCGCGACGCGGACTTCTTGGGACGCGTGTTCCACGAGAACGACATCGACGGCGTTATTCATTTCGCCGCGAATTCCCTCGTGGGCGAGAGTATGAAGGATCCCGGCAAATATTATCATAACAACGTATACGGCACGCTCTGCCTGCTCGAGCAAATGCAGAAAGCGGGCGTTAATCGTATCGTCTTCTCTTCGACGGCGGCGACTTACGGGGAACCGGAGAAAGTGCCGATCGACGAGTACGACCGCACCGTTCCGACGAACACTTACGGCGAAACGAAGCTGGCGATGGAAAAAATGATCCGTTGGTTCGACGTCGCGCACGGCATCAAATTCGTCTCCCTGCGGTACTTTAACGCGGCAGGCGCGCACGATTCGGGCAAAATCGGGGAGGACCACTCGCCGGAAACCCATCTCGTGCCGCTCGTGCTGCAAGTCGCGCTCGGACAACGCGAATTCATCTCCGTGTTCGGCGACGACTATCCGACGGAGGACGGCACTTGCATTCGCGACTATATCCACGTCAGCGACTTGGCGGACGCGCACATTCGCGCGCTCGGTCGCCTTCGAGAAGGCGGAGACAGCGCGATCTATAATCTCGGCAGCGGCAACGGTTACTCGGTCAAACAGGTCATCGACGTGTCCCGCGAAGTGACGGGCCATGCGATTCCCGCGAAATACGAGCCGCGCCGCGCCGGCGATCCGGCCGTGCTTATCGCTTCTTCGGCCCGGGCCCGCGAGGAGCTCGGCTGGTCCCCGAGCCGCGAGAAGCTGGAAGACATTATCGGCAGCGCGTGGCGTTGGCATCAACAGCATCCGAACGGTTACGCCAAGTAACCGACGGATTGGGAGGTTCGCAGGATGAATACGTCAACAGCAACGAACGCGCCTTCCGAACGGGAGTTGGCGATCGCCATCGAGCGATTGGTCGCGTTCGCTTCGCATAACGGTCTTATCGACCGTTTGGACATCGAATATTCGCGTAACGCTTTGCTCGACTTGTTCGCCGTGAACGAGCCGGCGAAAGGCGATCCCGTCGATCCGGCTTCTTTGCCGGACAGCCCGGTTCCGCTCCTGGAGCCGCTACTGGACGCGGCGGTCGCGCTCGGCCTCGTGCCGGACGACACGCTCACGTACAGGGACTTGTTCGACGCGCGCATCATGGGGTTGCTCATGCCACGGCCTTCTGAAACCGCGCGTGAATTCGCCGGACGGACAGCCCGAAGCGGCGTTTCCGCCGCGACGGATTGGTTTTACAAGCTCAACATCGACTCCACTTATATCCGCATGGACCGGATACGCAAGAACGGTTACTGGAAGCACCGGACCGACGACGGCGTTCTGGAAATTACGGTCAACCTGTCCAAGCCGGAGAAGGATCCGAAGGAAATCGCGCTCCTGAAGACGTTGCCGCAGGCGCACTATCCGAAATGTCTTCTCTGTAAGGAGAACGTCGGATACGCCGGTCGGCCGGATCATCCCGCCAGGCAGAACTTGCGCGTGCTGCCGCTCGAACTGCAGAACGAAGCGTGGTTCTTCCAATATTCGCCTTACGTCTATTACAACGAGCACAGCATCGTGTTCAAGGGCGAGCATGTCCCGATGAAGATTTCGCCGGACACTTTCGCGCGGCTGCTTGATTTCGTCGAGCAATTCCCGCATTACTTCATCGGTTCCAACGCGGACTTGCCGATCGTCGGCGGATCGATTCTCAACCACGATCACTTCCAAGCCGGACGTCACGTCTTCCCGATGGAAACGGCGGACGTGCTCGAGTGGCGTGTCTCCGCGACTGAGCCCGACGTGAAGCTCGGCATCGTGAAGTGGCCGATGTCCGTCTTGCGGCTACGTTCGGGCAACCGCAAAGCGCTGCTCGAAGTCGCGTCCGACATTCTCGCCAAGTGGCGCGCGTATAGCGATCCTTCGGCGGACGTGCTCTCCCATAGCGAAGGGCCGAACGGCCGCGCCTGGCACAACACGATCACGCCGATCGCCAGATTCAAGGACGACGGAGCCTACGAACTCGATCTCGTCTTGCGCAACAACCGCACGAGCGCGGAGCATCCGGACGGCATTTTCCATCCGCACCGCGAGCTTCATCACATCAAGAAGGAAAACATCGGCTTGATCGAGGTCATGGGTCTCGCCGTTCTGCCGGGGCGCTTGCAGCAGGAGCTCGGACAGATCGCCGACCTGATGACCGGGCGCATCGCTTACGACGCGGCGGCGATTTCCGCGCCCGACCATCCGCTCGCGAAACACGCGGACTGGGTCGACCGCTTGATCGACCTTTACGGAAACGACGGCACGGAGGATGGCGTCCGGTTGTTGCTGCAAGCCGACGTGGGAGACAAATTCCACGCGGCATTGCGCGACGCGGGCGTGTACAAAGGGGACGATGATGGCCGCGCGGCGTTCCGCGCGTTTCTGGAACGTTCCGGCTTGATTTCGAATCGGGATGAGGGATGAGCGAATGACCGGGATCGTCATTAAAGAAATAAGCCATGACACGTGGGGACGCTGCGTCTCCTTAAGCAACGGCAACGTCGAATTGTTGGCGACGCTGGATTTCGGTCCGCGCATCATTCATCTTTCTTCTGCGGGCGGCCGCAACTTGTTTTTCGAGGACGCGGGACAGGCAATAGGCCAAGATGGGGACGCGTTCGCGCCGGTCGGCGGAGGCAGATGGAACATTTACGGCGGCCACCGGCTGTGGACGAGCCCCGAACGCATTCCGCGGACGACGTATCCGGACAACGAACCCGTCGAATGGGAACGTCTCGGAGAGACGGCGATCGTCTTGAAGGCGAAGCCCGAGCGTTGGAATCAAATCTCGAAGGAAATCGAGATCCGGTTCGACGTCAGCGGGGCGGACGACGTGCTAGTCGTCCATCGGATTACGAACGAAGGGGCTTGGCCGGTCGTATTCGCGCCGTGGGCGCTTTCCGTCATGGGCGCCGGAGGGCGCGCCGTCGTCCCGATGACGGGGGCGGACAACGGGCTGTTGCCGAACCGCAGGTTCATTCTGTGGCCTTATAGCCGGTTGAACGATCCGAGAATCAAGTTCTCCGAGTCGGCTTTGTTCGTCGATCAGGGAGAAGGCCCGACGCCATACAAGTTCGGCAGCGACAACGAAGCCGGCTGGGCAGCGTACAGCAATCATGGGGATACGTTCATTAAGAAATACGAGCCGGTGCCGGGCGGATCGTACCCCGACTTCGGCGTTTCGTTCGAGCTGTACACGAACAGCCTGATGCTCGAGCTCGAGACGCTCGGGGAAATCCGGGAAGCGGAATCGGGAGCGACCGTCGAGCACGTCGAGCGTTGGAAAGTCGTGAAAGGCCTCGATGTCAGGAACGCCGACCTGGAGCAAGCGCTCGCTTCCTTGGCGCCGCACGTCTCGAAATAATATCGGCTCCTCATAACGTAAACCCGCCTTCGCAGTCAGCGAGGCGGGTTTTGTGCGCTTTCGGTCAAGAAATATGGGAAGCCGACAACGTCGTCCGCTGATCGCCCGCGCCTTGCAGCAGCTCGATCAGATGACGAATGGCGGGGCTCAGCCATTTTTTCTTGTGGTAGACGATTTGCGAGAAGAACGTGATGTCCGGATGGGAAAAGGGAAGCGCCGCCAGCTTGTTTTCCATGAGCTCCCGGGTGACGACGATACGGGGAACGAGGGCGATGCCGAGGCCGTAGCCGACGAATTGCTTGATCGCTTCCAAGTTGCCGAATTCGTGGGACACGTGATAGTTGACGCCGCGGAGGGAGAGAAGTCGTTCCAGGGCGGCGCGATAGCTGCAGCCTTGCTCGGTGACGATGAGATATTGGCCGTCCAGTTCCTCGAGGCCGAACGGGCTGGAGGAAACGAGCGGATGATCGGGTTTGGCGACGAGAACGAGCGGTTCCCGCCGGATCGTGATTGCCTCGATGTCGTCGTCCTCGATCGGCGCGTCCATGACGATGCCCATGTCGAGCGCGCCGCTTCGCAGCGATTGCATGACCATCGTTTCCGTGTTCGTGTGTACTTGCAGGTTCATATCGGGGTAGCTTTGCGAGAACCGGTGGAAGACCGGAGGCAGGAAGAAAGACATGAGCGATTCGATCGTTCCGATCTCGATGTTGCCCTTGGCGTGTCTCGATACGAGACGGAGGGAGTCGTCGTACAGCTCCACGATCTTTTCGAACGTCGTTTTCAACTGCTCCCCAGCCGAAGTGAGCCTCATCGAACGGCCGTACCGTTCGAACAGCACGACTCCGTATTCGTTTTCCAGCTTCTGAATTTGAGCGGTGACGCTCGACTGCACGTATCCCAGGTTTTCGGCCGCCTTCGTAAAGCTATGGCACTTGGCGACTTCCAAGAACGATTTTAAGTAGACGAAATCCACCGCATCCCCCCCTATCTTTTGCGCGGCGTACGCTTGCTTAGCGAACGAGTCCGACAAGCCAGGCGATCAACGTCCCGGCCCGGCGGCCGGAGAAACGGCCTCCGTTGCTTAAGCCGTCTACGTTCAACCGTCTGTCGTTCAGTTCCCGATCGGTTTTCCATATTCTATAGGCTGCATACTCTTGAATCAACATCTTTTTTCGCCTCCCGCATCTCTTTGAAAATCATCATAACAGCGGGGGAAGCCAACGAGTTATCGATGCTTTTTCATGCTTGCGATCGGTATTTTCAATGGAAACGCCTTCATCGGATTTTTGCATGGGCAGACGCGCAAAAAGGACCGTCCCCGCCGATGAAGATCGGTAAGGAGCGGTCTTGTACGCTTGCATGAACGCGCGTTAGGCTCTCAGCTTGCCAAGCTCGGATACGAGCGCTTCGACTTCGCTGATGCTGAAGCGATCCTTGGAGTGAACCATGTCGTAGATGTCTTTCAGGTCCTCGTACTTCTCGGCCGTGAAGCTGGACGCCTGCATCGCGGCTCCCGTCGCCATTCTCAGCTTCGTCTTGATCGCTTCGATCATATATTCAACGTTCTGCTGCGTCGGTTCGTTTAAGTTCATCGGTTAACTTCCTCTCATGCGGAATGGGGATATACCCATTGTAGCATAGCGGGCGCGCGCCTCGCAGTAAAATGTGCCGGGGGAGGCGCCGACGGCCCGCCGTGTGGCATTCCGGTCTTCGTCATGGTAACCTGAGAGAAAACGACGCGAGGAGCGGGACGGGACGTGAACGGCGGAATGGCGGACAAGACGGCGCTTGCCGGGGAGAGAGTGGACGAAACGGGCCTTCGCTCCTTCTCGGAATCGATAGCGATCTGGCACGGGATGGCGGAGATCACGTTTCTGTGCATCGGGACCGATCGTTCGACGGGCGATTGCTTAGGGCCTCTCGTCGGCACGATGCTCGCGGAGAGGGGCGTGCCGAACGTCGTCGGCACGTTGAAGGAGCCGTGCGACTCGGAACGGCTGCCGCGCCTGCTGCCGGAATTGGCGGAAGCGGGCGCGATCTTCGCGGTGGACGCCTGTCTCGGGCGCCCCGAGCATGTCGGCGGTTACGTCGTCAGGCGCGGACCTCTCGTGCCCGCCCAATCGGTAGGCCGCGGCTTCGGACCGATCGGCGACTACAGCGTCGCCGCCGTCGTCAACGCGGTTAGCCCGAAGCCGTATTGGACGCTGCAGTCCACCTCGTTATACGGCGTCATGGGCATGGCGCGGGCCATCGCGGACGCGATCTGCGACGGCTTCGGGCACGAACGGCAATCCCAATCCGGAGAAGAGGAAGTGTAATCAGATGAAAACGATCGAATTGGCAACAGGGATGACGGCGGCTTACAGGGAAGCGGGAGAGGGAGAACCGATTATCCTGCTTCACGGGTATTGCGGCAGCGGCGAATATTGGAACGGCGTCATTGGCCCGATCTCCGCTTACGGCCGCGTCATCGCTCCGGATTTCCGCGGGCATGGCGGTTCTTCCGCCGGAGAAGGTACATACGGAATGGAGATGCTCGCTGACGACGTCGCCGCGTTGATGGACGCGTTAAAGCTCGAGCGGGCGCATCTGTTCGGCCATTCGCTTGGCGGATACGTCGCCCTCGCGTTCGCGGAACGGCATCCGGAGAGGCTGCTGTCTTTCTCCCTCGTTCATTCTACCGCTTATCCCGATGCGGATGCCGCGAAGGCGAATCGGCTGAAAGCGGCCGAGACGATCGCCGCGGAAGGCGTTCGTCCTTTCGTGGAAGGGCTCGTGCCGAAGCTGTTCGCGCCCGGACATCGCGATTCGCGATCCGCGCAGCTGCTCGAAGCGATCGAGATCGGATACGGCACGTCGGCCGAAGGGGCGATCGGTTGCGCGCTGGGCATGCGCGAGCGTCCCGACCGCGTCCTGACGCTGGCCGAAACCCAGGTACCCGTATTGTTGCTGGCGGGGGAGCTGGATGAAGTCATTCCGGCGGAAAGAAGGTTTCCGGCAGCTGGCGACCGGATTTCGGCCGTCACGCTGGCGGGGGTCGGCCATATGGGCATGAAGGAAGCGCCGGAGCGCTTCTCCGAAGAGATCGTCGCGTTCTTGGAACGGGTTCGGGGGACGGCGAGTGTTTGAGAGAGACTATTTGATCCGGTTGCTCGCGCAGGCGGGCGCCGTGCTCGGCAAAGCCGCCGGGTTGAAGGACCTCGGAAAACCGCAGGAAGCGTTGCAGACGATCGACGAGTTTATGAGCCGCGAGCTTCGTCTTCGCTCGAGGCTCGCGATGGGACTTACGGACGAGGATTTGCTCTCGATGCTATCGCTGACCGGAAGCCCGAACGCGGAGTCCGTGGCGATCGTGGCTTCTTGTCTGAAGCAAGAAGCGGAACTTTACGCCTCCCTCGGGGAGGAGGACGAGAGCGTTCCGAGATTCGAAAAGTCGCTCCGCCTGACGTTGCACGCGCTCCGCAACGAACTCGAGGCCGAAGGCTGGGACGCCCGCAAACGGGCGGAAGAGCTGATCGCCTCGCTCGATCCGTACGAGACGGAAGCCGATACGAAGAAGGCGTTATGGGGCTGGCACGAGGAAGAGGGCCGATTCGCGGACGCGGAGAACCTGCTGTTCGAGCTGGGCGAAGCCGGCGCGCTCTCCGCGGAGGAAGGACAAGCTTTCTATACGCGGTTATCCGGCATGGAAGACGCGGCGTTAGATGCAGGAGGGCTTCCGCGCGACGAGATGGAAGAGGGGCGCAGGCAGTGGGGCGCTCTAACGAAGGAGAATGAAGCATGAACGGTAACGGACAAGCGGAAGCTTGGCTGGCGTTATTGGATGAAGCGTCCGCGGAAGGCAATCTCGTCCAGGCGACTTTCAGTTCGCCGAGAATCAAGAGCGAGGACGCGGACAAGAAACTAACGGTAAGGCCGGTCAAGCTGAAGAGCGGACTGTTCTACCAATTCGAGCGTCTGCGCGGGAACAAAGCTTACCACGAGAACGTAGTCTCCGACCTACTGGCGGAGAAGCTCGGCGAAGCAATGGGCCAGTACAAGCAGGCGTTGTTCAAATTGCAGGGCGCCGACGTTCAGGTGATGGCGAACAAGAAAGGCGTCTTGACCGTCGTCGGCCGCAAATCCGCGGAGCGTCGGGAATCGGCTCCGCAATCGCATAACAGAAGCAAGTCGTACGTGCTTCCGGAAGATGAACCGGTTCCCTTTCTCCATGCTCTCGGCGTCATGACGGCAGAAGGAAAGGTCGTGAAAGCCAAGTACGATAAGTTCAGGCAAATCAACCGATTCCTCGAGATGGTAGCGGACGTCGTCGGCGACCTCCCGAGAGGAAGAAAGCTCACGATCGTCGACTTCGGCTGCGGCAAATCGTATTTGACGTTCGCGCTCTATCATTTGCTGGCGATCAAGGAGAAGTTGCCCGTTCGCATCGTCGGACTCGATCTGAAAAAAGACGTGATCGAGCATTGCGCCAAGCTCGCGGAAGAGCTGAAGTGGGACGACTTGACGTTCTCCGTCGGGGACATCAACGACTACGAGGGCCATGCCTCGGTCGATATGGTCGTTACCCTTCATGCTTGCGACACCGCGACGGACGCGGCTTTGCTGAAAGCGATCGGATGGGGAGCGAGCGTCATTCTGTCGGTGCCGTGCTGCCAGCACGAGTTGTTCCGCCAAATCTCGCAGCCGGCGTTGAAGCCGCTTCTGAAGCACGGCATTCTGAAGGAACGCTTCTCCGCGCTCGTGACGGACGCGGCCAGGGCGAATTTGCTCGAGCTTGCCGGTTACCGGACGCAGATGCTAGAGTTCATCGATCTGGAGCATACGCCCAAAAACTTGCTCATTCGGGCCGTCAAGGGCGGCAAAGCGGATCAGGAAGAGTTGCGAAAAGAATACGAAACATTTAGGGATCTATTGGGGATTTCCCCTTATATGGAAATTAATCTCACATCGTTGATCCGTAAGTCGTAGGCAATCAGGGACAAAAGTCCTTAAATCTAGCTAAAAACTGAAAATAAGTGACAGATTGTCCAAGAGGAGATGTTGTCGATAAAAGAAATGATATGGTAAAATCAAACAAGCTTATCCTTTTTCTTACCATAGCCCTTTTGCGAAAAGGTGAACTTATTGGGACTCTTCCAGTCGATCGACTTTATTTTGTTCATCCTGCTATTCGCGCTGTTCGTATGCGTAATCGCCGTTAATCGAATTACGCAGACGCACAAAGTCTATTTAGCGTTCCATTTCATTATGATGTTATGGCCGCTAGGGCTGTTCGCGACGAAAATTACGGATGACCCCGCCATCCAGCACGCGTTCATCAACATGTCCTATTTCGGCATGGGCATGCTGGGGCCTGGCTGGCTCATCTTCGTATTCTTCCTGACCGGACGGGCGGAAAGGCTGAAAGCCGGACGGCTGTTCGTCTCGATCTTGCCCGCTTTCGCTTGCGTAACCGCCGCTCTGACCAATCCGGGCAAGCTGTTCATGTCCCCGGTCGGCGGCTCCTTCCTGAGCCGGGAGTACGGGCCGCTGTTCTGGGTTCTCGTCCTTATCCAGTTCGCTTATTTCTTCTTGGCGCTCATGAACATGTTCCAAGCGCTCAAGACCGTCAATTCCGTTCATCAACGGAAGCAGCTCGCCCTTGCCCTGATCGGCATGTTCGTGCTGACGGGATTCGGACTGCTCGACGTCATCGTTAACGTGCTGCTGGCGCAATGGCTACCGGTCATACCGGGTTTTCTGGCGCTTGGCATCTTGCTATCCGACTTGTGCTTCGTCATCGCCATCTATCGCTTCGGCATGTTCGACATTTTGAGCATGGCCCAGCGGGATATTTTCGAACATATGACCACGGGAATCATCGTCGTGGACGATAACGATAAAATATTGGAAGTCAACAAAGGAACGTCCCCGTTCGTAAGGGCGTTCAAAGGCGAGACGTTCGAGATGGAGAAGTTTCTCGCCCCTCTTCAGGCGCAAGGCGAAGCGTACGAATTCCTCTATCGGTACATGAACCATCCGTACGAGAAAATGCAAATGGAGTTCTCGTTGCAGGAAAGCGCGGGAAGGCACGTATCGATCCAGATTTCCCCGGTATTGGACGACCGGAAATCGTTTCTGGGCCGCATCATCACGTTCCATGACGTCACGGAGTTGCGCAAGCTCGTCGTGGAGATGAACCGGAAGAACGAAGCGCTTCACGAACGCAATCTGGAGCTGATCACGATCCAGGAAGAACTGTTCAGGGTCAACCAGAAGCTGGAGCAGATGGCGATCACGGACGGCTTGACCGGCTGCTTCAACCGCAGGTACCTGATGCAACAGCTGGAACACGAAGTGCTGCTGAACATGAGATATCAAATTCCGTTCTCCATCTTCCTGTTCGACATCGACTTCTTCAAGCAGATCAACGACAAATACGGCCACCTCGTCGGTGACGAGGTCATCCGGAGCACGGCGGACGTCGTCAGGACGAAGCTGCGCCGCACCGATATTCTGGCGCGTTACGGCGGCGAGGAATTCACCGTGTATTTGCCACACACGAACCGCGAGCAAGCCGAGCTGTTGGCGGAGAGAATCATGCTCGCGGTCGGGGACAACCGGGTAGAGGCCGGCAACGAGCTCGTGAGCGTCACGATCAGCATGGGCGTGCTTGCGGAGTCGAGCGCGGATCTGCGATTCGACGATCCGAAGGAATACTTGCGAGATGTGTTTTCGAAAGCGGATTCGGCGTTGTACAAGGCAAAGAACGGCGGAAGAAACCGCGTCGTTCTAACGAATTGACGGCTTCGCCGCAACGGGCGAACGCCCCAAAACAGTGACGATAAATGGCGAAGTATGGTATAATCTTCGCAAACGCGCACTACTCGATAAATGGCAAACTTGCTGAAAGGCAAGGACGCAAAGCCACAGGGTCTAATGTTCTCGCGAACGATGACAGCCTGGCTGCCGAAAGTCCGAACGCGGATGGAGAAGGCGATCAGGCTGCTTCCTCAGGGGAGCCGCCTTTTTTTGTGCGAAACGCGATCGAAGGAAAGGGGTTTGGCGGATATGACGCAAGCCGGCGAAAAAGGAACGATGACCGAATTGGAAAAGGATTTGCTCCCGCTGAACGTCCTGCTTCATTGCAGAACCGTCGTCGAAAGCAAAAATTTCGTCACGACCGGAGTCATGACCCACTTGGAAGGCGAACTGTTCGAGATCGAATTACACGAATTCGAACAATTCGAGCTTGGGGAAACGGTGAAGCTGACGGTATACTCTCCTGCCGGCATTCAATCGATGCCATCGGTCGTCTTCGCGAAATACGAAGGCGCGATCGCGCTGCTGCAGCCGCCGGACGTGCAGAAGCGATTCAAAGAACGGCGCGAGCATCCCCGAGTGGAAATCAGCGGCAACGCGCAAATCGTGAAAGTGTTGAAGGCTTCAGGGGACGAGGCGATACCCGAACCGTTCGCGGAGCTGACGATTCACGACATCAGCATTACGGGCATCAGCTTCTCGGGTCCGGACGCGCCGCACTTCGCGACGAATTCCCGTCTGAAAGCGAAAGTCGAGATCGGCTTCGGATTCAATTGCGAGCTTGAAATCATGCGCCGCGAACGTCATGAAGAAAACCGGATGCACTGCGGAGCGAAGATGCAAGTGCTGGAGCCGGAGATGCTGCGGCCGTTGCGCGCGCTCATTCTTCGCCAGCAAGTCGAGAAGAACGCTCAAGCGCGGAGAGAACTCGGCAAGAAACGGACGTTCAACGGTTGATCGCTCCGATGACGTTCATGATACAATGGACGGCAACGGGGGAACGCGTAAATGGCAATAAAGAGCGTAATAAGCAAAGCGCCGGCGATCGTCGCTGCTTTCATGGCGGCCGCGCTGGGGTGGTCCGCATACCGGTACGGCATGTTTTTCTCGGCGGATTTCTACCGGATGGAAATCGCGATAAGTGCCGCCGCGACTCTATACGCGATTTGGCTTGCGAAGACGGCGAACGAGAAAGACGGAGGAAGCGCTTGGCGCGCTTGGCTTCCTTTCGGGTTGGCCGTCTTGTTCGCCTTGGAACTGGCTCTAGGTCCCGCGTCCGTCCTGGGGACGGAGGATGCCGCGCTTCGTTGGTTTGCTTACGGGTGCTGGACGCTGCTTGTGTCGGGAATCGTTCGCGCGGGCCGATCCGGCAAGGAAGCCGTCCAGCTGGCCATTCAGGCGACGGGGGCATGGCTTCTCGCCGGCGGGTGGGCCGGATGGTACGGAGGAATAACGTTTACCGATATCGTGCTGCGGTTCGACGACGCGGAGTTGTCGGCGACGGGAGCGAGGCTCGCGGGGTTTCTTCAATATCCGAACGCTTACGGCGCCGTGATGGCGGCGTTCTTGCTCATGCAGTTACAGTGTTGGGCTAGCGGGGGGAGGCTTCGCCGACTGGCGGCGGCGACGGCCGTACCTTACGGCGGAGCGCTGCTGCTAACGGAATCCAGGGGCGCGGTGGCGGCGTTCGCCATCGGCGCCGTTCTGGCATGGTTGCTACAGCCCGGGAAGGAAGGCAAAGCTCGCCTCTTGGCGGCCGGAGGCATCGCGGCGGCGGGAGCCGGCATCGCGACTCGCTTATCCTGGCAATGGATGAACGCGGCCGGAGAAGACGGACAATCCGCGCTTCGTTCGGCGGGGGAGAGCGCCGCGCCGTGGCTAGCGATCGTCTGCGCGATCGCGGGAGCGGCGGCGCTGCTTGCGTTGGACAAGCGCGGCGCGGTCCGTCTTCCATGGGCTTGGCTTGCCGCTTGCGCGGGACTCGCGGTCGCCGGATGGATTTCATTCGCCGGCGCGGGCGATAGAATCTCCGGGCATTACGGCACGGTCTCGTCCCGTAAGCTGTTCTACGAAGATGGCTGGCGCATGTTCCTCGACCGTCCGATTCTAGGCAACGGGGGAGGCAGCTGGCGGGCGATGTTCGGCTTGTACCAAGGACAGCCCTACGTCGGAGGGGAAGTGCATAGCGGTTATTTGGATCTCTTGCTCGACGTCGGGCTGATCGGATTCGCTTGGCTGGCGTTTATGCTCGGCGCGTATTTGCTGGACGTCTGGCGATTCAATAGGACCGCGCTCGCGCCGGCGGTCGTGCTGCTCGTCCACGCGGCGACGGATTTCGATTGGTCGTACGCGTTCGTCTGGCTGCTGCTGCTGTCTTGGTTTATCCTGCACGGAGCGCCGGCCGGCGAGACGGCCGGGAGGAGCGAGGAGCCGAGGCGCGGGCAAGCCGCTCGCCGAATCCCGGCATGGACGCGCCGGGCCCTCGCCGCGTTGCTTGCCGTCGCCGCGGCGACGGGGGCTTGGGCGGCGTGGCGGTCCGACGCCGCAATGGAGCGCGCCGCCGCCGGCATGGCGGTCGCGTCCGCCGCGCGCGAAGCGAAGCTGCGCGCGGCGCTGGAGGCGAATCCCGCGATGACGCGGATTCGCCTGGCGCTTGCGCCGCTCCTGCCCCTGCGGGAGCGGGCGGCGGTGCTTGAAGCGGGGCTGCGGTACGAGCCGTACGCCCCGCGCCTGCGCTTCATGCTCGGCGACGCTTACGCCGAGCTCGGGAACGTCGCGCAAGCGGCTGCGCGCTTGCGCGAGGCGACGCGGCTGGAGCGGTTCGGCCGCGAAGGGCAGACCGCCGCCGTCGCGACGCTGGCGCGCTTGGCGCAAGCCCGCCGCGACGCCGGCGACGAAGCCGGCGCCCGGGCCGCGGCGGAAGCGGCGGTATCGCAATTCGGGCGATACCGCGAGCTGGACCGGCAGGTGGCGGCGACGGCGCATCCGGCCAACGGCAAGCAATTCGGGCTGACCGTGTCCGCGAAGATGAACGCGGCGAAGAGCTTGCTCCTGCTGTCGAGGGACGAAGAGGGCAAGGAACTGCTGCGCGAGGTCATTCGAGAAGGGGATGCCGACTGGCGGGAGGAGGCCCGGGAGCTGCTCGGGGACGAGCCCGCGGGTTGAAGCGCGATTCGGTCGCGGCGGGCAGAGGCACCCGAGGAATTCGGCGAAAATGGACGTAGCCGTGGGGGGCTGTCCGTGATGGCAAGCCATGGCGCCACATACGATGCATCATCACGCGACAAAGGAGTGATGACCATGGCTAACCAACGTCCAAAACCGATGCTTGCGGACTCCAAAAAGTTCCGCATTATCCGCACTAAAGTGTCTAACAAAACGGGTGGCACGAGCGGTGGAGGAAACATTCCGACGTTTTCCCGCCTGACTGTCGTCTGGGTTCAGAACAACGGCGTACCGTTCAATACGACGGGATTTTTCGCGCGGTTGACCCGCGGCAATAGGATTGTGTCGTCCGCCAACTTCGACCGGTTCGGCGTCGTTCGTTTCGGCAACGTACGCACGTTAACGAACGTCTCGTACACGCTGAGAGTGTTCAGCAGCACCGGCGTGCTTTTCCGCACGCGCACCATTCCGGCTGGGGTGGAAACGTTCGCGATCATCGGTTAACGACCGATGCATGAACGCGCCGAAGAGACCGCGAATATTCACGGTCTCTTTTTTTGCGAATATCGGAATTGATAAGTTTCGCATGCCTCTTGTATTCATCCGATACCTCCGCAAAGCTGCTTCGGCGTCCATGGGACGCCGATGGCGTTTTTGCTTGCTTTTCGCGGCTTGCCCGCCAAGTATGGTTAAGCTCCGAAAGCGCCGCGGAACGCATGGGACAGCCGATCTCCGTCTACGCCCCACAGCTTCGCGATATCGTCGCGGACCGTTTCGTCCCACCAATCGGCAAGCGCCTTGCGGTTGCTGCGGTGATCGTGGATCCATAACAGGTTGCCGATGACTCGCTCCACGTAGAGCTTCTCCGCTTCTTCGACGAGAGCGGCGGGGACGTGCCGCTTCAGCCGTTTGACGGTGCGGTACAGCTCGTTGGCGCATGCACGCCGGATCGTACGCTGGGAAGGGAGGGGAGCCGTATGTTTCTCTTGGAACATTTTCATCGCGAAAAATCACCCGACCTCTCTATCCATACGTTATGCATGGATGAAAGATCGGGTCACCGTTCGGCTATTCGATTAGTCGACGATCAGATATCCGACCATCGGACCGCCGTCTTTCGGATCGGCGTGCGTTTGGCAGACGATCGCGAAGACGCCCGCTTCTTTGGGAGTGAATCTCACGACTGTCGTTTTGCCTTTGTTGATCGTGCCTTTGATGCCTTGTCCTTCGATGACGAAAGGATGGGACTGGCCGTTGACGCCCGAGATGCGAAGCTCGACCGGTTGTCCTTTTTTGGCGTACACCGAGCTCGGGGCGAATTGGTAGGACTCGATTTTTTTGCCGTCGAGCATCGCCGTGAATTCGCCGGTTACCATCTGCAGCACTTGCGGGGCGTCCGACGAGACGTTGGCCGCCGTCGTCTTCGTTTGCTGCCAACCGATATAAGCTCCCGCGAGAATGACGACCGCCGCGATAACCGCGTACAACTGGATCTTTTTCCTGTTCAGGATCACGATTTTGCTCATTCCGTTCTCTCCTCTTCATCTTTGATCGTGTACGGATGATTGCTTGACCTATTCGCAGTCTATGCAGGGGCAAGCCCCCGCATGACAAGCTCCCCGCAATTTGTCCTACGGCTTCGGAAACTGGAAGACGGGAGCGACGATATGCTAGAATAGAAACGGTTATCAAGGGGAGAAAGCGGGTTGGAAGACGATGATGGATACGTTGCACGGTTGGCTGGATCAAGCGCTGATCTGGATCGAAAGCCTAGGTTACTGGGGCATTATTATCGGCCTCGCGATCGAAGTCATTCCGAGCGAGATCGTCCTCGGCTACGCGGGTTATCTCGTTTACAAGGGGAACGTATCTTTCACGGCGGCGGTCATCTGCGGCGTGATAGGGGCGATTCTTCAGCAATGGCTGCTTTACGCGATCGGGCGCTACGGGGGTAGGCCGTTTCTCGACAAGTTCGGGAAGTACTTGCACCTGAAGCCGAAGCACGTCGATATCGCGGAAAAATGGTTCGAGAAATACGGGCCGATGATCGTGTTCACCGGTCGTTTCGTTCCCGTTATGAGGCAGGTCGTGAGCATTCCGGCCGGCATGGCGCGCATGAACTTGAGCAAGTTCACTTGGCTCACCGTTCTCGCGTCGATTCCTTGGTCGATTTTGTTCGTCTGGCTGGGCAAGAAGCTCGGGGATAATTGGGAGGATATCAAAGGCGAAGCGGCCCAGTACGTTCAGCCGATCATCCTGGTCGCCATCGCGCTGTTGATCGCCTATTTCCTGTATCAATATTTGCGCAAGCGCGGCAAGAGCATCTAGTCTAGCCGCTTCGAAATTCCAACATCTACAACCAAACGGAGGTTCGCACGATGAGCCAATTGATCGCGAGCAAATTACGCACGGGGCTGTCCCCGAAGCAATTCGTCGAAGGCATGACCAAAAACCGGGAGGCGTTCCAAGCGTGCCTGGACATGTTCGATTGGCACGGCGACGCGGAGCTGGAAGAATTCTACGACTCTCTGAATAACCGAGACGATCTCCGTTGCCTCATTATCGCGGCGGACTGGTGCGGGGACTGCGTCCGCAACGTGCCGGTCGCGTTCCAAGCGATGGAGAAAGCCGGCATCCCGACCGAAGTGCTCGTCATGGAAGAGCATCTCGACTTGTTGGACCAGCACTTGACGATGGGCGGACGCTCGATTCCGGTCGTCCTGTTCGTCGACACCGGCGGCCACTTGCTCGGCAAATGGGGCGCGCGTCCGCAATACGTGCAGGAAGTCATGAACGCCTTCAAGGCGGCGAATCCGGATCGCGAAGCGCCGGATTACCAAGAGAAAATCTCGGTCGCGCGCGAAGAAATGAAGCGCCGGTACGGAGAAGGCAACGGCTATCAGAAACTTATTCTCGAAGAAATCCGCGACGTTTTGTCCCGGGTGTAAGGCGGGGGAAACGCATGCTGACTTTCCAGAAATATTCGCTCGGCGCGTTGCAGACGAATGCTTACGTCGTTGTGAACGCGGAGCGCACGCATGCCGTCGTGATCGATCCGGGTACGCCTGACGGCGCGCTCATGCGCAAGCTGGACGGCTTGAAGGTTGAGGCGATCTTGCTGACGCACGCGCACTTCGACCATATCGGCGGCGTCGAGGCGGTTCGCGAGAAGTACGGCTGCCCGGTGTATGTGCACGCGGCGGAGAAGGACTGGCTCTCGGACGCGGGCAAGAACGGCTCCTCCCGCTGGGCGGACGTCACGCCGCCGATCGCGGGCCGCGGCCCGGATCATCTGCTCGCCGGCGGAGATGAGCTTGATTTCCTCGGGGAGAAGTTCCGGGTGCTGCATACGCCGGGCCATTCCCCGGGCAGCGTCGGTTTCCTGATCGGAGATTTGCTGTTCTCGGGAGACGCGCTGTTCCGGCGTTCCGTCGGACGTACGGACTTGCCCGGCGGCAGTCAGGATCAGCTGTTCAAGTCGATCCGGGAGAAGCTGTACACGCTGCCGGACGACGTGCTCGTCTTGCCCGGCCACGGGCCGGAGACGACGATCGGCGAAGAGCGCCGCGACAATCCGTTCGTCAGATAATGTCCAGTCTTGCGGAAAAATGTAAAATAATGCTTTACACTAGCTAGGGTCATTTGTTATATTGAGCCTAGTTGGACGTAGCGCCATATGGAAACACTTACGACTGCGAAGCACGCAGGCGACGAAGGGAAACCTTCGCGCCTGCGTTTTTTTTTATTTTCCATAGGGAAAGAAGGGATTGGATGAACAGGAGAAGGCAGGCATCGATCGGCTTGTCGGCGGCGGTTCTCGCCGGATTGCTCGTGTATGGCGTCTACGAATTGCAGCTTAGGCAGATACGCCTGGAAGAGACCGTCCAAGTCGTTGCGGCGAAAGCGTTCGTCGGCGCGGGCACGAAGCTCGAACCCGAGCACTTGACGATGTTGACGTTGCCGCGTTCCGCCGTGGCGCGGGAGATGCTCACCGACGCCAAGGAGGCGATCGGCATGGAGACGGCCGTTCCGCTCGGAAGCAACGAGCCGTTGCTCGCATGGAAAATCGACAAATACCGGCTGTTGCCTTCGAAGGGCCAATCGACTTTCCAAATTCCGAGGGAATACGTTAAATCGGTAGCCGGCGGCATCCGGGCGGGTGACGCGGTACTCGTCTACTTGTCCGGCGAAGAGACGCCTTCCCGCAAGCTGTACGAACGGCCGATTACGGTCGCGGGAGTGAAGACGGCGGCGAACGTCGAGATCGACGATCCGAAAAATCCGAACCTGCTCTCTATGGCGGACGGGGACAAGGAAGCGATGTACGCTTCCCGGCGGGAGGCTAACGGCACGATCGACTCGATCAACCTGAATTTATCCGAAGAGCAGTGGCTCGCGCTCGATTCCGCTTGCAAGGGGGGAACGGCGAAGCTGATTATCGCGTCCCTGGGAACGACGATTTGGGAAACCGACGGGGAGGCGACGGAATGACGGGGAAGCTGGCGGCGTTCGCAGGATCCACGCCGAACATCGGGACGTCGCTCGCGGCGTTCGGTACCGCGTACCGGGTCGCGGCGTTGACTGGCCGAAGCGTCGGGTACTTGTGCTTGAACTTGAAGAGCGCGAAGACGCATTTGTATTTGGGGGTAGACAAGCCCGAGGTCACCTTGGACGGCGTCCGACCGGAGCTGAGGGCCGGAACGCTGAACGGCGATAAGCTTAGGCAATATGCGTACCGGTCGCCGGCGCTAGGGGGACTGCGGGTGCTGTTCGGTAACATGGCGCGGGAGCAGGCCGAATATTACGAACCGGAAGACATACGGTGTTTGCTGGCCGCTTCCCGGGAAGCGTTCGACCTGACGATCGCCGACGTCAGCGCTTATTGGGACAACGCGGCGACCGTATGCGCGATGCGGGAAGCGGACGACAGGTTTCTCGTGACGACCGGCAGCCTCAGCCACTTTCAAGAGGACGTTCACCGGTGGACCGGCCAGGTCGGCTCGCTATTCGGCGTCACGCCGGAGCAATTCCGGCTCGTTATGCTGCAGCGGAATCAAAAAACGACGGGAGGATACGGGATGAAGGAGATTCGCAAAGAAACCGGATGCGCCGAATTTACGGAACTGAGGCTGTTGGAGAGCGTGCACCTGCAACTCGACAGCGGCAGATTGGACGAGTGGCTGGCCGAGCAGGAAAGCCATTCGGCCGCGTTCGACGATGTGGCCGTTCCTCTGCTTCGGCGCTTGGATTGGCAAGCGAGGTTGAGGAAGACGGACCGGCCATGGCTAAGAAGACTGCTGAAGCATAGGCAAAGCCGATCATGAGCGACAAGACGGCGTCCGACATTCCCGTCCGGTTTTCCGCTTCCGCATACGCGGCCGCGTTGCAGCCGTCGTCTGCGACCGGAGATCCGGCGGAAGGAAAGCCTGGCGGACTGAACGAGCTAAGGGCGTACACGGAGGAAGTACGCCATATGATAGCTTCGCCTCGCGGATGGAGCGAAGAAGAAAGGCGGCTGTACGCGGAGAAGCTGAATCGGGCGATTATCGGCTTTCCGCAAGAGCGGACGGAGATGCTCGCGATCATCGCGGATTGGATCATCAAGAAAAGGCTGCAGCACGTATCCTTCGGCGGTCTGCCTTACGCGTCGCTCGCGGAAGCGCTGTTCGCCGAAGTCATCGGCATGAACGTACTCGAGCTCGTGCTTCGGAACAGGGAAGGTCTGGAGGAAATACAAGTCGTCGGTACCCGGATCTTCGAAGTGCGAGACGGCATGGCTACCGCATCCCCGTACCGGTTCCAAGAATTGAGCCACGTAGAGAGAATCCAGCAGAACCTCGTCCTGTTCAACAACGACAGGATTAATCCCCGCAAGCGTTGGGCCGAAGTGCTGCTGCTCGACGGTTCGCGCGTGACGTTAACGGGTTTCGGCTTCACGGCTCAGCCGACGCTGACGATCCGGTTGTATACGGTGAAGAGGTTCAGCTTGGAGACGCTTTGCAGACCGGAATACCGGACGATGGACGACAGGGTTAGGCAATTGATTATGCTGGTCGTGCGAAGCCGGTTCAATATGGTCGTGATCGGTGCGACGAACACGGGCAAGACGCACTTGATCAAGGCGTTAATCGCCGCGATGCCGGACGAGGAACGGATCGTCACGATCGAGAGCCGTTACGAGCTCATGCTGGCGAGGGATTTCCCGGGAAAGAACGTCGTCGAGTACGAGGCGGACGAGGACGATCCGTTGCACGGTCCGCGTCAGGCGTTTAAGCTGGCGCTCAGGCAATCCCCGCAACGGATCTGCCATGCCGAGATTCGCGACGAGGATGCGAATATCTACGTTCGCGCTTGCACGCGCGGCCACGATGGGAGTATCACTTCGGTGCACGCGAGCGCGCTGGAGGACGTTCCCGATACGATAACGGATATGTGCATGCTGGACGGGCGGGGGATGAACCCGGTGTCCATGCTTCGGCGCATTACCGAGCACGTGACGCATATCGGGTTCGAGATGCGGTTGGTCGGCGGCGAGCGCAAGCTTGTCCGCGTCGGCGAATTCGAGTGGAGGGACGGCGCCGCGGCCGTCAGGGACTTGGTCCGATACGACGAAGCGGCGGAGGGATGGGAATTTCCGCGACCGTTCTCCGAGAAGGCGAGACTTAAAATCGACAGGGCATGCCCAAACGAAGCGGATTTCGTTCGGGTCGAGCCGGGGAGGGAGGCTTCATGCTGAAACCGGCAATCGCGGCGATCGCGGCGGCGCTCTTCTTGCTTGCGTTCGCGAGCATCCGATACGGGCTTACGGCATGGTGGGACAAGGGAGCGTTAAAGCGGCGATTGACATCGCGTCAAGCGAAGAAGGCGGGCTTTGTTTTCGCGGGCCGACGGCTCGTCGCTAACGCGCTGTTCGATCATGTCTTGGATTTGATGCTGGCGCTGGGATGGAAGATGAAACCTTCAAGCTTCTTCGGTTGTTCGGCGTCTATGGGCGTCGCGGGCGTCGTCTGCGGGACGTTCGTCTTCCATTCGTTCCGATCGTCGGCGGTTCTAGCATTGCTATTCGGAGGGCTGCCCTATTTGATGCTCCGAATGTCTCTCGTTAATCGGCAGATGGCGACGAGACTCGATTTTCTTCCGGCGGTGGAGCTGTTTTACCAGAGCTACTTGGTGACGGGAAGCCGGCATATCCGCATCGCCTTGCAGAAGACGGTCGAAGAGCGCCGTTTGCCCGGCGAAGTCCAGGCCGCGTTCGAGCAATTGTACAGAAATCTTTCCGTAAACGGCGACGACGAAGGTAGTTTGCGCCGGTTCGCGCTATCGTTCGGCAACGCATGGGCGGATTATTTCGGCAACATCTTGAAGGTGGCGCTCGAGGAGGGCAACAACGTCGCCGACAATTTAAAGGAACTCATAGCCGACATGCGCAAAGCCCAATTGGCCAATCTCGTGGAACGGCACAAGCTGCTGGAGATCCGAATGGCGAACTTCGCGCCGATTCTGTTTCTCGGCCTGTTTCTGGCCGTCAATTTTCGGCTAAATCCGGAAGGAAGCTACGAATATTACGTCAGGGACGCCGGTGGCAGAAACATGTTGCTGAACGCCGCCTTGCTGTTGTTCGGCTCCCTGCTCATGGGAATCTATCTGTCGCGCAGAAAACTATAGTGTCGCAAAGGAGGATGCGGATGGCGGAATGGACCGGGAACGTAACGTCCGGGCTCGGCGTTATCGTGCAATTCGCGGCGTCGTTCATTGCGATCGCGATGCTGCTGCGGGTCGTCGCGACGCCCCGTGCCCGTTGGAACGTGAACTGGAAAGGCTGGCGCGGAGGGAACGCACCTCCGTGGTGGCTCAGAACATGGCGAGCGGACGCGCCGAGCGTCGCCCTCCAGGAAAGGAAGTTGCTGCTCGCCGGTTGCGGCATTCGGTATTCGCCGGCATCGTACTTGGCGCATCGGAGAAGTCTACTGGCGATTCTCCCCGCGATTGCCGGCGGGATATACGTCATGCTGGAACAGGGCGCAATTTCGGGCATGTTCGCGTGGAACTCGCTGTTCGCGGCGCTCGTCGGTTATATGGCCGCTTGGAGCGACAGAACTTGGCTGCAGGCGTTTCGCCGTTATCGGACGGACCGCAT
The DNA here is from genome assembly GCF_042655365.1 of Cohnella suwonensis. Classification (NCBI taxonomy): domain Bacteria; kingdom Bacillati; phylum Bacillota; class Bacilli; order Caryophanales; family Paenibacillaceae; genus Cohnella; species Cohnella suwonensis. The sequence goes on along the minus strand of NZ_JBHSMH010000017.1, from coordinate 16,408 downwards.
CCGACGGGAGATCGTCGCGGTCAGCAGCCAGTTACTGTATTACGCGGGCTCGCGCCTTCACTTGCACGGCAAACTCATGAAATGTTTGCCGTTAACCCGCCAAATCCGCTTCGAAATGGGGTTGCTTCTCAACGAATGGTATCACGACGCGGACACGGCATTGAAGCGTTTCAAGGAAAGGCTGGGCACCGATGAAGCGTACGGATTCGCGGAGAGCTTGAGGTCGCTGAGGTTGAACGAGAGCGAGGAAATCTACGATTTGCTGAGAGAAGTTCTGAGAGATTACAAGGAACAGATCCGGTTGGCGAAGGAAGGCCGCAAGGAGACGACTTCCTACGTGTTGTTCGTACTGGCGGGCATTCCGATTTTGTACACGTTTCAAATTTTTCTGTACCCGTGGGTGCAGGAAACGGGCAAGCTGTTCGACGCGTTAAACCCTTAGGGAGGAGGAAGGCGAATGCGCAATATTTTGATTACCGTCATGATGCTCATCGTCGTCGCGCTCATGTTCAACGCGATCATCGCGACCGATAATACGGGGACGCGAGACCGCATCGAGACGCACGGGAATACGGCAAACACGACGTTAGGCAACTTGCAGCCTTAATTCTAAGGAGGGAATAGGATGCGACAGCTGTTGATGACGATGCTTCTGATCGCGACGGTCGCGATGCTGTACGCGTCGTTTGCCCAAGGCGAAGGGGGAGCGAACGAGACGATCGCTCGATCCGGCAACCGGATGGCGGACGCGATTTCGCGCATTAGCCCGTGAAGCAATTGCTTGTGTTCGTGCTCTTCTCGTCGTTGTTCTGTTGGCTCATGTTCTCCCCGATCTACAAACACGTGCTCGTCATTCGGCAAGCGCTCCTCCAACAAGAAGCGGATTACATGCTGGAGATCGGAGCAAGCGGGCGCTTCGGCTACATCGACGGCGCTATGGTCGCGGAATCCCGAGAACGTCTCGCGCGGCACGGGTTCGACCCTTCCAGGCTGGAATACGAGGTGACGTCCGCGAACGGGGAGGAGGCGACCGTCGCTTCTTCGCCGCTTCGCCGGGGGACGGGCATCCGGCTCCGGATCGCTTACCCCTACGAGAACCTGCTCCGGATCGACCGGTTGATCGGACTTGAGCCGCCTTCCGAAGATGCCAGAATCGCGGGCGGGGGAATGAAGATGAGCGAATACGTTCCTTTGAGCGATTAGCAGCTTTCAATAGAGCAAGGGGATATTTCGATATGGCCAAGTTGACGTTCGGCGTGCTCATGATCGTCTTATGGTGGATGCTCCATGCGCTGCAGATGGACGAAGAAGTGGCGATGGGAACCGTTCACGACGCGAAACGGGCGGTGGATCGCGCCGCCCATGCGGCCGCGCAACGGATCGACGGCGATAAGCTAGAGATGGGAGTGCTATCGTTGCAACCGTCTTTGGCGAGCGCGACGGCGCGGGAATATTTGCGTAGCAATCTTTCGTTAGACGAGTCTCTCAGCCCGCTTCCGGGGAGCTTCTTACGGGAAGCGGTCGAGATGCGGGCGTTCGCGGTCGTCAACGAAAACGAGACATTTCCTTATACGTACCGGAACGAGAGCTACGACTACGAGGTGACGTTAAACCGTCCGGGAGTCGTGTTGATCGTTCACGTCGAGTATCCGCGTATGTTCGGCGTGTTATCGCCGGTCGCTTGGGATTTGAAAGGCTCCGCGGAACTTGTCTATTGAAGCGGAGCCCAAAGCCGTCGTAACGCGCGCGTTGTTAAGCACGCGGTTTCGCGCGCTTTCGCGGAAAGTTGACGGCTTCTTCCGGTTTTGCTCTAATAAAAGCGAGACGTATAAGGCAGGCAATGAAAGGAAATCAGCGCGATGTTACCTATAGATCAGCCGAAGGAAGAAATGGCTAACAGGCTCCAAAAGCTTCAGGCCGGAATGGGCAAGCTCGGATGGAGCGGATGCCTCGTCACGCAGAACGTCGGTTTGTACTATTATGCCGGTTCCATGCAGACCGGTTATTTGTTCGTGCCCGCTCGGGGGGAGCCGACGTATTACGTAAGAAGAAGCTTATCCCGGGCGATGACGGAAGCGACGGTCCGGGTCGCGGAGCTCGAGTCGTTCCGCGGCTTCGGACTGCAACTCGAACGCGACTTTCCGGAAGTATTCGGATCGGAGGTAGAGGCTGTCCCGATCGGAGCGGATCTCGACGTCATGCCCGCCCAATTGTACGTCAGGCTGAACGAAGCGATTCCCCACGCCCGGATCGTCGACGGATCGTCGCTGCTTCGCCAAGCGCGCGCCGTGAAGTCGCCTTTCGAGATCGGCAAGATCGCCCAAGCGGCAGAAGCCGCGGCCAAAGCGCTGGATGCGGGCATATCCCGTCTGAAGGAAGGGATGACGGAGCTCGAGCTGATAACGATCATCGAGAGCGAGCTACGGCGAAATGGGCATATCGGACTGATGAGAATGCGCGGCTATAACCAGGAAATCATGACCGGCGTCGTCGCCGCGGGAGACGCAGCGGCCGAGCCGACTTACTTTGACGGTCCGGCGGGGGGTCGCGGGCTTTCGCCCGCCGCGCCGCAAAGCGTCAGCAGGCGTCCGATCGGCCGCGACGAACCGATTTTGATCGATATCGGCTGCTGCATCGACGGCTACGTGATCGATCAGACCCGCACGGCGGTCATCGGAAGGCTTTCCCCCGAATTAACGACCGCTTACGAGACGGCCGAGGCGATCCTCCGCCATAGCGAAAGCTTGCTCAGACCCGGCACGCTTCCGGAGCGATTGTACGCGGACGCCTTGGACATCGCGGAACGGGCGGGATTGTCCGAACGCTTCATGGGTTTCGGCCGGGATCAGGTGAAGTTTCTTGGCCACGGCATCGGCCTCGAAATCGACGAATGGCCGGTTCTGGCCAAGGGATTCCGCGACCCGCTCGAAGCGGGCATGACGCTGGCCGTCGAGCCGAAATTCACGTTCCCCGGGGTGGGCGTCGTCGGCATCGAGAACACGTATCTCATCACGGAGAACGGTTGCAGGCCGATAACGTTATCGCCGGAGAGGTTGTACGTCCTGCGAGCCGATTAATCTTGTCGTCCGCATCGTCGAGCCGTTGATCGCCCCTCCGGCGTAAGAACTCCATCGAACGAATAAAAGAGCGGGGCCGAAGCCGCGCTCATTTTCATTTTTTCAAATGATAAGGAACCGTCGTAACGATGACGTTCTTGCGGTAGAGCAACCGGGCGCGGATCATCAGGCTGGTTTGGTTGTGCAAAATATTGTGCCAGCCCTTTTTCGGGATGAATTGCGGAATGATGACCGTCACCTGATAGTTCGATTCGTTCGCCTTGCGCTCGACGGTATCGATGAATTTCATGAGCGGCTGGATGATCGTCCGGTAAGGAGAGTGCAAGGTAACGAGCCTGACGTCCGGATGGAATTTGTTCCATTTCTCTTCGAACGCCGTTTCGTCCTCCCGCTCGAACGGGATGTAGACGGCGATGATTTGTTGGGCGGACAACGATTGGGCATAGTTGATCGACGTTTCGACGACGTGAGTGATGCCGGCGACCGGCAAAATGAACACGTTCCCCTCGATCGGCATCGCCGGCTCGCACGTCGTCAGCCGAAGCTGCTTGCCGACGGCTTCGTAGTGCTTCTTGATGCGATGGAAGACGTAGATGATCGTGGGCAAGAAGACGATGACCGACCATACTTGCTCGAATTTCGTGATGAAGAACATAATCGTCACCGTGAAGCTGATGAGAGCGCCGATCGAGTTGACGACGAGCTTGAATATCCAGCCTTTCGGTTTTTGCCGAATCCACTTGACCATCATCCCCGTCTGGGACATCGTGAACGGAATGAATACGCCGACGGCGTAAAGCGGAATTAAGTGTTCGGTATTGCCTTGGAAAGCGACGATCAGCACGATGGACAGAAACCCGAGCGTGATAATCCCGTTCGAATAGCCTAGCCGGTCTCCGCGTACCGTGAAAATCCTCGGTATGAATTTGTCATTGGCCAAGTTGACCGCCAGCAGCGGGAAAGCCGAATAACCGGTGTTGGCAGCCAAGATCAAAATCAATGCGGTCGTACCCTGGATGAAGAAATACATGAAATGGCGGCCGAACGTTTGCTCCGCGATTTGCGAGACGACCGTCACTTCCGTTCTTGGGCTAATGCCGTAATAATAAGCGAGAAACACGATGCCCGAGAACAAAACGGCGAGCAAAGCGCCCATCATGAGCAGCGTACGGGAAGCGTTCGCTGGAGCGGGGGACTTGAAATTCAGAATGGCGTTCGAGATCGCTTCGACTCCCGTCAACGCGGAGCTACCCGAGGCGAATGCCTTCAGTAGCAAGAACAGGCTTATGCCGGCGACTGGCGTGCCGATGGACGCGTGAAGATCGGGAGGGACCGCGCCCGTCGCGATGTCGTATATGCCGACGCCGATCAGAATAAATAACGCCAGAACGAACAAATAGACGGGATAAGCCAGGATCGACGCCGATTCCGTAACGCCCCTCAAGTTCAGGACCGTCGTGAACAACACGAACGCGATGGCGATGAGCACGGTATGTTCATGCAGGCTCGGGAAGGCGGACGTAATGGCATCCGTGCCGGCCGAGACGCTTACCGCTACGGTCAGCACGTAGTCGACGAGCAGGGATCCCCCGGAGATCAAGCCCGGCCACACGCCGAGGTTTTCCTTGGATACGACGTAGGCGCCTCCGCCGTGCGGATAAGCATAGATGATTTGCCGGTAAGACAGGATGAGCGCCGTTAGCAGGACAAGAACGCCGATCGCGATCGGAACGGAATACCAGAAAGCCGTCACGCCTACCGCTACGAGCACGATCAGGATTTGCTCCGGCCCGTAGGCGACGGAGGAGAGGGCGTCCGAAGAGAGGATGGCCAGCGCCTTCGTTTTGTTCAGCTTTTGTTCCCCTAAAGCCGTGGACTTCAATGGGCGTCCGATTAACAATCTTTTGATGGAATACATGTCGTTTTTCACCGCCGATTAAGATTGATCATGACTATCTGTTGTTAATGTGTCCGATTCAACGGCTTTCAGCACGAAAAAAACCGCTGAGGAACGTTCCGTGCGACAGAATTTGCATATCGGATTCTTTTTTTAGTAGGATAGTAGTAAGACGTTAGATGCGAGAGGGGAGAATCGACATGTTGAAGCTTGGGGAAAGGATCATCATCGTCGATGACCGGTTTGAGCAGAACTTGCCTTTGGGCGAATACGGCTACATTATCGCCTACGACCGGAACAACGACAGCGCGTTTGATTACGTGATTCGGGTACCGAAAGCGAACAGGCAATTTTACGTGCCCTGCGAAGATATCGAATTGGAAGAAACGTTGATAGAGATCGAAGCGGCGCGGATCGAGAAAGAAGCGCTCATCGACTTCGCTCTCGTCACCCGCAACGAGGAACTGTTCAAAAGAGTCATGAACGGCGGTCAACAGGAAGAACAACCGGCCGAAGAGACGAACAAGGAAGTGTTGAGCCGCGAAGAGTTCATCCGTCAGGTGAACTTGAAGGCTTGGATCTGACGCCGCCCGAGGCGAACGACGGCGAAACGCCGGCAAACGCGATGTCCCGAACGAGGGAGCGCGTTTGCCGGCGTTTTACGGCTTAACGGGATACCGCGTTCGACGTCGCCTTCGAGGGGACGGGCATCGCTCTTCCGAACAGATAACCTTGAAACAACGGAACGCCCGCGTGGCGTAAGTAGTCCCATTCTTCCTCGCGCTCGACCCCTTCGGCGAGAACGGACCCGCCGAAGCGCGACGCTCTGTCCAATAGGCTGTCGACGTACTTCTGTTTGGCCGGATCGGCGTCGCAGCCGCTGACCCACTTCCGGTCCATTTTCACGTAATCGGGCTTTAGCCGGTCGACCGCGCCTAGGGTGGCGAAGCCGCTCCCGACGTCGTCCAAGGCGAGATTGACCTTTTGTTCCCGATAGGCGTCGAATACGCGATCCAGCTTGTTATCGTCCAGAGGCTCGGTTTCCATCACTTCGAAGACGCAATCTTCAGGGGCCGTCCCGGTTTCCTTCATCAGGTCGAACGTGTCCCGCAGGCATGTCGCCGGGCGGAGAAGGGACGACGGGAGGAAATTGACGAACCGTTTCGTTCCCGGCGGCAGATGGGAAGCGCCCATGCGAATGGCCGAATGGCGGGCCGCGCGATCCAAGAAAGCGTGATGCCCGGTTCTGCGCGCCGTTTCGAACAGTTCCGCGGGTCGGAACGGGGCTTGCTCCGGCAACGGACGCAGAAGGAACTCATAACCCATCGGAACGCGGTCGGACCTCACGATCGGTTGAAGATACGGCGTATAGATCCGGTGCAGGATATAATCGGATACGCTTATTCCTCCGACTTGGCCGAAGAGGGCCGCGAGCGGAAACCAACCGTCCGTTCGTTCCGGACCGTCGGACTCGTCCCTTGCGTCATCGTCATCCGCTGCTGAATCATTATCGTGACCGTAGTCGATTCTGCATCGAATGCTTTCGGCATCCCGGGAGGAGAGCTTGCGTTGCAAATGGCCGAGAAGCCGAAGCAATTGCTGCGGGGCGTCGTATTTCGCCGCAAGCGGTGACGCGGCGACGCCATCGGTTTCCGCGACGGCGTCGCCGAGCCGTCGGCGCATGACGGGGTCGTCCGACGCGAATTCGACGAGACCGGCGTTCCGAAGCGGCGACGGAAAACGCGCGCGATGGTATCGGGTCATCTTTTTCCTCCTATTCGCAAGCGATCGGGGCCTGCAAAGTATCGTTGAGTTCCCTTAGTTTGTCCGATATAATGAAAAGAATGAGCGGATATGCGGTATTTAGGAGGGTTAAACAACCATGAGCATTACGATCAAAGACGTCGAGCATGTCGCAAACCTGGCCCGCCTCGAGCTGTCAGAATCGGAGAAAGAGCAATTTTCCGGACAATTGAACGCCATCTTGAAATACGCGGAGAAGCTGAACGGCTTGGATATGGAAGGCATCGAGCCGACCAGCCACGTCCTGCCTTTGGCGAACGTCATGAGAGAAGACGCGGTGAAGCTTTCCTGGCCGATCGAGAAAGTCCTCCTCAACGCGCCGGAAGAAGAGAATGGGCAGTTCAAAGTGCCCGCCGTGCTGGAATAACGACTAGGAGGATCTACGCATGTCGCTTTTCGAATTGAAACTGTCCGAATTACATAATCGGCTTCAACATAAGCAATTATCCGTTTCCGAGCTCGTCGAGCATTCGTTCGACCGGATTTCCGGAACGGACGAGCGGATCGGAGCGTTCCTCGCGCTGAACGAAGAAGGCGCGCGCGAGCAAGCGAAGTCGCTCGACGGCCAGTTGGCGGCGGGCGGAGAAAGAGGCTTGCTGTTCGGCGTACCCGCGGGCATCAAGGACAATATCGTCACCGAAGGGCTGCGCACGACGTGCGGCTCGAAATTCCTCGAAAACCACGATCCGATCTACGACGCGGCCGTCGTGACGAAGCTGCGCGCGGCGCAGGCGGTCACGATCGGCAAGCTGAACATGGACGAATTCGCGATGGGCGGTTCCAACGAAAACTCCGCTTTCGGCGCCGTTCGCAACCCGTGGGACTTGGAGCGCGTGCCGGGCGGTTCGTCCGGCGGTTCCGCCGCTTCCGTCGCCGCGGGACAAGTGTACTTCTCGCTCGGCTCCGATACCGGCGGCTCCATTCGCCAGCCGGCCGCTTATTGCGGCGTCGTCGGCTTGAAGCCGACTTACGGCCTCGTCTCCCGTTTCGGGCTCGTCGCGTTCGCGTCGTCGCTTGACCAAATCGGGCCGATCACGAAAAACGTCGAGGATTCCGCTTACGTCCTGCAGGCGATCGCCGGCCATGACGAACGGGACAGCACGTCCGCCAAAGTCGATATTCCGGATTATGTCGCCTCGTTGTCCGGCGACGTAAAAGGATTGCGCATCGGCGTACCGAAAGAATATCTCGGCCAAGGCATCGATCCTCAAGTGAAAGAACGGGTGCTGGAAGCGTTGAAAGTGTTCGAGTCGATGGGCGCGACGTGGGAAGAAATCTCGCTTCCTCATACGGAATACGCGATCGCCACCTATTACTTGCTCGCTTCTTCCGAAGCTTCCTCCAACTTGGCACGTTTCGACGGCGTTCGTTACGGCGTGCGCGCCGACAATCCGGCCAACCTGATCGACCTGTACCGCAAGTCCAGAAGCGAAGGGTTCGGGCCGGAAGTGAAAAGACGGATCATGTTAGGTACGTATGCGCTCAGCTCCGGTTATTATGACGCTTATTATAAGAAAGCCCAGCAAGTCCGTACGCTCATCAAGCGCGACTTCGACCAAGCTTTCGAGAAATACGACCTGATCGTCGGCCCGACGGCTCCGACGACGGCGTTCAAGCTCGGCGCCCAAGTCGGAGATCCGCTGACGATGTACTTGAACGATATTTGCACGATTCCCGTAAGTCTAGCGGGCGTGCCGGCCATCAGCATTCCGTGCGGCATGGCGGAAGGGCTCCCGGTCGGATTGCAAATCATCGGCAAGCCTTTCGACGAAAGCACGGTATTAAGAGCGGCGCACGCATTCGAGAGCCAAACCGGCTTCCACGCTATGCGTCCGGCATTGTCCTAGGAGGAAAAATCGATGTCCAAATACGAAACGGTCGTCGGCCTCGAAGTCCACGTCGAGCTGCATACGAAATCGAAAATTTTCTGCGGTTGCTCCACGTCCTTCGGCGCGCCGCCGAATACGCATACGTGCCCGGTCTGCCTCGGCCATCCGGGCGTTCTGCCCGTATTGAACCGCCAAGCGGTCGAATACGCGATGAAAGCCGCCATGGCGATCAATTGCGAAATCGCAGAATGGTGTAAATTCGACCGGAAAAACTATTTTTACCCCGATTCGCCTAAAGCCTATCAAATTTCGCAATACGACCAACCGGTCGGCCAGAACGGCTGGATCGACATCGAAGTGGACGGCACAACGAAGCGCATCGGCATTACCCGCCTCCATCTGGAAGAGGACGCGGGCAAGCTGACGCACATTGAGGGAGGCTTCGGCTCCCTCGTCGACTTGAACCGGGTCGGCACGCCGCTCGTCGAAATCGTATCCGAACCGGATATTCGTTCTCCCGAGGAAGCGAAAGCCTACTTGGAGAAGCTTCGCGCCATCATGCAATACTGCGACGTCTCCGACGTGAAGATGGAAGAAGGCAGCTTGCGCTGCGATGCCAACATCAGCATCCGCCCGTACGGGCAGGAGAAATTCGGCACCCGCGCGGAACTGAAGAACATGAACTCCTTCCGCGGCGTTCAGCGCGGACTGGAATACGAGGAGCTCCGCCAAGCGGACATTCTCGATTCCGGCGGCACGGTCGTGCAAGAAACGCGCCGCTGGGACGAAGCGCAAGGGAAAACGTTCAGCATGCGCGGTAAAGAAGAAGCGCACGACTACCGTTACTTCCCGGATCCGGATTTGGTTCGCCTGCATATCGACGCGGAATGGAAAGCCCGCGTCAAGGCGTCGATCCCGGAGCTTCCGGACGCACGCCAAGCGAGGTACATTCAGCAATTCGGTTTATCCTCCTATGACGCAGGCGTGCTTACCGCTTCAATGAAACTCGCCGATTTCTTCGAGGAAAGCTTGAAGCATACGACCGATGCCAAAGCGTCCGCTAACTGGATTATGGGCGAACTGCTCGGCTATTTGAACGCGAACAACCTGGAGCTCGGCGACGTGAAGATCACGGGCCAAGGCTTGGGCGAGATGATTCAGTTGATCGAGAAAGGCACGATCAGCAATAAAATCGCCAAAACCGTGTTCAAAGGCATGCTGGAATCCGGGAAATCGCCGCAATCGATCGTCGAAGAACAAGGACTCGTCCAGATCAGCGACGAAGGCGCCATCGTGGCGATCGTGGACGCGGTAATCGCGGCCAATCCGCAATCGGTCGAGGATTTCCGCGGCGGTAAAGACAAAGCGATCGGATTCCTCGTCGGGCAGATCATGAAGGAAACGAAGGGCAAAGCGAACCCGGGACTCGTCAACAAGCTGCTTGTCGAGCGCCTGAACGCCTAATAGACGAATCAAGACGGCAAATCCGCTCTCTGCGGATTTGCCGTTTTGTTCGAATATCGGTTCGTATCAATTTCTACCGCTTTTTACTCCTCAGATACCTCCGCAAAGCTTCTTCGGCGCCCAAGGACGCCGAAGACGTTTTTGCTTGAAGAAAGGAACATGCGCATGGTCGGCATTCACGAACGGGATATTCGAGACCGGGAAACGGCGGAAGCGGTATGGGCGTTGCAGCATCCGGCCTACAGGGCGGAGGCGTCTCTGATCGGCGTGTCGGAGTTGCCGCCTCTTCGGGATACGGTCGAGACGTTGCAATCTTGCGGCGAAAGCTTTATCGGCTTCGGGAACGAAGAGGGGGAGCTGATAGGCGCCGTTTCGTACGAAAACGACGGTAAGACGTGGACGGTATGCAGGCTGATGGTGCACCCGGACCATCATCGCAAGGGTATCGGGACAAGGTTGATGGAAAGCCTGTTATCGATCCAAGAGAAGAAGGTATGGACCGTCACCGCCGAAGTGCGTAATTTACCGGCGATCTCCCTCTACGAACGGTTCGGGTTTCAAGGCAGGGACACGATCAAGCCGATGCCCGGCATCGTGCTGCTTCGACTCGTACGCGAGCCAGAAGAAGCTGCTGAGGAGAGGGTATCCGATGACGGCAACTCGACTTAAGACTAGGTTCGTCCCCGCCGAAAAACCGTTGAATGGCCAAATTCCCGCGTGCTACAATAATGAAAATAACGCTTCCGGAAGTGATGCTTTTGAATAGCCCATGGGAAATCGATAACGCGCATCTGATTATCCGGTTGTTATTGTCCGTATTGTTGGGCGGTTTGATCGGATTCGAAAGGGAACGCAAAAACCACGCCGCGGGATTGCGGACCCACACGTTGGTCTGCTTGGGCTCTTGCCTGATCATGATGCTGTCGATGTACGGATTCGCCGACTTCGTGAACGAGCCTAACGTCAGGCTCGATCCGGCCCGGTTGGCCGCGCAGGTCATCACCGGCGTCGGTTTCCTCGGGGCGGGCACGATTCTGTTCACCGGCAAATCGATCACGGGCTTGACGACGGCGGCCTCCATCTGGGTCGTCATGGCCATCGGTTTGACGGTCGGAGCGGGATTTTACCTGCCGGCGGTCTTCTCCGTAATTATGGTGCTGCTGATCTTGTGGGGACTTAACATCGTGGAGAAAAGATTCGTCAACCATCGCAGCGATTGCTCGTTCACGATTACGACGTCGGGCGACGGACTGCGGATCGACGACGTTCAGCGGCTGCTTACCGCACGGGGAGTGAAGCTCGTCAAGGTACGATTCGCGGAATCCGAGTATTCGTCGGACGATCCCGAGGCAAAGCAACGCCGCATCGCGATGACCGTCGTGCTTCCGGACAAGGGACATTTGCTTGAAGTCGCGGACGAACTCAGCAAGATACAAGGCGTCATTGGAGTCGCGGTAGAATAGGTAGCCAATTTGGAGGGAAAACGATGAACTACCCCGTAGCGCAACCGGCCAGAAAGAAAAAATGGATCGCCGGAAGTCTTGCCTTCTTCGTGCCGGGGATCGGCCACATGTATCTCGGACTAATGGTGAAAGCGATCGTGATCATGCTGCTCATCGCCATGAATATTTTGGGCATCGTGTACGTGTCGATCGACGGGGACAACGTGTTGTCCATCGTCCTCCTCAGCTTGCTGATGCCGATCATCTATTTCTATAGTTTGTTCGACGCGATCCAGAGCACCGAAGCCGTCAACGAGCGTAAATTCGCGCAAGCCGCGCTTGCCACTCAATCGTTGCCTCCGTATCCTCCGAGCGCTCCGTTCGTTGAATACCCTCCGGGAGAGGTGCCGGCTGGTCGACCGCAACAATCGGTTCCGCTAGCGAATGGTCATCTTCGTCCCAACGACGGCCAAACGCACCGGAGCTTTTCTCCCCTCGGCATGATCCTGCTCGTCGGAGCGGGAGTCGTTCTTCTCGGCATCGTCGGGGACAACTTTATGAATCGTCTGTTTCGTTCGTCGGGTGCGATGGTCGGTGCCGTCCTTCTCGTAGGAGCGGGTATCGCTTTATGGATATGGGAGAACCGGGCGGATCATCGAAAAGGGAGCTAGAGCCGCCACGCGGGGATGGATATTCCATTGACAACGGTCGAACGGGAGCCATAGAATAAAGACATGGCATCGTCGATGCGCATTCGATGAGCAGACGTTATTAACGAAAGGCTGTGAGAGCATGGAATCCAAGGTCGAGCATGCCGTGGACCAGCTCAAATCGGGCGGCGTCCGGATGACTCCGCAACGATACGCGATTCTTCAATATTTGATTGAATCCTATACTCACCCGACGGCGGACGACATTTTCAGAGCGTTGTCCCCCCAATTTCCGAGCTTAAGCGTCGCAACCGTATACAATAACCTGAAGGTGTTCGTGGATACCGGACTCGTTCGAGAACTGAAATACGGCGACGATTCCAGCCGTTTCGACGCGGATATGTCGGATCATTACCACGTGACGTGCACGAAGTGCGGGACGATCGTCGATTTTGATCATCCGCCTGTACTCGAAGTAGAGCGCGCGGCGTCGTCGTCGACCGGCTTCACCGTCATCGGTCACAGGCTCGAGATTTACGGGACTTGCCCGGCATGCAAAGGAATGCATTCTTGAAATTTCGGATTCGAACGCAAGCAAGTCGGACAAAGCACGCTGAAAGGTCGCTAACGCCTTCGCGTGCTTTTTGTTTGGATTCGGACAAGTCAAACTAGCAACTTTAAGAGACGATATATCGTTCTCACTATAAAGACAGGCTTTCATCCAGAAGGACAGAAGGACAGAAGGACAGAAGGAGTGAACGCAATTGCATACCGACCTCGCTGCCGGTCCGCGCAAGAAGCGCCGGCGATCGGGCCGTTGGATAGGACTCGTTCTTTGTTTCGCATTCGCGTTGGCGGCCGCGATGTGGTGGAGATCGTCGCTCGAAGGAAATACTTCGTTCGCGACGCCCGAATATACGGCCAAGCCTCATGCGATCATGGCGGACGGCGCATGGACCGGCGAATACGCCGACGGCAAAGACGAGGGGCTGCTGATCCCTCTCGATACGGCCCGTTCGTTGTTAGGAGAAGGCGTCGCCTACGAGAAGAAGACGGACTCTATCATTTTGACGTCGGACAAAGAAGTGCTGCACTTCAAAACAGGGGCTTTGGACGCGACATTAAACAGCAAACCTACCGCATTGCGGTTTGCGGCCAAGAACGTCGACGGCAAAGTATTACTGCCGGTCGCGCCATTGACCGAGCTATTCGGGTTGAAGGTGGAGATCGGCAATGCGGGTGATATCGTGACGTTGCTGATGCCCGGCGAAGCGGTTCAGCGCGCCGAGGTGACTGCCGGCAAGAAGAAAGGCATCGAGCTGCGCGAAGGAGCGGGCAAAAAGTTCGCGATCGTGGAGCGTTTGGATGCGGGCGCGGGCATTCGGTTATGGGGAGAAGAGGACGGTTGGTACAAGGCGCAATCCGAGAACGGACATATCGGTTACGTCGCCAAAGTCGGCGTGACGTTGCTTTCCATCGAGCAAGTGCCCTTGACGGGGGCGACTGAAGAGCCTTTCGTCGCTTGGCATACGGCAGGGAAGCGGATAAATCTGACTTGGGAAGCCGTATATACCAAAAATCCGGATACGGACCAGATCGGAGAGTTGACCGGCGTTAACGTCGTAAGCCCTTCGTGGTTCGAGCTCATCGACGGCAAAGGCAGCATCAGAAGCAAAGGTGACGCGGCCTACTCTTCGTGGGCAAGAGCGAAAGGCATACAAGTCTGGGGCATGTTCAGCAACGGATTCGAGCCCGACCGTACGCACGAAGCGCTCTCCTCCTTCGAGACACGATCGGCGATGATTCGCCAATTGCTTGCTTACGCGAAAACGTTCAAGCTGCAAGGTATAAACATCGACTTCGAGAACGTGTACACGAAGGACAAGGAAAATCTCGTTCAATTCGTCCGGGAGATGACGCCGTTGTTGCACGAGCAGAACTTGGTCGTCTCGATCGACGTGACGCCGAAGTCGGGTAGCGAGATGTGGTCCGCGTTCTTGGATCGGGCCAAGCTGGGCGCCGTCGTCGACTACATGATGGTGATGGCTTACGACGAACATTGGGCGTCCAGTCCAGAGGCGGGCTCGGTTTCTTCCTTGCCTTGGGCGGAGAACTCGGTCAAGCGCATACTGGAGGAGGATCAAGTACCTTCCGACAAGTTGATCTTGGGCGTGCCGTTCTATACGCGAATCTGGACGGAGGAGCCGGACGGCAAAGGCGGGACGAAGGTTTCCTCCAAGACGATGGACATGGACGCCGTCAACGCGCTTATCGCGGAGAAGAAACTGAAACCGGCGCTATCCGAAGAAACCGGACAGAAGTACGTCGCCTTCAAAGACGGCAACGCCGTCAAGAAGATCTGGATCGAGGATGCGTCGACGATCGTCGCGCGTGCTAAGCTGGCTAATGATTACGACTTGGCCGGAGTCGCGTCTTGGAGGCGCGGCTTCGAATCGCAGGATGTTTGGGCGGCGCTGGATCAAGCGTTGCAAAGCGGGCCATAATTTCATTCAGTACCCTTAAACGAAAACCCTCCGGACCGCAATCGTCCGGAGGGTTTTCGCTATCTCTGTTCGTTAGGCTTCCGGGCTTACGGGAATTTCCGAGCCTTTGTCCGTCGCGGCCGACGGGTCCCAAGTCAAGATCGTATGGCAGTACATGCAACGGTCGGTCGTACCGAGCATTTTCGTTTTCTTGTTGCACTCCGGACAATCGATGACCGGCGCGCTCGTCGATAAGACGCCGACGTAGAAGTAAATGCCCATGCTGATGAAGCAACTGATCAACCCGATGACCATGAACACGGCGGCGATTACTTTGCCCACGTTGCCGAACAGCAGAATGCCGCTTGTCCCGAACACCATGACGCCCATCCCGAGAAGCACGAGGAGAAGACCCCAAGTACGCATCGTGGAGATTTTGCTCGCTTTCCATTTCATGCCGAATTATCCCCTATCTTGTGGCGATTCGCGATTCCCGGCAGGAAACGCGAGTTCCATTGTAGAACTTAACCATATTCGCGTATTCCATTATATCTTACATTTTTGGAGCAGACCACCTCGGCGTTCCGGGGAGGGTTGCGTTAAGAACAGGATGTGAATAAAACGTGTCGCAATCGCAAAAAGACGCATTCTTGAAGTTGATCGGCAAAGAGGAAGGGCTCGTGAGCTTTCTGCTCGTCGGGAACCCGTTTTCCTACCAACCGCTCATCGACGGCATGGACCGTTTGGCGCTCGTCGTTAAGAACGCGGCCGATCCGGCCAAGGAAACCGAGCATTGGATGTGGAACGAGCATCGGATACTCGTGAGGCGCGTAACTCCGGAGCAACTGGAAAGCTGGATCGTAAGCGGTTCCAATCGTAACGTGATTTATTGGTTGCTGCAGGGGGACGACTTGATCGATCAAGACGGTTATTTGGCGAAGCTTCGTACACGGTTAATGGATTGGTCTCCGGTGATGCGGGAGAGAAAGCTGCTGAGCGAATTTTCTCGGTTCGTCCGTTCTTATTTGCAGGCGAAGCAAGACTTGAAGGACGGTCAAGCGCTCGACGCATATTCCAACGTGTTATCTTCCCTTCATTATTGGGCGCATATTGTGCTCGTAGAGGAAGGGATGCATCCGGAGCTTACGGTATGGGAGCAGATGAGACGGGTCAATCCCGGTATCTACAAGCTGTTCGAGGAATTAACGACGAGCAGGGAAACGCTCGAGCAAAGAGTGCAACTGGTTCTGCTGGCTTGCGAGTTCTCGATGCTCAACAAGATGGAGTCGTCGTGCGCGTTGCTCATTCGATTGATCGAGAGCCGGACGGAAGGATGGACGCCCGCGGAACTGAAGCTTCATCCCGATCTGGCGGGTCTTTCGCTCGAACTGTCCGTTCTTCTGCAGAAACTCGTCAGCCGTGGCTGTATCAGGGAAATCGCCAGGTCGTCGCCGCTAGGATACGGCGGATTGTTGGAGCTCAGATACGCCGCGAAAGCCTAATGAAAAGAAGCTATAAAAAATGTCGAATGAAGTGTTGACTTAGGCATTCGTTCTGTGATAAATTATATCTCGCCGCTGAAAAAGACAAACGACGCGGACACGGTGAGAAAATCGGAAATGCAAAAAACTTAAAAAAAGTGCTTGCATTAAAGATACGAACTGTGATATATTATTCAAGTCGCTGTTAACGCGGACGACATGAAAAAAGAAACAAAATTGTTCTTTGAAAACTGAACATTGAGCGTAAGAAACAAACAATCG